>CAXYWC010000119.1:0-1913 GCA_964292845.1 uncultured Flavobacterium sp. | reverse complement strand
ATTTTTCTAATTTGCTTTCCACATCATTCAGCATGAAAGCCAAATGCAAAGTATCACCTGGACGCCAAACACCTCTTTCGCCATAAATAAAACCTTTTAATCCTTTTTGTAATTCTTCACCACCCACATCAAAATTACTCACTGATAAGGATTGCCCTTCATCTAACTTCACATAAGTGGTGTTTTTATCTTTAGAAACAATCGCAAAAAAGGCATATTTTTTCAACTCGGTTTTAGCCATTCCTTCGCTATCGGTTGTAATAGTTTCTATAAGTTGTTGTTGGAAATTATACAATTCAATTTTTGCAGAAGCAACAGGCTCCGTAGAAACAATATTATTCACAGCGAAAACATACGAACCATTACCACCTCGTTTTGCAATTACTCCTAAATCGGAGGCTATAACATTTGTAAATATTTTATTGTTGAAATAATACGAATCTGTACAAGGATCTTCTCTTTCATACCAGTTATATCCTTCATAATAGTAATCATCATAATAATCTTGATAGCTTCTTACTTCATCGTCTTTTTCTTCCTCTTCTTCATTTTCTACCATTGCAGATGAAGAACATTTGTAAAGCGAATATTTACGTTTATATGATATTTCAACATGATAAATAGCACCAGGATTTGGAGTAATTATTTTTGATAAATCAATTGCATACGCATTCCATTTGCTAGAATTTTGTAATTTATTTTTATTTAAAGCAATGGTCTTTTTAACTATGGGTTGTGCAACTTTTCTTAAATTCTGATTTCCATTTAGATCGTTATCTTGTAAAAATTGAAGAATATTGTTTTCATAAATTTGATATACTTTTACGTCTACTGCACTCAAATTTACCGCTTCAAAATTTATTTTTAAATTATTAGAACTAGGCAAAATAGTGCCGCTTTTTATAAAACGGACAGCTGGTTTTGTTTGATCAAATGTAACTTTTTCTGCAAAACTTTGTTTCATTTTATAACCGTCTTCGCTTTCAATTCCTTGAAAAACTTCTACTAAAAGTTCACCTTTTATGGTTTGATCTAAAAATACTTTAAGTAAGTTTCCTGCAGTAGCAAATCGTAAATTTGTAGCGGATTCTATTTGTACCAATCCTGAAAAATCTTGATCTCTGTTTAATGGGTCAGAAAAATTTAATAACAGAACTTGATTGTTGTCTTTCTCAACTTCAGCTGAAACAATTTTAAAATTATTTTTTCCAGGAATCTCATACAGCATTTCACCTTTTTGTTCGATATCAAAAGGATTTCCGTCCCATGAAATTTTGATTTTACTATCTTCAACTTGTCTTTTTATGCTGTCGATTACAAATTTGTATTCCTTTTTATTGCTTAACTCTTTGACAAACTTAATTTTAACTGCTTTGTCTTCTTGATTAACGGAAATTAACTTTTTAGCGGTTTCAAAATCCAAATCGTCACTGGATGTAATAACACCATTTAAGTATTGATAATCTTTACTATACGATTGTAAATCATTTGTTGTAACCATAAAATCTTGCTTTATGGTTTTAATAGTAAAGTTGAAATCTTTTAATTTGCTTGGAACGTTTGTTAATTCCGACAAATGAAGTGTAACTTGATATTCTTTGTTTTGGTCTAATTTTTTTTCTGGAATAAACGCAATAGTGTTATTAGAAAGCGCTACTACTTTTCCATCAACACTAGGGCTAATGGTAAACAAATTTTCATCTAACACTTCATTTGGGGTCCATTCTTTTTTATCAAAAGCTAACACGACTCTAATATCGCTATTTGAAGACACCAAACCTGAACTAAAGTTGAGGATATACGCTTTAAAAAGGGAGAAATCAGAATTGAAATCTTTAGCGCTTTTAGAGCACGACAAAGCTACAATCAATACAAATATCAATTGTAAAAAACGAGTTGTTTTCATTTGGAAA
>CAXYWC010000118.1:0-2056 GCA_964292845.1 uncultured Flavobacterium sp. | reverse complement strand
ATATTTGTGAAGGCTTGGTGTTGCATTTTCGCCACATTTTTAAGCCGCAGAACGTCAGGCTGTGAAAAAACCATCTTTTTTCTACAATTTGATTTTTTAAAACGCATATATCTTCGCTTTATGCCAAGCTAATTTTGAATTCATTTTGGTTGGTTCTAAAAATAATCGAGGCTAAAAACAGCTTTAAACAGGTCGTTTTCGTAAAAAACAAACCCTTTCTCTTATAGGGTGTGTTCCAAACTTGGAGTTTAGCTATTAAATCAGGAACACCAAGGATATTGATGCTACGTTTGATGTTGTACACTAGCATAATTAAACTGTGTTCACCATTTACTTTTTCTAATCCCACTAAATCGGTGTAATTGTAGCCCCATTTTCGCTTGATGGTGCCAAAAATGTGTTCGTTTATCTCTTGTCTCTTTCTATAGAGTTGTGGATTGTCTTTGTAGCGCTGATGGTTTTCTTCTACGGCATCGGCATATTGGCTTCTATCAATTTCTCTTCCGCCATTTCTGCTGGTGCAGAGGTCTTTTACTAGGCACGTTTTACAAGCGGGTGTTCGGTATTTTTGGAAGTTATAACCACTTTCTTCGGTGCGTCCTGTTTTCTTATGCCAGCTACCTGTTGTGGTTAGCGTTTTTCCTTCTGGACAGGTGTATGAGTTAGTTTCTTTGTTATAAATAAATTTTGATACCAAATACTCGGGTTGGGTGCCGTTTTCATTACTTTTTCCTTGTTCAGGAACCGCTACTATAGTGGTGATGTTGTTTTGTTTGCACGTGTGTAATTCGCGACCGTTATGATACCCTTTGTCGACCAAAACCGTGAAGGTTTCCAATGCTAAGTTTTCTTTGACTTCTAAAGCAATGGCAGCAAGTGCATTTTTATCATTGCGGTTTATCGTGTGAGTAGCTACTACCAAGTTGTGTTTGCTATCTACAGCGGCTTGAATGTTATACGATACTTCCACCACTTGACCTTGAACGAGTAAGGCTCTCGCATCGGCATCAGTGGTACTTATTTGTGGTTCTCCGCTATTTTTTAGTTCTTCTTCTAGTAGCTCATACTTGATTTTATTTTGCTTTAAGCGTTCGATTTTTTGTTGGATATTTTTGATAGCAACTGGATTTTCTTGAATATCGTTTTGGTCCAATTGATCCAAATATTCTTGAGACTTCGCTTGGATATATGCTTTGTGCTTGTCGATCTTCTTTTGATTGTAATTGGCTTTTTTGCTGTTGTGTGCTCTGGATTTGGTACCATCAATAGCGATGGTGTCGCCAGCAATGAGTTCAGCATCTTTTAAAAACGAAACAAATAATTTGAAGAGTTGTTTTAGGGCTTTGGGATTGTCTTTTCTAAAGTCAGCAATACTGTGATAATTAGGATAAATAGCTTCTAAAAGCCATTGTACTTCAATATTTCGGAAACATTCTTTTTCTAATCGTCTAGAACTCCTAACTCCGTTGAGATAACCGTATAAATACAATTTTAAAAAGACTTCTAACCTAAAATTAGGCCGTCCTTCGGTTTTTAAAATTTTGGGCTGAAAACCTATTTTTACTGGATCAATATGATTGACAAAGGCATCAATGAATCGAACGGGATTATCAGCAGTAATCTTGTCTTCTAAACTGCTCATTTGGAGTTGATGGCGGGAAATTCCTTGGATGTGTTGCATGATTAAAAATACAAAAAATGTGTTTTTCTTACAACTATTTAGCTATATTTGTTAATAGGATTGTGAGGTTTTTTCACAGTCTGACGTTGGTGGCAAGCGTCCGAGAACCGAAAACTAACGAGAAACAAATCTTAAAAATGCCGAAAACAGCTTCAATATTTTTAATTTTCTTTGTATTTGCATCCTGCAAATACAAAGAAAATTCTTGGCTGAATAATTACAAGGAAATCAAATGCAAATACGCAAAAATCGAGGAATTAAGAAGAAATGACAGTTTAAATAAAATCAATAAATTAGGAAAAGAATTAGCCGAAATTAAAACTGAAATTAGTAAAATAGACAAACCAATTATTGAAGAATTAGCAAATTTAGAAA
>CAXYWC010000117.1:0-2559 GCA_964292845.1 uncultured Flavobacterium sp. | reverse complement strand
ATAAATAATAAACTTTAGATTTTATTTGCAAATGTTAATTATTAAAAAAAAAGTGCATAGCTTTAAATTTTTGTGGCTCTATGTTGAATATAGTGGGTAGTTAAATTTTAGTTTACTGCAAGTAAAGTAAATCATGTTGATAAAATTAGTTGTGTTTCTATAACCTCTAGCTCTTTTTTTAGCGAGCTGAATTTTTGAGTTTATACCTTCAATTACACCATTATTTATTCTACTTTCGATGTAGTTTATAATTCCTGACCAATGTGCTTTTATTGTTTTTGATGCTTTTTGGAATGGATAAATTCCAGAATCATCTGCATAATCACACCAAAAAGCTAAATAGGTTTCTGCTTCTGCTTTTTGTTTTATATCCCAAAAATCTTTAAACATTTCGAGTAACTGGTAGCCTTGACCTAATTTAGGATATAATTCCATTAAAAAGTCTTTTTCTGATTTGATTTCAGGGGTTAATTTTGATTTAAGAAAGGTGTATTTATGCCCTTTTAATAAATCGTTTCCTTTGCGTTCTAATCTTCGTAATTCGTCCATTGCTTTGTTTACTTCTTTGACTACATGGAATTTATCAAAAGTAATTTCGGCTTTTGGTAAATTTGTATTGCAACCTGATATAAATGCTGGTGACATATCTATACAAACTTGCTTAATCTCTGCAATTTCTACTTCTTTTTCTTTTAGATAATCAACACTCTTTTCAATACAATCTGCTCCTTTTCCCTCACAAGCAAACAGTACTCGTTTTTGCTCTAAATCAACCATGTGAGTAATATAGTTATGTCCTTTTTTAACCGAAGTTTCATCAAAACCTATTTTGGTTAAAGAATCAATAACATCTTCTTTATGAGCAATAGAAATCCAATAATCAAAGACATTCCAAATTCTAGCAGGATAAACTTGTAGGAGTTTAGCAACTTTATTCACAGGCATTTCGTTTTCTATTAACAACATTGAAAAAGCTTCAAACAATAGAGTAAAACCGCTTCCTTTTCTTGCCCATGGAACTTCTTGGGTTTTAATTTTCCCATCAGACTGCATTACTCTTGGAACTTTAGCATGTAGATAACATTTATGCTGAAAAAAGTTAAGATGTTCCCATCGTCTTTCAACTGTATCATAAGCAGTATAATATTGTGTATCATCTGCTAAAAACAAATGACCTTTCTTAAAGCCTAAATAAACATCTAATTGAAGGCGTTCTTTGTCAAAAACAACTTCTTTAACATACCAAGGCTCTACTAAACCTAATGCTATGGAAAATATTTCTACTGAATTTTGCATAAACAAAAATAATATTTTTATATTTACCCATTATAAACAATATAGAACCTTAAATTTGTAGCTTATTCAAAAATATGTTAGAAAAAGAAGTACTAAATTTCGAAAAAACGGCTATTGTAGGTATTGTAACTCAAAACCAAAGTGAAGAGAAACTAAACGAGTATCTTGACGAATTAGAGTTTTTGACTTTTACCGCTGGAGGCCAAGTGGTAAAACGTTTTTCACAAAAAATGGAACGCCCTAATCCCAAGACTTTTGTAGGTACGGGAAAAATGGAAGAGATTCATCAATTTGTAAAAGAAAATGACATTTCGACTTTGATATTTGATGATGAGTTATCGCCATCCCAGCAAAAAAATATATCTAAAATCATTACGGAATGTAAAATCCTAGATAGAACACACCTTATCCTTGATATTTTTGCACAACGTGCCGAAACTTCCTATGCAAGAACCCAAGTAGAACTGGCGCAATGCATCTATATGTTGCCTCGATTATCCGGACTTTGGACACACTTAGAGCGTCAAAAAGGGGGAATTGGGATGCGTGGACCTGGGGAAACGGAGATTGAAACCGACAGACGTATTGTGCGTGACCGAATCGCTTTGTTGAAAGATAAAATTAAGGCAATCGACAAACAAATGGGAACGCAACGTGGCAATCGTGGGGCTATGGTGCGTGTCGCTTTAGTGGGTTATACCAATGTTGGGAAATCAACTTTGATGAATGCCGTTGGTAAAAGTGACGTTTTTGTAGAGAATAAACTTTTTGCGACCTTAGACACTACCGTTCGTAAAGTGGTCATCAAAAACCTACCTTTCTTACTTTCTGATACTGTTGGATTCATTAGAAAGTTACCTACAATGCTGGTGGATTCTTTCAAAAGTACGCTGGATGAGGTTCGTGAAGCCGATTTATTATTGCACGTAGTTGATATTTCGCATCCGGAATTTGAAGATCATATCGCATCTGTAAATCAGACATTATTGGACATCAAAGCCAATGATAAACCAGTTATTATGGTTTTCAACAAAATTGATGCTTACAAACATTTGACCATCGATGAAGATGATTTAATGACCGAAAAAACGCCAAGACATTATACGCTAGAGGAGTGGAAATCGACTTGGATGAGCAGAGTAGGAGAGGAAAACGCTTTGTTTATTTCAGCAACCAACAAAGAAAATTTCGAGGAATTCAGAGCCCGTGTTTACGAAGCCGTACGACACATTCACATTACTCGTTTTCCATACAATAAGTTTC
>CAXYWC010000116.1:0-2819 GCA_964292845.1 uncultured Flavobacterium sp. | reverse complement strand
TCTTCAAACATCGAAATCGGAACAATTTGCGAGTAACGAAGATTTTTATTTTGGTACGTATTGTAAATTCCTTTGGATAACCATTCGCCATCTTCTACGCCTGTGTAAACGTTTTCACCTTTTTTGGCAACTACAATTGCTGTTCCCGTATCTTGGCAAGAAGGCAATTGCCCTTCTACAGCTACTGCGGCATTTTGCAATAAGTTATAAGCCACAAAACGATCGTTGTCTGTTGCTTCTGGGTCTTCGATAATGTTTCTTAGTTTTTGTAAATGAGCCGAACGCAACATAAATGAAACGTCGTCCATAGCTTCTTGTGCTAGTAATTCTAATCCTTTTGGGTCCACCACTAAGATTTCTCTATCGCCAAGTTGCTCAACTTTTACGTAATCAGAAGTTAATTTTTTGTAGTGTGTATCGTCTTTTAAAATTGGATACGGGTCTTGATATAAAAAGTCCATTGTGTGTATGTTTTGATAGGTAAAGTTACGGATTTTTGTAGTATTTGTAAAATTCTAGGTTCTTAAATAAATTATTGTCTTGATTTTATTATAGAGTTTATTTCAATAAAATTGTAACCAATGTCGATTGTTTTCGAAGTGTTATTTTTATAAATGAATTTATAATACCTCCCATCTGTTTCTATTTTATTAAAAAGAAAACCTTGATTCAAATTAGAGAAGTTTAAACTGTATTTTGGCTCAAAATTTATATCACATACTTTACCTTTCATTAATCCTAATTCAAGTAAAAATAATTCTGAATTATATATTTTATTTTGGACTTTTTTATTTTCAAAAGAAGGAAAATGTATGCGATTATCAAAATGAAAAACAATGTCATTTTTCTTTTTAACTTTTTGATATAAATAACTTAATTCATTATAAGCAGCAAAAAAATCTAAAGGAGCTTTATTTGCATAATCTTGAATAGACTTTACAATTTTTCCGTTTTTAATAAATGATATTGTATTGCTCTGAGCATCAGTAACAGATCTATGGTATGAGTCATTCATTTTAAGGATATCAATTTTATCAAAATTATCAAATATTTGAGTAACTATTTTTAAATCTAATTGCGTTTTAAAATCCTTTTCATTTGTATTATAACCCAATCCTTTGAAATACATTTCTCCCTTTCTATTGATGTATGTTGTATTTATTCCGCAACATCCAAATCCACCTTCTCTATCAACAACTATGGCGTCATAAAGGGTAGAATTGTTGTAATTGTTTTCTGTTTTTGTTAAATTATATTCTTTTTGATTTTGGTCTTCAAGAATTAAATTCTTTTGATTCGATTTTTTAATTTTATATTCTACCCAAATAGAATCTGATTTGTCCCAAAAAAATAATGTAGAGTCTTTTACCTTATATTTTGTTTTTGTCCCTAAAAAGCGTAGGGCATTAATTTTCATATTTAGGCTTCTACGATCAAAATTTATTACCTTCATTAAAGTTGGTACATCTTCATAGAACCCAAACTTATATTCAAGAATACTATCGTTTAAAATATTTATGCCAAAAATTTCCTCATCGAAGGAATCATAACCTTCATTTTTTAATCGTTCATCAAAACACCAGTTACCTATTAAGAGATTTTCCTCTTTTTCTTCACAAGAAAAAAAGAAAATAAAAATTAGTAAAAAGAATATATTTTTCATCCCTTAAAAAAACCAACTCGCTACAAAAATCGCCGTAATTACACAGATTAAATCTACTAAAAGCATCATTCCTAACGTATAACGTGTATTTTTTACGTTGATACTTCCAAAATAAACCGCAATTACATAGAAAGTCGTTTCGGCACTGCATTGAAAAATACAACTTAGTCTTCCCGTTAAGGAGTCAGGTCCAAATTGCTTCATCGCATCAATCATAAAACCTCGTGAACCACCAGAACTAAAAGGACGCAACATCGCCACAGGGAGTGAATCGGTGATCTCTTTAGCGACACCAAGATGAGCAAATAGAAATGAAATTCCGTAGCTTATATTTTCAAACAAACCACTATTTCTGAATAACGAAATAGCTACTAACATTCCCATCACATAAGGAAAAATGGTTACTCCAGTTTTTAATCCGTTATTGGCTCCAGCAACAAAAGTGTCGAAAATGGTTGTTTTTTGTTCCACAAATTTCTTCTCTTGAACGAAAGAAAAAATCAAAGTTCCACCTATGATTAATATCAATAACAATCCAGAAAGATTAGAAGTAAAATAATTTTTTCCGATTAAATCTAAACTGTTTACATAAAATAATAATCCAACAATGGCTCCGATAACTCCCATTAAAACTGCTAGTAGAGAAGCGCCTTTAAAATTAACTCGTTGTTTAATTCCAACCAAGATAAAAGCAGCAATTGTTCCTACGAAAGAAGTAATAATACAAGGTAACATTACATCGGCAGGATTGGCAGCATGTTCAGCGGCTCGATACCCAATAATTGAGGTTGGAATTAAGGTTAAACCCGCAGCGTGTAAACACATGAACATAATTTGGGCATCACTTGCTCGGTCTTTATCTTCGTTGAGTTCTTGTAAACTTTGCATGGCTTTTAATCCAAATGGAGTAGCCGCAGAATCTAGACCTAAAAAGTTAGCAGCAAAATTCAACGTCATGTAGGATATAGACTCGTGGTTTTTTGGAATAGAAGGAAATACTTTAGCAAATAGAGGACTCAGTTTTTTAGCTAATCTTTCAGAAGCACCAGAAATAATTAGTAATTCCATAATTCCACAGAAAAATGACAAATAAGCCATTAAAGGAAGAATCAAATCAAACAAACTGCTTTTAGTCATGGGTAGTAATCCATCAGCT
>CAXYWC010000115.1:0-2947 GCA_964292845.1 uncultured Flavobacterium sp. | reverse complement strand
CAATACGAACTGGCAATGAATGGCAAAAAAGACGAATCGGCAGATTATCCTGAAAAATATGATATTGAGAAAATTACCCAAACAGGTTTCTTGGCACAAGACGTTGAAACGGCTTCAAAAAATGTAGGTTATAATTTTAGCGGTGTTGAAGTTCCAAAAAACGGACAAGGATTATACAAACTTCGTTATGCCGAATTTGTAGTGCCATTGGTGCAAGCCGTAAAAGAATTGAGTACTGAAAATGAACTATTAAAACAAAAAAACAACGATTTAGAATTGCGTTTAAAAGCTTTGGAAGAAAAAATTAGTAAATTATAATTATCTGTTTTTTAGAAAGCGTATTTATTGGAAAAGATTTATTTTTGAAATAAAAACATGAGAAACTTAAAATTGCTCCTATTTTGGATCCTCTTCAGCATTGTTGAACTGGTTCATTCCCAATCTAAAACGGATTGCAATACTCTTTTTGTTTGCATTCCAGCAGAAGATTATGCCACATTATTTTCTAATTCATTTGTGAAAGACACCCTGTTTTTTTGCAAAGAAAACACCACTCAAACAACAACTGACGAGTATTCTGGGAAATATTTTATGGGCGAATTTGCCACACTAGAATTTTTGCAACCTTCAAAAAACAATAAATTTGGAGATCATTTGAATGATATTGGCATCGAATTCAAATCGAGAAAAATAGGTCTTTTAGATAGTTTAAAAAAAATAAATACAAATTTTGAAATTGAAAAAACATATATAGAGTCGGATACTGAAAAACACTTGTGGTATGATGCACTGAAATTAAAAGAAAATAAAACCAATTTGGAATTTTCAATTCTGGAATACAGTGCAGAAGAACTTAAAATGCTTGGTTTTACAGATGATGAAATTAAGAAAACAATTTCACCAACCGATTTCAATAAAATAGCTTATGGAGATCATAAATATCCTAGAAAATTCAAATCCATAAAGTCTATTACACTAGAAGTAAATGAAATAGGGTTAAATTATTTGAAACAACTGGCGTCAAATTTTGATTTAAGTTTCAATAAAAAGTACATTCAATGCAATGATTTTAGAATTTATTACAAAGTGAAGAAAAAAATTAACAAAACGCTTCTAAAAACAATTGAAATCAACTTGACCGAGAGTTTACCAAGCAAAACAAGCCTGATTTCATCCAATATTACAGTTTCCATTTCAAAGAACACAGCCCAACTGGTATTTAAACACTAAAAATTACTTCTGTATGAAATCGCCATTAACAACGAGTTTGCGCAAGCAATTGAAAATCATCGAACTCCGATAAAAAATAAAAACCATTGTGAGATAAACACCGATAAGTAAAACGGCGATAACATATGTTACCGCTAAAAAATAAAATTTAAACATATGAAAATTTTCCCCCTAATTTGTTTGTTATTCGTTTCCACAACTGTTTTGGCTCAAGTAGGTATCAACACCACCAATCCAAATGCACAACTAGAAATAAAATCAAGCGACCAAGCCAATCCAACCAATACCGACGGAATTTTAATTCCGAAAGTAGATGCGTTCCCAGCTATAAATCCAACCATAGACCAAGACGGAATGATGGTGTATTTAACCACCGATGTGGGTGCTAACCTAAAAGGTTTTTACTATTGGGACAATACCAATTCGGTTTGGAAAAGCGTTAGTGGCGATAAAGGTTGGGGCTTAACTGGAAATATTGGAACTGATGCTGCAACTAATTTTATTGGGACAACGGATAATGTGGGATTAAAATTTAAAGTAAATAATTTAGAATCTGGTCACCTTGATCCTATTTTGTTCAATACTTCATTTGGAATGAAATCGGCAAATAACATCACCACTGGAGATAGAAATAGTGCAATAGGGCATCAAAGCTTATTCAGTAATACAGAAGGACATTACAATTCTGCGGCTGGATTTCAATCCATGTATTATAACACAACAGGTAATGATAACAGTTCATTTGGTGCTTTGAGTTTAATTTCAAATACTTCCGGTAATAGAAATAATGCTTTTGGAGTTGCTGCTTTAAGTAATAATACCACTGGAAATGATAATGTAGCATTGGGATATTATAGTATGGTTAGTAATACAACAGGTTCTGAAAATATTGCTGTTGGTAGAAATAGTCTATTTTCAAATACAACTGGAGATTTTAATACATCTGTTGGTCATTTAGCCTCTCAAAACAATACAACTGGAAAAGACAATACTAGTTTAGGTCATTTTGCATTAGAAAGTAATGAAACAGGAAGTAACAATGTTGCTATTGGTTCGGGTGCATTAATGAATAATATTGCTTCTGATAACGTTGCCGTTGGTAAAGATGCGTTGTTTTCTAACACTTCAAGTTGGAGTAATTCCGCTTTTGGTTCTTTTAGTTTGTACAAAAATTCTACAGGAAACTATAATTCAGCATTTGGGGATAGCAGTTTATACAATAATACAATCGGTGCCGAAAATGTAGCAATCGGTTATAGTGCACTATATAACAATACAACAGGTTACTATAATATAGCCGTAGGTAGTACTGCTTTAGCTCTCAATACAACTGGAACTGAGAATACGGCTATAGGTCTTCGATCTCTACTAAATAATACAACTGGAGGAAATAATACTGCAATAGGTGGCGAATCTTTATATGTAAATACAACAGGCAATGCAAATGCAGCTTTTGGTTCAGAAGCCCTTTCCAGTAACACTACTGGTACAGGAAATGGTGGATATGGGCAAGAAGCCAACCCAACTACTACTACAGGTTGGAATAATATAGGAATTGGTTTTCATACATTAGGTAACATAGGTGGCGGAAGTCGGATTTTAGGCAACCAGATTGGCTACGACAACATTGCGTTCGGGTTGGTAGCGGGCGACAGAATTGGTAACAATTGCAACCAATCGGCTTTTATTGGGCCTTTTTCTAATGTAATTACTAACG
>CAXYWC010000114.1:0-3158 GCA_964292845.1 uncultured Flavobacterium sp. | reverse complement strand
TATTTGTGAAGGCTTGGTGTTGCATTTACGCCACATTTTTAAGCCGCAGAACGTTAGTGGCAATTTTGTCGCAGAATCAAGAATCTAACGCAATTTTAAGACAAAAAAATAACTTAAAATTGTATTATGAAAACAACCTACAAAAGACTAAATCGAAACCATAGAATTGAGATTGAAAAACTAATTGCTCTTGGTAAAAATCAAAAGCAAATAGCCTCTACTCTATCGGTTCATCCAAGTACTATTTCCAGAGAACTAAAAAGAGTAAAAAAAGGATCGTATCAGAACTTAAAAGCGGAAGTAAATTTTGTCCATAATCTTCTCGATAGAAGACTTGGAAAAACTAAAATTGAAAGTAATCCGAAACTCAAAAATTTTGTATATTCACATCTTGAATTACATTGGTCACCACAACAAATTTCTAATGCTTTAAAACAGTTTTATCCGTTCGATCCAACCATGCAAATATCTCATGAAAGTATATATTATCACATCTATGTTCAACCTAAAAAAGAGGTCGAAAAACTACTCATTTCGCAACTACGTCAAAAAAGAAATTACAGAGGAAATGTACGTCGTGGTGCAGACAAAAGAACAACAATAAAAGACCCAATTCGTATTGATGAAAGACCTCAAGAAGTACTCTCTCGTGAAATACCAGGACACTGGGAAGGCGACCTAGTACTGGGAAAGAACAGAGAAAGTGCCATTGGAACATTGGTAGAAAGAACTACTCGATTCTTAATCATTGTACCATTAAAAAAGAAAGATGCAACATCGGTCAGAAAAGCATTTGAGAAAGCATTTTCAAACATCCCAAAACATTTAAAATTATCCCTGACTTATGACAACGGAACAGAGATGGCTCAACACAAATTATTTACTAAAAATTCTAAAGTAAAAGTATATTTTGCTCATCCATATTCCCCGTGGGAAAGACCAACTAATGAAAATACAAACGGACTGATTAGAGATTATTTTCCAAAAGGAACTGACTTTAGTTTACTGACTAAAAAAGAACTAAAGGAAGTCCAAAATCAACTCAATGAAAGACCCAGAAAAACACTAGAATACGAATCATCCTTAAACACAATTTCAAGGTTATACATGAACCAAAATTTTATTTAAAAAATGATGATTATTCAAAAAAATAACGTAGTTTTATTCTCGAATTTTCAAACCAAATCATTCAAAATTTGGTGCAAAAATACGGGAAATAAAACGGTAAATTTAAATACCAAAAAATTGCGATAGAAACTTGAAACCGCCTAAGTGCGACAGAAGCGACAAAAGAATATTTTTGAAAATCTAAAGGCATTACAAAGGATTAAAAAATGAAAGAAGAAGAATTAAGTAGTATTGATAAGCTCATAAATAATAATATTCATTGGGCATCTGATGTAATAAAGAATGACCCTGAATATTTTTCGAGATTAGCGGATGTTCAAAAACCCGAGTTCTTGTGGATAGGTTGTAGTGACAGCAGAGTACCTGCTGATAGAATAACAGGAACACAGCCTGGAGAAATTTTTGTTCATCGAAACATAGCAAATATGGTTATTCATACTGATATGAATTTATTAGCTGTGTTAGAATATGCTGTTGACCATCTTAAAGTTAAACACATTATAGTATGCGGACACTATGGCTGTAGCGGTGTTAAGGCGGCAATGAGCAGACACGACTACGACCTAATTAACAAATGGATTAGAAATATTAAAGATGTTTATAAAAGCCATAGAAACACAATTGATTTTCAAACAAAGCCAGAAGATAGATTAAATAAATTAATAGAACTAAATGTTGAAGAGCAAGTAATGAATTTAGCAAAAACCAGTATTGTTCAGCGTTCTTGGAAAAAGCATCAAATTCCATCAATCCACGGTTGGGTTTACAGTTTGCAAGATGGTCTCATTAAAAAAATATGTACAATGACATATAAAGACTATATGGACCCACTCTATGAGTTTGATGACCTTTAAACCACTTATTTAAATGATAAAACTGGTACAATAATACTATTTAATTATGATAACAATTGACAACTACCTAGACAGTCATTACATACACAGAAGCAATTGTTTAAGAGCCGCTGTGCTTGGAGCAAACGATGGAATAATTTCTATTTCCAGTCTTGCAATAGGAGTTGCTGCTGCAAGTTCAACAAGAGAACCTATTGTTTTAGCAACAGTCGCAGGACTTGTTGCTGGTGCTTTATCTATGGCAGCAGGTGAATATGTCTCGGTTAGTTCGCAACCCGACACTGAAAAGCCAGACATTGAAAGAGAAATCAAGGAACTTAAAGAAATGCCAAATGAAGAGCTTAATATTTTGGCTCAAATCTATGAGAAACGTGGACTGAAAAAAGAAACGGCTATGCAGGTTGCGATTGAACTAACTGAAAAAGATGCATTAGGAACTCACATTAGAGACGAATTAGGCATCAACGAAATAAGTCAAGCAAATCCCATACAAGCAGCCTTAGCATCAGGAGCCTCTTTTACAGTTGGCGGAGTGTTGCCGCTTTTAGTTGTACTTTTTGCAACGATTAAAGGAATGGAATATTGGCTATATGGTTTCACGATAATTTTTCTTGTCATATTAGGAGCAACATCTGCAAAAACAGGTGGTTCAAGCATAAAAAAAGCTATCTTGCGAATTACCATTTGGGGAACAATTGCAATGGTACTTTCTGCGTTAGTTGGTTATCTATTTGGAGTAAACATTTAATTTAAAAAAACAAAAATATGAACGGAGCACATTGGCATTTAGTGGTAAATCATTTACCAATCATTTTCCCTATCGTGGGAGTAATTGTAATGATTACAGGACTTATTTCAAAATCAGAAGCTGTTAAACGAACGGCATTTATGATTTTTATTTTCGGTGCATTAGCCGCAATAGCAGCTATGAATACAGGAGAAGGTGCAGAAGAGGTAGTAGAAAAAATAAATGGAGTTACAGAGAACTACATAGAAAGCCACGAAGAAACAGCCGAAACATTCGCTATTCTTTCTTATATCCTAGGTGGTATTTCTTTGCTTGGACTTTGGGCGAGTTTTAAACAAAAATCTTTTTCATCCATCATTTCAATAGGCACTTTGATTTTTGCATTTGTGGTATTATTCTTTGCTAAACAGACAGGTACAACTGGCGGT
>CAXYWC010000113.1:0-3201 GCA_964292845.1 uncultured Flavobacterium sp. | reverse complement strand
TTAATAAGTTCGAATGTATCGTTTTCTTTGATGGTATCTATCGAATACGATTCGATAACTTCTAAACTTCCGAAATTTGTTACTTTTGGAAATATAACTTTCGAAGTTGGTTTTACTTTGGTTTTTAGCGTTAATGTAAATTGCGCACCAATCTTATTTTTAGTCGTATCGATAGACGTTTCGACTTTTTGAGCAAAAAGCGAAGTCGAAATAAGTAATAGTATGTATAGTTTTAATTTCATTTTAATTTTTTTTGAACCGCAAAGGGCACAAAGTTTTCACTTCATTTTAGCTTAGAATCGCAAAGGGCACAAAGCTTTGCGAACCTTGCGTGCTTTGCGGTTAAACTATCTCGATTTAAAATATCCTAATAATTTTGTAACATAACTTTCGTCGACTCTTGTGCTTACAGTTCCTGAACCGCATTTTGAGAATATGTCTTTAAAATAACTTACTTTTTCGTTATAATATTTTTCATATTCAAAACGAACGTTTTTAGAATTGGTATTTACCCATTGTGTTTCACCAGTTTCGGCGTCTTGCATGGCAACCAACCCTATATTTGTCATTTTTTCTTCCCGAACATCATATACACGAACACCTGTAATATCGTGTTTTTTCCCAGCTATTTTTAATGTTTTTTCGTAATCATCATCTGTAATAAAATCGGAAATCATAAAAACGATGGCTTTCTTTTTTTGTGTTCCAGACAAGAATTTTAAGGCTTGCGAAATGTCTGTTTTATTACTCTTCGGCTTAAACTCTATGAGTTCACGGATGATTCTGAGCACGTGTGATTTTCCTTTTTTAGGCGGAATATACAACTCGATTTCATCTGTAAATAAAATCAATCCTATTTTGTCGTTATTTTGAGTCGCCGAAAACGCCATTGTTGCTGCAATTTCGGTTACAATTTCACTTTTGAGTTGGTTTTTCGTCCCAAAGCTTTCTGAACCAGAAATATCGACCATGAGCATCATCGTGAGTTCTCGTTCTTCTTCAAAAACCTTTACGTGTGCTTCGTTATATCGTGCCGTCACATTCCAATCGATGGCTCGAATATCATCTCCATATTGATATTGTCTCACTTCCGAAAAAGCCATTCCTCTTCCTTTGAAAGATGTATGATATTCGCCCGAAAAGATATGATCGCTCAATCTTCGGGTTTTAATTTCTATTTTTCGAACTTTTTTTAGTAAGTCTTTTGTATCCATTTTTTTAGATTTTAGATTGTAGATTTTAGATTTTAGATTTTTTTTAAATCCTCATTCTAAACTCTAAAACCCTTTCATTTCTAATCTCAAATCTTTAAAATTTTAAATTTTTTGAAATCTAAAATAGCTACGGTACTTCTATCTCGTTCACAATTTTATTGATAATGTCGACTGAAGTCACATTTTCGGCTTCAGCTTCGTAAGTGATTCCAATTCTGTGACGCAATACATCATGCACCACTGCACGAACATCTTCTGGGATAACATAACCACGACGTTTGATAAAAGCGTAACATTTTGCAGCATTAGCTAAATTGATACTTCCACGAGGCGATGCCCCGAAACCAATAAGTGGTTTTAAGCTTTCTAATTTGTATTTTTCTGGATAACGAGTTGCGAAAATAATATCGAGAATGTATTTTTCGATTTTTTCATCCATATAAACCTCTTTTACAGCTTCTTGTGCCCGTAAAATTTGATCTACCGAAACGACTGGGTTTACTTTTTGGAAACCACCATTTAGATTTTGACGAATTACCATTCGTTCGTCTTCCATTTTTGGATAATCGATAACGGTTTTAAGCATAAAACGATCGACTTGCGCTTCTGGCAAAGGATAAGTCCCTTCTTGCTCGATTGGATTTTGTGTGGCAAGCACTAAAAATGGTCTGTCTAACTTGAAAGTAGTATCGCCAATAGTGACTTGTTTTTCTTGCATAGCTTCCAAAAGTGCCGATTGTACTTTAGCAGGCGCACGGTTTATCTCATCGGCAAGCACGAAATTGGCAAAAATGGGTCCTTTTTTTATCGAAAATTCATTCGCTTTAATGTTGTAAATCATGGTTCCCACCACATCGGCAGGCAATAAATCGGGAGTAAACTGAATACGGCTGAAAGAACCTTGAATGGCTTGCGATAATGTATTTATAGCTAAGGTTTTTGCTAAACCTGGAACACCTTCAAGCAAAATATGTCCTTGACCTAAAAGCCCGATAAGCAAACGCTCAATCATATGTTTTTGTCCCACAATTACTTTGTTCATTTCCATGGTGAGAAGGTCTATAAAAGCACTTTCTCTTTCAATTTTTTCATTAATCGCTCTAATGTCTAAAGTCGTTGTATTTTCTTCCATTTTTATTTTTTTAAAGCTGTGAATTTAACCTGTATTTTATTATGGTGCAAATTGAATTTTTTTTTAGAAGTAAGATGTTAAAAAATGGTTAAAAATTCTTTTAAACCTACTATTTTAAGGATGATTTATGATAGTATTTGCCTATTTTTAAGATTTTAAATTTAAAACTACTAAAAATGAACTTTTCTAGAATAATTGCAGGAACCATGACTTGGGGAATTTGGGGCGAAAATTACAATACAAACCAAATGGTTAAAATGCTAAATTGTTGTCTAGAAAACAACATTACAACTTTTGATCATGCTGATATTTACGGTAGTTATACCACGGAAGCTAGTTTTGGTAGAGCCTTTGGTGAAAGCCAAATAAAGCGAGAAAAAATTCAATTGGTATCGAAATGTGGTATCGAACATACAGAAGGTAGAAATAATAAAATTAAACACTATAATTATTCGAAAAACTACCTTATTTGGTCGGTTGAAAATTCATTAAAAAATTTGCAAACTGATTATTTAGATGCACTTTTATTACACAGACCAAGTCCGTTGATGCAAGCAGATGAAATTGCCGAAGCGATTGGAAAACTAAAAAAGGAAGGAAAAATTAAAGCTTTTGGTGTTTCGAACTTTTCGCCCATGCAAACCGAACTTATAAACCAGAAAACGAAAGTGGAATACAATCAAATTCAATTTTCGGCAACGCATCTAGAACCAATGCTTGACGGAAGTTTAGATTATATGCAATTGCATAATATTACACCCATGTCGTGGAATCCGTTGGGGAGTATTTTTAAAGAAAATAATGAAAAAACGATACGATTACATACACTTTTAGATCAATTAGAAATTAAATATA
>CAXYWC010000112.1:0-3501 GCA_964292845.1 uncultured Flavobacterium sp. | reverse complement strand
TGGTTTGATTTTAACCTTCACAAATCTGGATTTATTTCTACCCCTTATTTATACAGTGGTTTAAGCTATTTTCTGTCCGACGATTTATATGTTATAAACAAAAAATATGCCTCTTCAGGAAATTCAGGAGGAATTGCTATTCCTATAGTAGGCGGTCTAAAAATGCGGATTGCCACAGGTTTTGTTTTAGGAATTGAAGCTGGAGCGAGATACACTTTTTCTGACGACATTGATGGCAGTTTGCCTAAAAACGGCAATTTACAAACTTATAAATTTGGGAATACCAATAGTAAAGATTGGTACACGTTTACTGGGCTTACGCTAACGTACACTTTTGGAAAAAAACCATGCTATTGTAATGACAAATAAAAAATGAGTTTGCTAGCTTCTATACATAAAGACAATCTTCCGAAACACCTAGCCATTATTATGGACGGCAATGGACGATGGGCAAAAAACCAAGGTTTATTACGAGCCATAGGACATGAAAACGGAACAAAATCTGTAAAAATTGCAGTCGAAACTTGTGCCAAATTAGGGATTGAAAACTTGACTTTATATGCTTTTTCGACCGAAAATTGGAACCGACCAAAACTAGAAGTCGATTTGTTAATGAAACTATTAATCAATTCTTTAAAAAAAGAATTAGAAACTTTAGTAGAAAATAACATTCGATTAAATTCGATAGGAAATTTAGAAAATTTGCCAAAATCGGTTCAAAAAGAACTGCTAGAGGTTATTGAAAAAACAAAGAATAATACCCGAATGACTCTTACCCTAGCCTTAAGTTACGGATCGAGAGAGGAAATCATAAATGCTGTTAAAAAAATTAGTGATAAAGTTAAAAATAATATAATTTCAATAGATTCTATTGACGATTCCATATTAAATAAGCATCTTTACACGCACAATCTACCCGATGTAGATTTAGTAATAAGAACCAGTGGCGAACACCGCATTAGTAATTTCCTGCTTTGGCAAATAGCTTACGCAGAATTTTATTTTACCGATGTGTTATGGCCCGATTTTAGTGAAGACAATTTATATGAAGCCATTATTAGCTATCAAAAAAGAGAACGTAGATTTGGAAAAACAAGTGAGCAGATTAAATAATTTATTTAATACCGTAAACAGTACAAAATTAGTACTGTTATTTTTAGTTTTAGTTAGCGCACTACAAGGTAATGCGCAAGACCGTGTTCCTTTTGACCAAGGTAAAGTATATATACTAAAAAAAGTAAGTGTTACTGGTAAAATAAGCTATAACGAACAAACCATTGTTACCTTTGCGGGACTTGAAAAAGGACAAAGTATTACCATTCCTGGCGAAGAAGTTAGCAATTCGATAAAAAAACTTTGGAAATTAGGTCTTTACAACGATGTTAATTTTTATGTAGATAAAATAGAAGGCGACAGTATTTCGCTTGAGCTAAACATTAACGAGCTTCCAAAACTAAAAGAAGCCAAATTTGTAGGCATTCGTAAAGGAAAATTAGAATCGATAATTAAAGATACCGAGCTAACTCCTGAAAAAATTGTTACCGAAAACCTACTAACAACGACTAAAAACTACATCGAAAACAAATACAAAAAAGACGGTTATTATAACACGAAAGTAAATATTGCAACTACTGAAGACCCTTCGACTATAAATCACGTAAATATGGTGATTAATGTAGATAAAGGAAAGAAAGTAAAGGTCAAAAAAATTACCATTACTGGAAATTCAGAACTAACCAAAGGTAAGATTCGTAGAACAATGAAAAATACGAAAGAACAAAACGTTACTCATATTCTAAAATCATCCAAATACATCAAAGAAAAATATAAAGAAGATTTAACTTCAATTGTAGACAAATACAAAGAAAAAGGATTTCGTGATGCCCGAATTGTATCTGACTCTGTAGTATTTGATACAAAAAAGAAGGGCATTGCTATTAATATAAACATTGAGGAAGGTCGTAAATACTATTTTGGCGATATTAAATTTTTAGGAAACACCGTTTATAGCGATCAATATTTAAGTAGAGCTTTGGGTATCAAAAAAGGAGATGTGTATAATGGCGTTTTGCTAGAAGAACGAATTGCAGACAAAAGCAAACCAGACGGAGAAGATCTAACCAATTTGTACCAAAACAATGGCTATTTATTTTCAAGTATCAATCCCGTGGAAGTATCTACTGCAAATGACACTATTAATATGGAGATTCGAGTAACCGAAGGACCATTAGCGTATTTCAACAAAATATCAGTAGTTGGGAATGACAAAACAAACGATCGTGTTATTTATCGTGAACTTCGTACCAAACCAGGCGATATTTATAGCAAAGAAACATTAATTAGAACCATTCGAGAATTAGGACAATTGGGCTTTTTTGACCCAGAAGCCATCAAACCTGATTTTGAAAATGTAGATGCTGCTGCAGGAACGGTAGATATCAAATACAATTTAGTTGAAAAAGGAGCCAGCCAAATAGAACTACAAGGAGGTTATGGCGGAGGCGGATTTATAGGAACCTTAGGACTTTCTTTTAATAACTTTTCGATTGCGAATATATTCAAAAAGAACGCCTACAAGCCCTTACCAATGGGAGATGGTCAAAAACTATCCTTACGATTACAAGGAAGTACCGCATTCCAAACGTATAGCTTTTCGTTTTCTGAACCATGGTTTGGAGGCAAAAAACCTATCAATTTTTCAGCGTCTTTGTCTTACACCAAAGTGTACGGTTACAACTCGTCAAATCGTATAGACAAGTCAAAAAACATGAATATATTTTCGGCAAGTGTGGGTATCGCCAAAAGACTACAAGTGCCCGATGACTTTTTTGTATTATCGCACGCTTTAAGTTACCAACTTTATGATTTGAAAAATTATGCAGGTTCGTATCAGTTTACTTTTGCAAATGGATCTTCTCATAATTTAGCCTATACTATTGGATTGAGCCGAAACAACAAAGGGACAAACCCTATTTTCCCAATGTATGGGTCTGAATTTAGCCTTACTGGAAAATTCACCGTTCCTTATTCTTCGTTTAGTAAAGTGGATTACGGGAATCTTGAAAATTTAGAAGAGTACAAGTTAAAATATAGCGCTTCGTCTGGATTAACAACTACAGAAATAAACGGTCGATCCGTACGAGAAGGAGACTACATTAGAGAAACGACTCCTGGATCAAGAATTTATCAAGTTGCAGATAACTATGCTCAAGCCGATGCCGATAAAGCAAAAGTGGATCAGAAAAAATACAACTGGTTAGAATATTACAAAATAAAATTTAAAGCCGATTGGTATACTAAAATTTATGACAAACTAGTATTAAAAACTTCTGGAGAATTTGGTTATCTAGGTGCCTACAACCAAGGAAGAGGCGTTATACCTTTTGAGCGATTTGTAGTAGGTGGTAGTGGCTTAGGTGGTAATTATCAAACAAGTGCCGAAAATATTCAAATGAGAGGATATCCTGACGGAAGTTTAGCAATAGGCGGTTCAAGAAATGG
>CAXYWC010000111.1:0-3543 GCA_964292845.1 uncultured Flavobacterium sp. | reverse complement strand
AATGAAAAAACGATACGATTACATACACTTTTAGATCAATTAGAAATTAAATATAATGTAACTAAAGACGTCTTACTTTTATCGTGGATAATGAAGCATCCGTCTGGTGTTTTACCCGTTATTGGCACAACAAATTCAGAAAGAATTAAAAACAGTACTAAGGCTATTTCTACAACATTAGAACTAGAAGATTGGTTTGCTATTTGGACCGAAAGCATTGGTCATAAAGTGCCTTAAATTTTTAGAAAAATGATAAACAAACGACTTCTTATTAAGAATTTACTAGCTCACAACGATGAGTGCCCTTTTTATGACAAGAAGCGTCAGTTAAACTTGCATTCTAGAGAAGGTAAAGCCAAGTTTTTGAAACATATTTGTGCGTTGTCTAACTCGAATCCTACGAATAATTCGTACATTGTGGTTGGGGTGGAAGATGCTGATAATGAGATTGTGGGCGACGATTTTTTTGATGATAGTAGAATTCAGAATTTGGTAAATGCTTTTCTAGAAAATCCTCCCAAAATTCAGTACGAAAATGTTCCATTTCCTAACTTACCAAAAGATAAAGTTGTCGGATTAGTAACTATAAAACCAAATAGTAAGGTATCCTTTTTTAAGAAAGGAATTCATACCATTGTAGCCAATACGGTTTTTAAACGCGTAGGAAGCAACAGCGTTCCTACAGAAGAGAAGATTTCTTTTTCTAAACAAAATATAGAAACAGTAATTAGCATCGAAAATAATTCGAGAAACAGCATTGCGCATACACTAGATGGTGTTTTAGATTTCATCAATTTTCGTCACAAGGACATGGTTTCTGAATATAAAGTTTTCAAGGAATTGTTTGTGGTTTGCTGGGCGGGAAACAAGAAAAAAATTAGAGAAAACAGTTATTTTACCCGTGTTGATATCGAATTAATAAACGAACAAATTAAACTTTTTTATTCCGCACAAGACGAAGTTTCGATAGCATACGATGACAATTGTTTTGTAATTACAGAATATATTTCGCTTGGACTGAATGACAAAACCAGTTATTATCCTTTAGAAAAAGTGACAATCACTTTTTTTGATAATGGGTATTATAAAATTGAAAACAAAATATTGTTTGAACCACCAAAATACAATCAGAAAATTTTACATCACATTTACAATTCTAATAAAGCATTATTAGCAAAAATGAACAAAGGATTACTTCTTAATGAACACGATGAAAATGAGCTTCAGAATTTACCCTCAACACTGATGATATGCTACTTAAATGGTTTTGACGATGCCAAACAAAAATTAATTGATGCCAAACTGCTTTTAAAACCATACCCTCAAGTCTATCTTTCATTCAAAGAAGCCTTGCGAATTTTAAGAAAAATGAAATATGACAAACCCGAATAAAACAGTTGTAATAGGCGATATACACGGAGGACTTCGTGCCTTACAACAAGTTCTAGAAAAAGGAAAAATTACCAAAACCGATTTACTAATTTTTTTAGGCGATTATGTAGATGGTTGGAGCGAATCGCCACAGGTTTTAGATTTTTTAATTGAATTACAAAAAACGCACCATTGCATTTTTATTAGAGGCAATCACGATGCTCTTTTGCTCGATTGGCTTACCAATAATAAGGAAAATATAGACGAAGAAATGTGGCAAAAACATGGAGGAAGCGCAACGGTTTTAGCCTACAAAACTGTTTCGACAGAACGAAAACGAAGCCATATTGAATTCCTAAAATCGTTACACAACTATTATATCGATTCTGACAATCGATTGTTTATTCATGCTGGTTTTACCAATATGAATGGGGTTGCGTTTGAATATTTTCCGAAACTTTTTTATTGGGACAGAAGCCTTTGGGAAACCGCATTAGCCTTAGACGAAAGACTAGAAACTACAGATCAACATTATCCCAAACGATTCACTCTTTATAAAGAAATATACATTGGTCACACCCCCGTTACCCGAATTGGAAAAACTACCCCCATCCAAAAAGCTACTGTTTGGAATGTCGATACGGGAGCGGCTTTTAATGGCCCACTTACCCTTATGGATATCAATACTAAAGAATTCTGGCAAAGCGACCCTTTACCGTTATTATATCCTGACGAAAAAGGCAGAAATTAAATTAGACTTATTATCTTTGCCATTATTTAAAACAAACTAAAATGAAAAAGATTTTTACACTTGCGCTTCTTATTGCTGCAAGTTTTGCTAATGCACAAGCGTACAAAGGAAAAGGAGATATAAAAGCACAAGTAGGGGCTACTATTCAAAATGGAGGAACTGGGGTTTTTGCTTCAGGTGATTTCGGTTTTGGCGAAAACATCTCTTTTGGGTTTTCTACAAGTTATTTATTATCCGCAAATAAAGTTTATACAACATTTGACATTGCCACATTAACTTTTGTTGATCAAAAACCTGAGTTTTTAGATCGCATAGATGTTAAAGCACGATTCAATGCGAACATAGGAAATGTTATAGGTCTTGATAAAAAAATGGATGTATATCCAGGTCTAGATTTAGGACTAAGAAATTTTGGGGCTCATGCTGGTTTCCGTTACTTCTTTACTGATGGATTTGGTGTGTTTGCAGAAGCTGGAATTCCAATTGCAAAATACGATACTAAAACTACTGGATTTGAATATTACAACAATCAATTTACCTTTAATATTGGTGCCTCTTTCAATTTATAAAAAACAAAAATAGTCGCTAGTTCACTTCCCATTTGTGAACGATTGACTTCATTCAAAAAAAACTAAAATGACTCCAATAGAAAAAAAATTGTACGACAGAAGTGATTCAAAATGCGAATTATGTGGTTCAACCGAAGATTTAAGAAGCCATTTAACCAAAGAAGAAGCCATCTCGGTCGATAATTCAGTATTAGTGTGTACTACTTGTAAAAATCAAATAGAAAACACCACCACCACCAATCCAAACCATTGGAGATGCCTTAGCGACAGTATGTGGAATGAAAACAAACCTGTACAAGTAGTAGCGTGGCGAATGCTTAACAGATTACGTCCTGAAGGATGGCCGCAAGATTTGTTAGACATGATGTATCTTGATGAAGAAACCTTGGTTTGGGCAGCCGCTACTGGCGAAGGAGAAGATGAAGAAGGTAAAATAGTACATAAAGATGGTAATGGAAACATCCTTAAAGATGGTGATTCTGTTGTGTTAACAAAAGATTTAGATGTAAAAGGAGCTAGTTTTACCGCAAAACGTGGTGCTGCCGTACACAATATAAAACTTGTTTGGGACAATGCCGAACAGATAGAAGGGCGTGTGGAAGGACAACACATTGTGATTTTGACACAATACGTTAAGAAAACGAAGTAAGTTTCCCAAAATTTATTATAAACCAAAAAGTCCGTCTTAGCTAACTAAGCCGCACTTTTTTTCTTAAAAAAATAATACTTAAATTGCATAGCATTAATTGGTAAATTAAATTTTTGATAAGAAATTTAGTTTAACCAATAATTGAACTGCAATTATATAAAATCAAATTTTGTGGTTACAACAAAATCCCCCGGCGGAGCCGT
>CAXYWC010000110.1:0-3552 GCA_964292845.1 uncultured Flavobacterium sp. | reverse complement strand
AGAGAGGTGGCCGAGTGGCTGAAGGCGCACGCTTGGAAAGCGTGTATATGGCAACATATCGAGGGTTCGAATCCCTTCCTCTCTGCAATAAAAACCTAAATGAAAGTTTAGGTTTTTATTTATTTTTTATGTTATGCGGTGCTTATTCTTGTGAGCAAAAATCCATTCCATCACAATCTTACTTCATAAACGTACCTAATCCTAGAAGGTTCGGATATGTCAATGTTACGATAGAACGGATTTACAATCCGTGCCCGTAACAATATGTTATAAGTTTTTAAAATTTATTCTTTTGCATTTTGTGTGGGTACGGATTGCAAATCCGCATTATAGGGTTTTAAAAATTAATTAAATTTATGATAAAACTCTATTTTTTGAAATTTTTCTTATTTTAGCAAAAAGAAGTTCTTTCAAATTACAATTGAGAAACCGTTTGTGCAAGCAATTGATAAATCATTTAAAATAATGGTTTTTTGTAAGAAATACTCATAAATAAAAACAACAACTCATAAAAAATTAAATTTCAGATGAAATTAAAAACATTATTTTTGAAGGGAATTTTATTTTTCGCTTTAATTTCGTACGCTCAAAATCCAAATTCAAACATTTACTATAAAATAAACCCAACGCATAGCAACCATTTTTTAAGTGTATCTGCAAATATGTTTAAAAATGGAACACAAATTATCCAATGGGAAAATCCGCCCAATACTTGTGAGGACGGACAAGCGTATAAATTTGAAAAAGTTAATGCGTATTACAAAATAACAGCTCGAAATAAATTTGGTAAGTGTCTTACACTTACCGAACAAAAAAATGGAGCTAATATTGTTTTAGATGACTTTAAGAACTCCGATTTACAACTTTGGAAAATAGAACATCTTGGAAATGATGTCTATAGCATTAAAAACAAAGACACTAATTTAGGTTTTGATATTTACGGAAGAGACGTAAATAATGGTGCTTATTTAACGGTTTGGGAATATGTAGGCAATAGTAATCAAAAATTCAAATTAATTCCAGCAGAAGAAGAAACTCCGTATTGGGAAAATTTAGGCCCTGAAATTAATACTTCTCAAAGCGACTATGCTCCTTGTTTTAGTCCTGATGGAAAAACGCTATTTTTCTCTAGAGGCGATACAAAAGGTAATTATATCTACAATTCAAAAGTATATATGGCTACTCAAAATCCAGACGGCAGTTGGGGAAATGTAAAACACATGCCCGAATTTGATTTTGGCGAAAATGGAAGAGTAGTTAGTTTTTTACCTGGTGGGAATGAAATTATCATATTTGGAGATTTTACAGGTGGCGACGATATGTTTTCAATTGTTGAAAAAACAGAAAACGGTTGGAGCAAACCTAAACCTATGGGAATAAAAAAACCTAAAATCAAATACAACACTTGGACAGGATTTTTAGCTTCAGATGGAAGAACTTTTATCATAGAAATGAATCTTACCGACAGAAACGATGAATCTGATTTATATGTTTCTTTTAAAAGCGATAACGGTAAATGGAGTGCACCAAAATATATGGGGGATGTCATAAACAAACAAAAACAATGGGACGGAACGCCTTATTTATCTCCCGACATGAAATCGCTTTACTATAATGCTTCGCGCGAAGGCAGACACGGAACGGATATTTACGTAACTAGACGATTAGATGACACTTGGTTAAAATGGAGTGAACCTGAAAGAATTGACAAAGGAATATATATTTATTCCGTTATCCAAAATTATTCTATTCCTGGAAATGGTGAATATGGCTATTTTGTTTCCGGCATGAAAACTTTTGGCGAAGGCGACATTTTTAGAATGAAAGTATCACCAACACAACGTCCAGAAGCTTTTTTAACCATCAATGGAAATACTTTAAATGCTAAAAACAAAAAAGCGGTGTCAGCAAAAATCTATTTTGAAGACTTAGAATCAGGTAAACGAATGGGAGAAGTAAATAGTAATCCATCAACAGGTGCTTATCAAATAATGTTACCAAAAGGGAAAAATTACGGCATTTATGCTTCATCAGACGGATTTTATTCGGTTAATGAAAATATTGAAACAAAAGATTTATCAAATTTTAAAACGGTAGAAAAAAACATCTTGCTGTTTCCAGTTGAGAAAGGAGAAACCATTCGTTTAAACAATATCTTTTTCGATTTTGGTAAAGCAACTCTTAGAAAAGAATCGTATCCTGAATTAGAAAGAGTTATTGCGTTACTTGAAAAAAATCAAAAATTAAAAATCGAAATTCAAGGTCACACCGATAATGTTGGTGATGATAATAGCAATTTAATTTTATCTGAAAACCGTGCTAAAGCAGTAAAAGAGTACATTTTAAAAAATGGTATTAAAGAAAACCAAATTGCCTCAAAAGGTTTTGGAGAAAGCAAACCAATCGTTCCAAATACAACCGATGCAAATCGTCAAGAAAACAGAAGAGTTGACTTTTTAATTTTGTAAAATGAACCGAGATAAAAGATAGAATTCTTGTTATGACTATACTTAAACGCATACCCATGTTTTATTTTTAGCCAAGCTCGCCCTTACAAAGAAAAGAAAATCCTACGCAAAAGCAAGTTGTTTTTACCGCATGTCTTGCCTTACATTCGTTTGTTTCACAATATAAAATAGCTATTTTTGCAACATGATACCTTATATTTTAACTCTTTTTTCAAAAAACAAACCCGAAGAAAGCAACAATAGTAGTATGAAGAAATTTTTAATCGTAGGATTAGGAAACATTGGATCCGAATATGCAAACACACGCCACAATATTGGCTTCAAAGCAGTAGACTTTTTGGCCCGCAAAGAAGCACTAGAGTTTCAAACCGTAAAATTGGGCTCGCTTGCCGAATACAAACTTAAAGGTCGAACATTGCTATTACTAAAACCCAACACGTACATGAACTTGAGCGGAAAAGCAGTTCAATACTGGATGGAAAAAGAAAAAATAGAAAAAGAAAATGTGCTTGTAATTACAGACGATTTAAACCTCAGTTTTGGCGCAATTCGAATTAAACCCAAAGGAAGCGACGGTGGTCATAACGGACTCAAAAGCATTCAACAAACATTAAACACCTCCGAGTATGCTCGTTTCAGGTTTGGTATTAGCGACCAATTTAAAAAAGGAAAACAAGTCGATTATGTGCTTGGCGAATGGGACGAAACCGAGAGCGCAAAACTTCCAGAACGCTTAGAAATGGTAGCGGAAGCCATCAAGTCGTTTGCCTTGGCTGGATTAGAAAACACCATGACTACATATAACGGAAAATAAATTTTACACAAAGTGCCTTGTTTTGGTTTAAAAAAAGTCTCTTTCAACCAAAAAAAATAATATTCTGCTATTATTTAACATCAATTTATTACTTTTGCCTCCGATAAAATTTATAACAAAAATTAAATTTATGAATACAATAATGATTTATGTGCCAATAATTATGGCAATCATAGGATTGATCTTTATGGCAATCAAAAGAAGTTGGGTCTTAAAACAAGACGCTGGAGATGGAAAAATGAAAGAAATTTCAGATTACATCTACGAAGG
>CAXYWC010000109.1:0-3605 GCA_964292845.1 uncultured Flavobacterium sp. | reverse complement strand
AAATCATATTCTTTTACAATTTTAGCCACATCTTCCGTTGTTTGCGCACTTATAACTGTCGAGAACAATAAGGTAAAAATTGCTAGATATAATTTTTTCTCATAGTAGTTAAATTATTATTATTCTTAATTTATGACAAATATAATAATATTACAGATTGTTTTTTTACTATTTAAAAAAATCAGATAAATACTTTTATATTTACAAAAAAAAACAAGATTATGGTATTAAGTCGATTTTGGTTAGCAATTTTTATTTCTTCAATTTTATTTGTCGTATTCAGTTTGTTTGTAGGCAACAGTTATACGATTGATTATGTTTTGAATGGAAAGAAAGACGATCCCATTTTGATTTCTGAAAAATACTTGGATCAGATTCCGAAATTTGTAAAAGACAGTATCGGAAAAGCTCCTGAAAATACCATGGTAGTCAATCGGGATACCATAAATGCCGACACAACGTACGTTTACAAAAACAAAACAGTTAAAATATACAGTGGCATTCAAAAATCGGACGGATTATTACCTACTTGTAAAAATAGTTTGTTGGATTTAATTATTCCATTGATTGCCTATTTGGCTTTTTTCTGCGGTATTATGGAATTGTTAATTATTTCTGGTGCAGCCGAAAAACTAGCGCAAAAGTTAGGGCCAGTTTTTGGAAAAATATTCCCTTCGCTACCTAAAAACCATGAATCGATTTCGTATATGACAATGAATTTTGCTGCTAATTTCCTTGGATTAGACTCGGCAGCAACGCCATTTGGACTAAAAGCAATGCAAAGTTTGCAAGAACTAAATCCTTACAAAGACAAAGCTAGCGATGCTCAAATTATGTTTATGTGTTTGCATGCGGCTGGTTTAACATTGATACCAACATCCATTATTGGGTATCGTGCTGCCGAAAATGCAGCTAATCCTGCCGATGTTATGCTGCCTTGTATCATTACGTCGTTTGTAGGAACTATTGCGGCTTTTCTGATTGTTGGAATTCGACAAAAAATAAATTTTAGAAGCGCTTCTTTAGTAATAGGATTAGTTACGTTGATTGCTGCTATTATTGGGTTATTGTTTTATGTCAATACGTTAGATTTAATTGGCAAAAACTTTTTTACCTCAAACCTTTCGGGGTTATTATTGGTTTCTATTATTGCCTTTACCTTAATTTTTGCTTTTATAAAAGAGAAAAAATTTACGGAAACAGAAACTACTATTTTTGATGCTTTTGTAACAGGTGCTAATAACGGATTGAAAACAGGGGTAACTATTTTTCCTTATGTTATGGGAATGTTAGTAGCCATTTCTTTTTTTAGAAACAGCGGTTTGTTTGAAATTATTAGCAACGGAATTTCCTTTATTTTTTCCAACATTGGTGTTAGCAAGCAAATTACAGATTCCTTGCCTGTAGCTATGTTACGTCCTTTTAGCTCGGGTGGTTCGAGAGGCTTTATGATTGATTCGATGCGAACTTTTGGCGCCGATTCGTTTACGGGCAGGCTAAGTTGTATTTTTCAATGTAGTGCCGAAACTACTTTTTATGTAATTGCGGTTTATTTTGGATCGGTTAAAATCAAAAACACACGTTATGTGCTAGGAACAATGCTTTTAGTTGATTTGATTTGTGTAATTACAGCAATATTGGTAGCGAGTTGGTTTTTTTAATTCCATTTTTCAGATAAAAAAGGAAAAGATTGCGCTATGCTTTTTCCATAGTAAATGAAAATTGGGAGCCTTTTCCAAAAGTACTTTCGATATAAATTTTTTCATCATGGGCTTCGATGATGTGTTTTACAATGGCTAAGCCCAAACCTGATCCTCCTTCGGAACGGGCGCCACTTTTATCGACGCGATAAAAACGCTCAAATAATCGGGGAATGTTTTGTTTTTCTATTCCTTCGCCGTTATCGCTAATTCGGATAATTACTTTGTTATTTGCAAAATCCTCGATTCCAATTTCTGTTGAGCCTCCAAATTTTCCGTATTTGATAGAATTTTCTATTAGATTGGTTGCTACTTGTTGGATTTTATCTCTATTTCCTAATACAAAAATGGGTCTAAAATACCTAGAATCAAAAGTTAAGGTAATGTCTTTGTTGTTGGCTTTCATTTCGAGCAAATCCATTACGCCTTGCATTAGATTGACGATATCGAAAGAGTTCATTCCGAGCTTTTCTTCCGAAGTTTCTAATTTTGCAATAGTGTCTAAATCTTCTACAATATAGATTAATCGTTCTACGCCTTTTTCGGCTCTTTCCAAATATTTTTTTCGAATAATTTTGTCTTTCATTGCCCCGTCAAGCAATGTCGATATGTAACCTTGTACCGTAAACAAAGGCGTTTTTAGTTCGTGCGAAACATTGCCTAGAAATTCTCTTCTAAATTTTTCTCGGTCGTTTAGCGTTTCTATTTCCAGCTTTTTTTCGGTAGCAAATTTCTGTACTTGGCTCGTAATTTGAGACAAATCACTGTTTATAGGTTGATTGAGTATGGAATTAGAATCTAAGAATGATATCTCGTCGTATAATTTTTTTACCCTTTTGTAAATAAATTTTTCGGTACGATATTGCAAAACAACCAACGAAAAGGCATACACTACAACGGCAAAAGAAAAAAGCAAGCCAACTAAGTTGCTGCTTTCCGTTTTAATAAAGTAAATACATAGTAAATAGAGCAGTACTGTCGAAAAAAAGGCAATATATGTTGCTGATAGTAGCGCAAATTTATCTGTTTTTTTTAATTTAAACATTTACATTTCAAATTTATATCCAATTCCTTTTGTGGTTTTAAAATAGTCGTCGCCAATTTTTTCTCTTAACTTTCTAATGTGCACATCGATGGTTCTTCCGCCAACTACAACTTCGGTTCCCCATACTTTGTCAAGTATTTCTTCTCTTTTGAACACTTTTCCTGGTTTTGATGCTAATAAGTAAAACAGTTCGAATTCTTTTCGGGGTAAAATTATTTCTATTCCGTCTTTGATAATTTTATATTCTTCTCGATTTATTTCTATATCTCCTACGGTTAGTGTTTCGGCGTTTTGGGTTTCATCAGTTTTTAATCTTCGTAGCAAAGATTTTACTTTGCTTACTAGCAGTTTTGGTTTTATGGGCTTTGTTATATAGTCGTCTGCGCCTACATCAAATCCAGCAAGCATTGAATAATCTTCGCTTCGAGCGGTTAGGAAAGTAATTATAGTTTGGCTTAATTCGGGTGTTTTTCTAATAATTTCACAAGCTTCCATTCCGTCCATTTCGGGCATCATGACATCCATAATAATAAGATGTGGCAAATGTTTTTTTGCTTTTGCGATAGCGTCTTTTCCATTCTCGGCAGTAAAAATCTGAAAGCCTTCTTGAGACAAGTTGTACCCTACAATTTCTAAAATATCGGCTTCGTCATCTACTAATAAAATTCGTATTTCTTTCTTTTTCATTGTACCAATGTAAAATTTGTTTACACAAAAGTAAATATAATATTAGCTTTAAAAACCGCTTAACTATTATTTAATATTTTTTAATTTTGGTAACATAAAATTAAACTTAAATTTTCGACCAATAGCGTCCAAAACGATTTAAAAAAGAAAGGAAGTTTTTAACTCAAAGATTA
>CAXYWC010000108.1:0-3612 GCA_964292845.1 uncultured Flavobacterium sp. | reverse complement strand
GTAAATCATACTTATATTAGACTTTAAATAATTTTATTTTTTAGATTTTACTTTACAAGTATTAATTCCAAATAACACATAAAACGGACAAAATTGAACAGAGGCAACTGTAATCATTACAGCTCCAACAACAAGAGCAATCCATTTTAAATTACCTTCTAAAATTCCTGAAAGCCCAAGAATAATGGCAATTACACCTAACATTACTCTAACAAAACGATCCGCTGTTCCAATATTTTTTTTCATAATCTAAAGTTTTATTTTACTACAGGTTTGTCTTCGTTTGTCCAATTGGTAATTCCACCTTCTAAATCCGAAATATTTTTGAATCCCAATTCTTTTAATCTCGCAGAAGCTTTTGCACTTCTTCCACCCGATTTACAATAAACCATTACAGGTTTCTCTTTATCTAAACCAACTACTTTGGCATCAAAATCATCTGCTGTAACATCAATGTTTATTGCATTTTCCAAATGACCTTCGCTGAATTCTTCAGGCGTTCGAACATCAACCAATTGTACATCAGGCTGAGTCATTTTTTTTTCATATTTGGCTGCATCTAACACTTGAACACCATCTGCTTGATTTTTCAAACAAGAGGTAAATCCTAACAAAAGGAACATTAAACTCAATACTTTTATCTTCATTATTCTATTTTTTTTATGTTTTCGAATCTAAATATACAAAAAAATTAATTCAAATGATTACTGATAATATCAGTTAAATCTTTTGAACTTAAAACTCCAGATTGTCTCCAAAGCATTTTACCCGTTTTAAATAACATCAAAGTAGGAACTCCTCGAACCATAAAATGACTAGCCAAATCTTGATGTTGATCGACATTTACTTTTATAATTTTTACAGCCTCTTTTAAATTAGTTTTCACTTCTTGCAATATAGGCGACATCATTTTACACGGTCCACACCAATCGGCATAGAAATCTACTAAAACCAAATCATTACCATTAATTATATCGTTAAATTTTGCGTTCATAATCTTTATTTTTTCAATTTCAAAGATACAATTCAAAAGACTTTTTTTCTGTAATATTTGTTACATAAGACCAATATGATAATTATCATTTTTTATTGTTACGAAGCGAACTAAGTTTGTATTGTGCTAAAAATATATCGTCATGTCAGTCTCAATAGTCCAAAAATATAACGTTCCAGGACCTCGCTATACCAGTTATCCTACTGTTCCTTATTGGGAAGAGGAAAAATTTCATTTAGAAGATTGGAAACGTACCCTTTTACAATCTTTTAAAGAATCGAATGCTACAGAAGGTATAAGCTTATATATTCACCTTCCGTTTTGCGAAAGTTTGTGTACTTTTTGTGGTTGCAACAAGCGAATTACAAAACGTCATGAGGTTGAAGATCCTTACATTACAGCAGTTATTAAAGAATGGAAATTATATTGCGATTTATTTCCAAGAAAACCTATCATCAAAGAAATTCATTTAGGTGGCGGAACTCCCACGTTCTTTTCGCCTGAAAATTTAGAACGTTTGATAAATGGTATTTTTCAATATGCAACTAAAGCTGATGAACACGAATTTAGCTTTGAGGGACATCCAAACAATACAACAAAACAACATTTACAAACACTATACGATTTAGGCTTTAGACGTGTTAGTTTTGGCGTTCAGGATTATTCACCAAAAGTTCAAGAAGCCATTCACCGTATTCAACCTTTTCATAACGTGGCTAAAGTGACGTTTTGGGCAAAAGAAATTGGCTATACTTCGGTTGGACACGATTTAATTTTCGGGTTACCATTTCAAACATTAGCTGATGTAAAAGATACAATTGATAAAACAAAATCGTTACAACCTGATAGATTAGCTTTTTACAGCTACGCACACGTGCCGTGGATTAAAGGAAACGGCCAACGTGGATTTAAAGACGAAGATTTACCAAAAGACGACGAGAAACGAATGTTGTATGAAGAAGGTAAAAAACAACTAGCTCAAAACGGTTACCACGAAATTGGAATGGACCATTTTGCTTTAGAAAATGACAGCATGTTTACTTCATTTAAAGAAGGAAAACTACACCGTAATTTCATGGGCTATACTGCTTCAAAAACGCAATTGATGATTGGTTTAGGCGTTTCTTCTATTAGCGATAGTTGGTACAGTTTTGCCCAAAACGAAAAAACGATTGAAGATTACTATACGCATCTAGCCGAAAATCAATTACCAATTTTCAGAGGTCATGTTTTAACGCCAGAAGATTTAATTATCAGAAGACATATTTTGAATTTGATGTGTCAATTTACCACTTCTTGTAAAGATGTAGCTTTAGATTTCCCTGAATTACCTTCGGTATTAGCAAGTTTAGAAGAAATGCAAGAGGATGGATTTTTAACGATTCAAGACGATACCATAACCGTAACCGAAAAAGGGAAACCATTCGTTAGAAATATCTGTATGGCATTCGATTTAAGATTAATCAGAAAAGCACCAGAAACTAAGCTATTTTCGATGACGATTTAACTATTCATATCGAATATACCCAGGCTTAGACAATTGGAAATCATATAATGATAAATTCGTATTTTCAAACGAATTAAACTTATTAATACCATCACCTTCAAAAGGAATGGTTGGATAATACGAGAAGGATATTTGGAAACTATTAAACACTAAAAAGTCATTATTGATTAAAGCACCAATACTAAATTTTGAATACACTTTACTCGAAAACAAAGCTTTTTCATTAGCCAAAGAACCAAATGTCATGTTAAAATACGGACTAAATCGGAAACCATACCAACTCCCTGGAATATAAGATTGTGTTTGAAAGGACATTGACCATTTTTGTGTTCCGATTAATCGATTATTAAACCCTGGCAAGCCATCTTCATCAAGTAAAGTCAATCGATCTTTAAACGATTCATCTCTATTATTTCCCCAAACATAGGTAGGTTTTACAAACTGTCTAAAACGCCAATTGCCTAAATTGATTAACGGACTAAAATAATTGAAGCCCAACTTGAAAGTAGTTTGCTCTGTAAAACCTGCATCGTAAAAACTTCCCCATTCTGCAAAACCGCTGGCATAACCAAAAGAACATTTTTTTCCGTAGGAAACACTCAAACCTGTATACATTCGAGAATTACTATTTTTTTCTTGATGACCAATGATTAACGCAATATTTTCTCCGTACGGAATATCCTCCGTAATATTATAATTGAAAACAAACGTATCTTGATAGAATTTTTGTCTAGAAACCCCAATCATTCCAATCCAATTCTTTTCATTAGAAAAATAATTCGAAGGATCTAAAGTGGCTTCTGGCATTCTACCAAAAACTTTTTGATTGTAAGTTAAAGCCAAAATCATATTCGTAAAATAACGTTCTGGATTTGATTTTGAATTGATTTTAAATGATCTACCATACCAATATTCCTGAAAATCATAAGATACTTTTTGTAACGAAATCGTATCTAAAACGGGAAACTGCTCCGTTCGTAATCTATTTTCAAAATAAAAACCTCCAGCATTTTTTGTAATTACCGAATAAAAAGGGCGGTTGATATTAATACTTCGTTTACTATCATTATTGAATTCATTGGCATAATCCAAATCAAAACGAAAATAAGTA
>CAXYWC010000107.1:0-4092 GCA_964292845.1 uncultured Flavobacterium sp. | reverse complement strand
ACAACCGAGAAAAATGGTTGGGAAACACATTTTATAATAGGTCAACAATTTTAAGTATATTTGGCACGATAGTTGAACTTAATAATACAAGTTTATGAAAAAGTTTTTTTTAGTATTGCTAATATCCGCAGCTTCTCTAACGAGTAACGCACAAGGAAAAGGAGTTAAAATAGGCTACATCGATATGGATTATATCCTAGAAAATGTACCCGATTACAAAGAAGCCTCTGTACAATTAGAGCAAAAAGCTCAAAAATGGAAGCAAGATATTGAAGTTAAAAAAAATGAAATAAAAAAATTAGAAGACATTCTCAAGTCAGAAAGAGCTTTACTAACAAAAGAACTAATCGACGAAAGAGAAGCCGAAATAAAGTTCCTTGAAAACGATTTGATTGATTACCAACAAAAACGCTTTGGTCCAACTGGAGATTTTATGATCCAAAAAACATCCATTGTAAAACCAGTTCAAGATCAAGTTTTTACAGCAGTACAGGACATTGCAGAAGCCCGAGGATATGACTTTATTTTTGATAAATCTTCTGATTTGACTATGCTCTTTTCTGCAAAAAGATTCGATATTAGCGATCGAGTAGTAAGAGTACTTGTAGGTGCTGAAAAAAGAGAAAAAATGAGTAAAAAACAACTCAAAGCACAGGAAGCCAAAGAAGATGAAAAAGACAAAACAGAAGATAATCCAGCACTAGCCGAGAGACAAAAAATTCTAGACGATAAAAAAGCAGCACGCGAAAAACTTCTTGAAGAACGCAAACAAAGTACAGCGCAAAAGAAAAAAGATTTTGAAGAACGACGCAAAAAACTGTTAGAAGAACAAAAAAATGGTAAGACTGGCACAGCAAAAGATTCAATAGGAGAAACCAAAAAAGTGTTAGAAGTTCCTAAAGCAGATACTAAAAAAGCCGTACAAGACTCCATCAGAAAAAGCAAAGAAGACGCTCGACTTAAACTAATAGAGAAAAACAAAAAAAGTCAAGAAGAACGACAAAAAGCATTGGAAGAAAAAAAGAGAAAATTAGCCGCCGATAGAGAAATAGCCCGATTGGCAAAAGAAAAAAAATAGTTAACAAAAACCTTAATAATTAATACCCTAATACTAAAAATGATGAAACAGATTAAAACTTTACTTATTGCAACCGTTATGTTTTTTGGTGCTAGCACAATAACTGCTCAGACAAAAGTAGCCCATATCGATGTGAATGATTTACTTGGTAAAATGCCAGAAATGACCTCTGCAAAAGCTCAGTTAGACAAATTAAGCAAAACTTTTGATGCAGAGTACGGTACCATGGTTACAGAATACCAAACAAAAATGAAAAAATACGAAGGAGAAGCTGCAACCTCTACAGAAGCAATAAACGAAACTCGTGCAAAAGAAATGCAGGATATGGGACAACGTATTCAACAATACAGAGATACTGCTCAAAAACAATTGCAAGAAAAAGAAATGGAAATTGTAAAACCAATCATGGACAAAGCAAAAGCTGCAATTATTAAAGTTGGAAAAGCAAAAGGATTTCAATATGTAATGGATTCTGCAAGTTTAATCCTTTCTGACGGACCAAACTTATTTGAAGACGTGAAAAAAGAATTGAAATTTTAATCCAATTCTCAAATAAAAATAAAAACTGTGCTACAAAATAGCGCAGTTTTTTTTTACATTTGTTCTATGAGCAATACTAATGCAATAGGATTATTCGATTCGGGAATAGGAGGCACCTCTATTTGGAGAGAAATAAACCATTTATTACCCCATGAAAATACCATCTATCTAGCCGATAGCAAAAATGCCCCTTACGGGAAACGCTCTAAAGAAGAAATAATCCAATTATCCTTTAAAAATACAGAATTTTTACTCGAACAAAATTGCAAAATAATAGTAGTTGCTTGTAACACCGCAACCACAAATGCAATTAAAGAGTTGCGAACAAAATATAATGTCCCTTTTATAGGAATAGAACCTGCCATAAAACCAGCTGCCAATCAATCAAAAACACAAACCATAGGAATTCTAGCCACAAAAGGAACCTTAAATAGCGAATTGTTTAACCGACAAGCAGAAAGTTTTACCAATACAAAAATAATAGAACAAGTAGGACACGGACTAGTAGAACTTATAGAAAATGACGCCATACAGTCACCAGAAATGAAAAAACTACTTACCTCCTACCTCGAACCGATGATTGCCGCTAATATTGATTACCTCGTTCTGGGTTGTAGCCATTATCCATATCTTATCCCTATTATCAAAAAAATAATACCCAACCACATCCAAATAATCGATTCTGGAGAAGCGGTTGCCAGACAAACAAAAGCAATTTTAGAAAAAAACAATTTATTGAATGCCTCAAATTCTGAAGGCAATCCTGTTTTTTATACTAATACTAATTCAGCTGTTCTCAAAAAAATAATAGGTTACTCAAAAAATGTTTTTGAAAAGGAGTTTTAGATACACTACTACTCCTCTTCTTTAAACCAACTAGAATACATCACGTAATTATTAGAAATACGCTCAATCTCGCCAGCAAAGTCGCTAGCATTAATTTCTTTCACTTTCTTAGCTGGAATACCCGCATAAATAGTTCCTGACTCCACAACGGTATTTTGGGTGACTACCGATCCTGCTCCAATAATTGCATTACTTTCTATAACGCAATTGTCCATTACAATAGCGCCCATACCAACCAAAACATTATCGTGTATGGTACATCCATGCACAATGGCATTGTGTCCAATGGAGACGTTATTGCCAATAATAGTTGGATGCTTTTGGTAAGTGCAATGTATCACTGCTCCGTCTTGAATATTCACTTTATTTCCTATTGTTATAAAATTTACATCACCACGAATTACAGCATTAAACCAAACGCTACATGAGGACCCAAAAGCAACATCGCCAACAATAGTAGCGTTTTCAGCAACAAAACAATCTTCCGGAATTTGCGGATATTTTCCGTTTACTTTTTTAATAATCATATGTATACAAAAAATAGTCCCGAAATAAATCGGGACAAGTTTTATAATTAATTAACTGCAGGACAGTTACAATCGTATTTCTCTTTCTTACAACCAAAATCGAAACCTAATGTAATTTGATGAAATCCTCCTGTATCGTATTTTATTTTCCCAGATACATGAGAATACGTGTAAGCAAACATGAACTTTTTATAATTAACACCTACCAATGGCGTTATGTATTGCAAATACTGATCTTTTACAGTTGTTTTATCTACGTATTGGGCGCCATCAAAACTTCTTCTGTAAGACAACCCAGCCCAAAGTTTACCAAAATCGACTGGTTTATAGACTTTTAAATTCACATCAAGTGCTTTTTCTTTAGTGCGCTCAGTAAGTTGAAACAATACCGAAGGTTCCCAAAGCATTTTTTTAGAATTCCCAAAAACATACCCTGCACTCAAAAGATATCTTCTTAAATTATCTGTTTCATAATCCGTGTAAATATCTCTACTTTGTAGTAGTGCGTTTTTTACTGTTACATGAGCGTAAAAATCAAGCAGGTTATAAGAAGCCCCAAAATCGACATTAAGGTAAGTTGCTTTTTGAACTACTCCAGCAATAATAGGGTCAAAATCATTTAAATCAAAACTAGTTTCATCCAGTTGATTTTGTATTAAACCCGCACTTAATCCAAAAGACAACTGATTCAAATCGGTCGTACTTCTAGAAAACATAATATGGTGTGCATAGGTTATTTTTGCTCCTTTTAATGAATGATACCCATTTTTATCACTAAAAAGTATAACTCCTAAACCTGATTTTCCGCTTTCGCCAATAGAACCATTATAGCTTAATGTTTGTAATTTAGGTGCGTCACTACTACCAAACCATTGTTGGCGAGCTGTCAATCTAATCTTACTACAAGAAGACGCACCAGCCATTGACGGGTGAAGCAAATAATAATTATCTGATAAATAATCCGAGTAAACAGCTATTCCCTCTTGTGAAAAAGCAAATTGTGTTGAAATAAAAGCTATGGCTACTATTATTTTTTTAAAATTCATTTTATTAACGTTTTAGTGCAAAATGCGATTTGAGCTCTTTTGTTATTCCTTTTTC
>CAXYWC010000106.1:0-4428 GCA_964292845.1 uncultured Flavobacterium sp. | reverse complement strand
TATATAAATTTCTATATATATATATATTGCACCAAATTAATTTATACAAACGATAATGAGAAAAACATTTTTAATTTTTTTAGTATTTGCAGGAATGACTAAAATGGAAGGGCAAAAAAACATTATTAAAATAGCCCCATCTGTTACTAATATTGGGGTGCAATACGAACGGCTACTAACAAAACATCTTTCGGTGCTTGCTCAAGTTGGAAAAGGATTTGGTTACACCGGAATTGCTACAGGAGGAAACCACTTGGAAGAAAGTGGAGCTACCTATATTGTAGAGGCTCGATATTATTTTTCATCTAAACGAGATAATATGGAGGGGTGGTATGTGGCTCCTTCTATAAAAAGAGTAGCTGTAAATAGAAATTCAACTTATCATCCTGCATTGAATTATCGAGTATTTGAAGGCGAACCAGATCCTTTCTTTTTGTACTATAATTCCGCCCAAGACTATTTTTTAAATACTGTTCGAGAGGATAGAACAATAAATTATAATATTTATTGCTTAACCACAGGAAGACAGTGGGTTTTTAACTCAAAACTTACCTTTGGCTTTTCTGCAGGAATTGGCTATCAAAAAGATCTTTATAAAGACAATTCTTTTTCTACTGGAGGCAGTTATACATATAGCACATCAGGTAGCTCATCGTCATCAGGGTCTGAAAACAGTTTGCCTATTGCTTTGCAAATAGGGCTTTCTGTAGGCTACGCTTTTTAGTTTTCTAATATATTTAAAAAAAGGCGTTTGGAATTATTTTTCCAAACGCCTTTTTTACTTTAAGGTAGTATTAAAATTTCAAATCTAATTGTTCTGAAACTAATTTTCCGTTTTCTAAATATTCCAGAAACCAAATGTTATTTTTGGCAAAAACAACGCCATTTTTCCCATTTTGAGTGCACAAATAAATAGCCGTTCTAGTGGTTTTGTATAATACTAATTCCTCTTGGTTTATTTGATTGGTTACTTTTACAAATGCATCATTTGTTTCGGGTTTTGTCGTTTTTTCTGCTTTTTCAACTTTTTCGTAGGTTGTTTCTTTCTCCGATTTGATGACTTTTCTAACTTCTGTCGAAACGCTATTTACATCTCTTGCTTTAATTTTTTCCTGCGCTTCTTCATCATAATAGGTTTTTCCTGAAAACTTGTATTTTGCTTTATCAAAAGATTTTAGCGTAAGCAACAAAGCTTGATTATAGGCTTTTGGGACATCTTTCTCTCTGCTTTCACCTAAATCGGTAGTAAATAGAACTACATTTTTACAGTCTTTAAACTCTATTTTTAGCTTGGTCGAAAACAAGGTGTTTTCTTCTATAGCATTGACAAAAACTTTATTACAATTATAATCAATAAAACCTTCCGGCAAAACATCGGTTGCTATATAGGCTTCAAACCCCTTTTGTTTTAAGAAAGCTTTGATGGTTGCATTAATCCGATACTGATTATCGGCTTTTTGAAATTCAAATTTTGCTGGAATCAACGCCATTTCGTAATCATTCAATGAAGATTGTGAATGAGACAAACTTGAAAATAAGCCCAGTGCGATTAGATATATTATTTTTTTCATTTTTAAAAAAGTTTTTTGAGTTCTGCTAAGGTACTAATTTGATTTATATTTTCGTCTATTGCTATTCGATTTGGATTAAAAAAAACAGCTGCTATTCCGAAATCTAAGGCGCCATTTATATCGGCATCGAGACAATCGCCTATCATAACGCTTTCTGATTTTTGAGCATTAGCAACATTTAAAGCGTGCTCAAAAATAATTGGACTAGGTTTTTTAGCTCCAGCTAATTCAGAATTTGTAATGGTTTTAAAATAATGACTAATATTAGAATTGTTTAGTTTTTTATATTGCACTTCTGCAAACCCATTTGTTATTATATGCAACTGATACTTCTCACTTAAGAAATCTAAAACTTCGATTGCATCGTCAAACAAATGATTAAAATCAGGTAAAAATTCGATGTATTCATCCGAAATTACATCAATTTGATTATCTGAAATCTGATGATTCAAAATATCGAAAGTATCTTTTAGTCTTTTGTAACGCAATTGTTGGTGTGTTATTTCATCTTTTTGATACAACTTCCAACAAGATTGATTAATTGGAGCATAAACAGTTATGAAATCTTCCACTGTAATGTTTGGAAAATAATTATTTAAAATTCGTTCGAAAGCTAATTCCGAATTTTTTTCAAAATCCCAAAGTGTGTGATCTAAATCGAAGAAAATATGTTTTATTCTGTTCTTCATAAATTAAAAAATAGCTTCATCTCGAAAACTAAAATACCCGTTTTCGGTAATAATAATGTGATCTAAAACAGGAATACTAAGTTGTTCTCCAGCCAGTTTTAGTTGTTTTGTTACTGTTTTGTCGGCATCGCTTGCTGCTAGTTTTCCTGACGGATGGTTGTGTGCTAAAATGATTGAAGTAGCGTTTTGTTCTAAAGCTATTTTAAAAACCAGTCGAACATCGGTCACTGTTCCTGTAATTCCACCTTTACTAATTTGTGATTTATAAATCACTTTGTTAGCATTATTTAGAAATAAAACCCAAAATTCTTCGTGTGCTAATTCCCCAATAATAGGTTGCATGATTTCGAAAACGTTTTTGCTGGAAGTAATTTTTTTGAGCTCTACTGTTTCTTCTGCTCGGCGGCGGCGACCTAATTCGGTTGCAGCAACAATAGAAATAGCTTTTGCTTCTCCAATTCCTTTAAACTCCGTTAATTGTTTGATGGACAATTTCCCCAAAGCATTCAAATTATTACCGACACTAGCCAAAATGCGTTGCGATAATTGTACGGCACTTTCCGACCGACTTCCTGAACCAATGAGAATGGCAACCAACTCGGCATCGCTTAAAACTTGTTTGCCTTTTAGCATGAGTTTTTCCCGTGGTTGATCGTTTTCGGACCAGTTTTTTATGGAAAGATTTTGTTCCATTACGAAATTAATTCCTTCACTTCATCAAAATTCAATCCACCATAATTACCAGAACTCATCAATAAAAGTGCAGAATTTTCTAAATTAAGGTTAAATAAATAATCCTTGAAATCGTTCGGATTGGTATAAATGATTAAATCTTCTCTATTGAACGCTTTCGCAATTTGTGCGTACGTCACTTCTTCGAGTTGCTTTATTTTTACGGCATCGGGCGAATAGAAAACCACAGCAACATCGGCATGTTCTAATGCGCCTTCGTATTCTTTCAGGAATTCGGCATTTAAACTGCTATAGGTATGTAGTTCTAAACAAGCTATAACTTTTCGGTTAGGATATTGCTCTTTTACGGCTTTGGTGGTGGCGGCAACTTTACTTGGCGAATGGGCAAAATCTTTGTAAGCTACTTTCGTTTTGCTTTCGGCAATTTTTTCTAATCTTTTTGATGCTCCTTTGAAGCTTGCAATGGCTTCGTAAAAAGCAACTTCATCAACGCCCATATTTTGGCAAATCCATTTGGCTCCAGCCAGATTATTTAAGTTATGCGCTCCAAAAACCTCAATAGGCATGTCGCCTTCGGGGGTTTCTAGCAGCGTTATTCCGTCTTTTACCGTGTATTTTTGCGTATGATATGGAATTCTTCTTATAGGATTTGTTGACCCTTCCGCTACTCGTTTTACTTCCGAATCGTCTTCATTGTAAACTAAAATTCCGCCATTGGTTATTTTTTGAATAAAAATTTCGAATTGCTCAACATAATTTTCATAAGTAGGAAATACATTAATATGATCCCATGCAATTCCTGAAATTAGCGCAATATTGGGTTGGTACAAATGAAATTTGGGTCTTCTGTCGATGGGTGACGACAAATATTCGTCGCCTTCTAAAACCATAAAATCGTTTTCTTCGGTAAGATGCACCATGGTGTCAAACCCTTCCAGTTGTGCGCCTACCATATAATCGACTTCGATATTATGATAATGCATCACATGCAAAATCATGGACGTAATGGTTGTTTTTCCGTGAGAACCACCTATAACCACTCGGGTTTTGTTTTTAGATTGTTCGTATAAAAATTCGGGATACGAATATATTTTTAGTCCTAACTCTTGTGCTTTTAGCAATTCCGGATTGTCCGCTTTGGCATGCATTCCTAAAATTACCGACTCGATATCGGACGTAATTTTTTCGGGAAACCAACCTAAAGTTGTTGGTAGTAGTCCTTTTTTTTCCAAACGTGATCTTGAAGGTTCAAAAATAGCATCGTCGCTACCAGTAACGTGAGCTCCTTTGTTGTGTAGTGCCAATGCTAAATTGTGCATGGCGCTGCCGCCAATGGCGATGAAATGTGTTCTCATATTTTGTTGTATGTTGTACGTTGTATGTTGTAAAAACTTACAACATACAACTTTTTCAACCTTTAAATTCTTCTTTTAATTTTTGAGCTTTTTGTTTGTCGTTCAATTTAGTCAAATATA
>CAXYWC010000105.1:0-4619 GCA_964292845.1 uncultured Flavobacterium sp. | reverse complement strand
CAAAATCAGAATTTGGTGCTTTTATAAAATTTAATTGACCGCTTTTTTGCATGGGCAGAATGTTTTCAGACAAAAAAGACGCTTTTTCTCGCGCATTTGGCTTGGTTGCCCATTCCCAATGGTTATTGTTTGTCCAATATTTTGCATTTTTAAATGCTACCTCGTAGCCTGTTTTTGCTGTGTTCCATTGTACACTTCCACCACAATGGTCAAAATGCAAATGGGTCATAAAAACATCGGTAATATCATCGCGATGGAAACCATACTGAGCCAGTGATTTATCCATGGAATGTGTTCCCCAAAGCGAATAATAGCCAAAAAATTTGTCCGATTGTTTGTTTCCCATTCCGGTATCAATCAAAATTAGGCGATTTCCGTCTTCAATTAAGAGGCATCTTGCGGCTATATCAATTAAGTTGTTTTCGTCGGCTGGATTGGTTTTGTTCCAAATGGTTTTAGGTACCACACCAAACATGGCACCACCATCGAGTTTAAAATTACCGGTTTCTATTGGGTAGAGTTTCATTTATTTTAAATAAAAATTAAGTCCTAAAATTACTAATTTATTGCTTTATTTCTTGAAATAGTACTTTTAATTTTGAATTGTCTTTGTATGGAAATGGATTTGTTTGAATCCTTTTTTTTATAAATTTAATTCTTTCGGCAGTTACGGGATGTGAACTCAAAAATTCGGGCACTGAAATACCATTATCTTCCTCTTGAAGGCGCGAAAACAATTTTAGCATTCCTTGGGGATTAATACGATTGGTTTTTACTATTTCGAAACCTTCTAAATCGGCTTGATGTTCAAATGCTCTAGAAAACGAGAGCGATTGTAAGGTGTTTACATTATCGCCAATTACTGCCATAACGCCATTAGCATCTCCTAAAATTGCCGATACAAATAGGTATCCAGACAAATTACGGCATAGCATTTTCATCGAATGTCTATTGTTTACATGGGCTACTTCGTGACCTAGTAAACCAACTAGCTCATCATGGGTTTTCATAGCGTCTAATATTCCCGAAAAAACAACAATGTTTCCGTCTGGAAGGGCAAAAGCGTTTACTATATCGGAATTTACTACTGTAAACTTTAGTTTTTTTGAATTATTAAGGTTGAGTTCTTTAGCAAACAAATTTAAAGCCTTCGATTTACGAATATCAATATCGCTAAATACCATGTTTTGTTCAAAAAACAGATTTCCCAAGTCATCGTCATATTCTTTAGGAATCAAAACTACTGATTTTTCTGCCGCCCATGGAATGACATAAATATAAGACAATCCTATGCCTACCAGGAGTAGCAAGGCTAATGCAAGATGCCATTTAAAACCTAAATCAATCAGTTTTTGATACCCGCTTACGTGTCCGTTTTTTTTTCTAAAAAGGGTTACTTGAAAAACAAAGTCCGAATCTTCTACCTTTATGTTTTGGACAGGATTGTCCCCGTGTTGCAGATTTAGAATTTGACCACTTTGAGTACATGTAATGTCTGTTATTTTCCAATTGTGTTCTTCGTTTTTTAAGCTATCAAAAAACAGCACTCCTTTTTCGATATCCAAAAAGAGTACTGTTTTTTGAGCAACAGATGATTCTCCGTCATAAAAAACGGCATTTGCTTTGTGTATCATATTTTACATCACAAAATCCATGTCCAAAACATCACTAATATCATCTCCTGTAGCATCTGTAAAGTTCTCCTCCGTTTGTTGGATAGCATCTAAATCGAGATTGCCTTCTAGATTGATATTAGTAAAAATAAATTTCATAGTTCTAGCCACTACCCAAGCATATCCTAAACCAAGTGTAAAAATAATAATAAACACATTTACAAAAGCCAGTTTAAAAAAACCACCCCCTGTTACTGTAGATCTTAATGTGATTTTTGTATCGTCTTTATGCAAACTCAAGTTGTTTACATAATACTCAAAAATGTCTTTTTGCCACCAGAACATATAAATACCAAGTGTAAATATACTCAATAAATAACCTTTAAGATTTAGTAAAAAATAATCGCCTCCATCGCCTTCGTAGTTGAATTTAGCATCGCCAAAACGAACATTACCTAACAAATATTTTCGCAAATTAATGGCCATCCAAGAACCGTATATTCCAAAAGTAATAATGGATAAACCAACCCATGTAAAGAAATTTGTAGTCAATTCTTTTCTATCGCCTCTGTATCCAAAACGGATGCCTCGCCAAGATGTTCTAGACATTCTATAACGATAAGAACCATGTATCGCTAAAGGCATAATAGCAAAAATTCCTAAATAAAAGAGCAGTAATCCTACTAAAGGCATCTTTAAGAAAGTAAAAATCCCCATAACTGCTGCCAAAATTAAAAACAGACCAATTACTTTTAGAAACCCTTTAAACATCTCCTTTCCTGTTCCATGAAAAGCAAATCGATCGTTGTTTAGCGAGGTTTCGCCATAAAGAAACTGAAGTTGTTTTGCTTTTGCCCATGGATAATATAGCCCAAGTGTAAGCGTTGTTAGTAGCCAATTGACTATTATAATACCGAAGAAATCTCCTCCTTTTCCGTGAAAATCTAACGTATGTTTTTTTGTTTCTGATAAAAAATTTTCCATTAATTGTTTGTTAAAATGTTTGTTAAAAATAGTTGTTATCCGTATGCAATATACAATTCTTTTTTTAAGATGCATACTCATCACTATTTTCTATTCCTCTATCAATCATAAATATGTTAAGATGCATTATAAAAACGTTTAAAAGTAATATCTTTGTCTTTTATTTAGACAAAATCAAAATAACAAATGATAAAAGTATCTGATATCGCTAGAAAAAAAATCATCGATATGATGGCAGACGATGGTTTTGATGCCGCCCAAGATTACGTTCGAGTAGGCGTAAAAAGCGGAGGTTGCTCGGGTTTGTCTTACGAATTAAAGTTTGACAAAGAAACAAACGAAAACGACAAAATTTTTGAAGACAACGATATAAAAATTGCAGTAGAAAAAAAATCGTTTCTGTATTTAGCTGGAACAGTTTTAGAGTTTTCAGGTGGACTAAACGGAAAAGGTTTTGTGTTTAACAATCCTAATGCACAAAGAACTTGTGGGTGCGGAGAGAGTTTCTCTTTATAATAAGTTAATTCAACCCTGATAGAGTTCCAAACGCTATAAGGGTTACAATAAAAAAGCATGAGTAAATATACCGAAGACGACCTTAAAGTCGAATTAGAAAATAAAGAATACGAATACGGATTTTATACTGATTTAGAGTCAGAAACATTTCCAATTGGACTAAACGAAGACATTGTGCGGGCTATTTCCCAAAAAAAAGAAGAACCACAATGGATGACCGATTGGCGCATTGAAGCTTTTCGGGCTTGGGAGCAAATGACAGAGCCAGAATGGGCAAATGTGCACTATGCAAAACCCGATTTTCAAGCCATTTCGTACTATTCGGCGCCTAAAGCAGTCGATCCAAACAAAACTTTAGACGATGTAGATCCAGAACTTTTAGAAATGTATAAAAAGTTAGGTATTTCTGTCGATGAACAAAAAATGATGAATAATGTTGCCATGGATATTGTGGTCGATTCGGTTTCTGTTGCCACTACTTTCAAGAAAACATTGAACGAAAAAGGCATTATTTTCTGTTCCATTTCCGAAGCCATCAAAGAACATCCTGAATTGGTTCGTAAACATTTAGGAACTATTGTTCCGCAGAAAGATAATTTTTATGCGGCTCTAAACTCGGCCGTTTTCTCCGATGGAAGTTTTTGTTATATCCCAAAAGGTGTAAAATGTCCGATGGAACTTTCAACGTATTTCCGTATCAATCAAGCCGGAACTGGACAATTTGAAAGAACACTTTTAATTGCCGACGAAGGCAGTTATGTGTCGTATCTTGAAGGCTGTACCGCGCCAAGTCGTGACGAAAACCAGTTGCATGCTGCAGTGGTCGAACTCATTGCGCTAGACGATGCCGAAATAAAATATTCAACCGTACAAAACTGGTATCCAGGCAACAAAGAAGGAAAAGGCGGTGTTTATAATTTTGTAACCAAAAGAGGATTGTGCGAAAAAAACGCCAAAATTTCTTGGACACAAGTCGAAACAGGTTCAGCAGTTACTTGGAAATATCCGTCGTGTGTCTTAAAAGGAGATAACTCGATAGGCGAATTTTACTCGATAGCTGTAACCAATAATTTTCAACAAGCCGACACCGGAACCAAAATGATTCATTTGGGAAAAAATACGAAATCGACCATTATTTCCAAAGGAATTTCGGCAGGAAAATCGCAAAATAGTTACCGTGGTTTGGTACGAATTGGAGCTAATGCTGATAATGCACGTAATTTTTCGCAATGCGATTCGCTCTTGATGGGAAATAATTGCGGTGCACATACTTTTCCGTACATTGAAAGTAAAAATGCTTCAGCCAAAGTAGAACACGAAGCCACTACTTCAAAAATTGGCGAAGACCAAGTGTTTTATTGCAATCAGCGCGGGATTCCAACCGAAAAAGCCATTGCCTTAATTGTAAACGGTTTTAGTAAAGAAGTTTTGAATAAATTACCCATGGAATTTGCTGTAGAAGCACAGAAATTGTTGGAAATTTCGTTAGAAGGAAGTGTGGGATAA
>CAXYWC010000104.1:0-4811 GCA_964292845.1 uncultured Flavobacterium sp. | reverse complement strand
TTCTAAAAAATCTAAAGCTATTTTTAACGATTGAAAATCAGCGCTATAGCTATCGTCAATCAATGTACAATTATTGGTTCCGTTTTTGACCTTTAATCGCATTTCAACAGGAAACAATTGGGAAACACGATGCTCGATTGTGTCTAAATCATATTGTAAATACAACATTGTCAAGATGCAATGCATACTATTTTCTAGTGAAGCTTCGTCGGTAAAAGGAATTTTTATTTTAAAACATTTATTCTCATTTGTAATATTCAAAATCGAATACTCATCGAAGGTTTTCTTCTGAAAAAAAACATTGGCAGACTTGTTACTGGTACTCCAAGTGAACGTTTTAATATCTTTACTAATAAACGCTTCAATGGTTTTATTTTTATTTAAAATTAAAACGTCGACGTTAGCAAATAGTTTCAGTTTTTCTTTTATTTTTTCAGAAATAGTACTAAAACCTTCATCGTGAGCAGAGCCAATATTGGTTAGAATACCAATGTTGGGCTGAATTATTTTTTGCAGATTTTCCATTTCTCCTCTGGTCGAAATTCCTGCTTCAAAAATACCTAAATTATGATTTTCATTAATTCCTATAACTGAAAGAGGAACTCCCACTTGCGAATTATAACTTTTAGGACTTCTAATGATATTATAATCAGGACTTAAAAGGAAATTAAGCCATTCTTTTACAATAGTTTTTCCGTTACTTCCTGTAATTCCTATGATTGGAAAATCAAATAAATTGCGGTAATAAACGGCAAATTGCTGTAAAGCAATCAGTGTGTTTTCGACAAGTAGAAAATTGGCTTTACCCTTTAATCCTTCTGGAATATGAGTTACCACAAAGTTTTTAACCTCTTTAGAAATTAAATCTTCGATATAAACATGAGCATCATTGTTAGGGCCAACTAGGGCAAAAAATAATGTTTTATTGTTATTTTGTAAAGAGCGACTGTCTATAGAAATAGTGTCGAAATGTATAACCGATTCAATGCCTTGAAAATTGGCATTTAGAATGGGAATTATAGTATGTAAGGAAATAGTCAATGGGTCTAATTATTTTTTCTGTGATAAATGTTCCGCATCTTTTACAATCATATTTTCTCGCATGGCATTGTAATATGCAGCACGACTTAACGGTTCGTATTCTTCGGTTTCACCAAGCATAACGAGTTTGTCATTGTCGGTTTTACGAAAACTATAATTGGCCAAATTTCCTGTTCGAGTACACACAGCGTGTACTTTAGTCACATATTCGGCAGTTGCCATAAGCGCAGGCATGGGACCAAAAGGATTTCCTTTAAAATCCATATCCAATCCAGCCACAATAACTCGAATGCCAGAATTAGCGAGGTCATTGCAAATTTTGACAATCTCATCATCAAAAAATTGGGCTTCATCAATGCCTACCACATCACAACCTTGCGCTAAAATAGCAATATTGGCGGCTGCAGGAACAGGAGTAGAGCGAATTTCGTTTTTGTTGTGCGAAACGACCATTTCTTCATCGTATCGAGTATCGATAGCGGGTTTGAAAATTTCGACTTTTTGTTTGGCAAATTGGGCTCTTTTTAACCTACGAATTAATTCTTCGGTTTTGCCCGAAAACATCGATCCGCAAATAACTTCAATCCAACCAAATTGCTCTTTATGATTTACTGTATTTTCGAGAAACATTTTTTATTTTTATAACGATAAAAATGAATAGTTTTTATTACTTTGTAACAGAACAAATTTATTAAAAAAGATAAGCTTTATTGCGCATAATAGTAAAAGTTATGAAAAAAAGATTGGAAGCCGAATTAATCAGCATTGCACACCGAATTTTACAACTAAAAAACAAAGATGATGTTCGCGAATTGCATCATGAAACTCAAAAACTATACGAAAAACTCTCAGTTTTGCTATTTGTAGAAGAGCATTTTAGCGAGGTAAAACCGACCATTGGTTTCTATGAGGCAGAAGTTGTACTTGAAAAAGCATTCGATTTTGATGAAAAAATTCTAGAAACAAAAACCGAAGAGAAAGATGCTGTTATTCAGGAGCTAGATGAAGAAATTACGCCAGTAGAAGCAGTTGCTGAAGAAATAAAAGAGGTTATTGAAGAACCTAAAATAATACTAGAAGAATCTCCAATTATCGAAATTCCTAAACGAGAAAAAAAACAAATTTCGATAGATGATTTTTTAAGCAATATGCAGCCAGAGCCTATTTTTGAAAGAGTTTCTAATACTAAAAAAACAGAAGATTCTTTAATTCCAGTTGAAATATCAAAAATTATTGAAGATAAAATTGAAGAAAAAGTAAAACCTGAAGTAAAAATTGAAACAGAAATTATTTTTGAAAAAGCAGAATCAAAACCAGCTATAAACCTTAATGACAAGCTTAATAAAAGTGTCAATATTGGTTTAAATGATAAACTAGCTTTCGAAAAACAATTATTTGACGGAAGCGCAGAAGATTTTAACCGAGTAGTTTCACAAATTTCCACCTTCGATTCCTTAGAAGATGCTAAGAATTTTATTGATGAAATGGTAAAACCAGATTACAACGACTGGAAAGGAAAAGAAGAATTTGCAGAACGATTTATGGAATTTGTAGCCAGTAAATTCGTATAAATGGGGAAATTATATCTTGTTCCAACACCAATTGGTAATTTGGAAGACATGACTTTTCGCGCCATTCGTGTACTTAAAGAAGTCGATTTGATTCTCGCAGAAGATACACGTACCAGTGGGAAACTCTTAAAGCATTTTGAGATTTCGACACATATGCACAGTCACCACATGCACAATGAGCACAAAACCATCGAGAATATTATAAAACGCATACAAACAGGCGAAAATATTGCGCTAATTTCCGATGCAGGAACACCAGCCATTTCAGATCCAGGATTTTTGCTTACACGAGCTTGTGTCGAGAATAATATAGAAGTCGATTGTTTGCCAGGCGCTACGGCATTTGTGCCCGCTCTAGTAAATAGTGGTTTTCCTAATGATAAGTTTATTTTTGAAGGTTTTTTACCCGAAAAAAAAGGACGTCAAACCCGTTATTTGGCACTAGCCGAAGAAACTAGAACCATGATTTTGTATGTTTCGCCACACAAATTAGTAAAAACATTAGCCGAATTTGTACAGTATTTTGGAGCCGAAAGACCTGTTTCTGTTTCTAGAGAAATCTCTAAACTACACGAAGAAACCATTCGAGGAACTGCCGAAGAAGTCTTGAAACACTTCGAAACAAAACCACCAAAAGGGGAAATTGTAGTTATTGTGGGTGGAAAAATTTCTTTAAAAGAGAAAAAAGAAAGCAAATTTGATAATGAGGATTAGTTTATGGAATTAAAAGATTTTATAGAAAAGCTAAATGAGTTCGCTAATAATGTAACTTTTGAAGAAGCTTTAGCAGTAATTGAACAAAATTATATTTTTACTCCAACAGCTTTTCAAAATGGTTCTCAGTATAATAATATAGGCGAGAATTCAGGTTCTTGCAAATTATTTGCTTTCGGATTATTACAAAAATTGTCAGCAATTCAAATGCTTGCTTGTTTTGGTTCTTATTATTTTGAAGAAGTTTTAGGTAATCCAGAAGGTTCAAATCATCAAAACATCCGTAATTTTATGAAAACGGGCTGGAATGGAATTAAATTTGAGGGAGAAGCTTTGTCAGAGAAAAAGGAATAAGGAAAACTATTGTTATATAAAGGTAATATCTTCTGAATTATTTTTAATTGCAGACATAATATCCTGATAATTTTGAAAATTATCAGGCGAAATAGTTAAAATTTCACCATTTTTAAGCTTTATTACACTTACATGATATCCATCAGTTATATATCTTCCTGAACTTTTTATTCTATACTTTTTTCTCTCTATACTTATTATATCTATAAAAAGAATAAGTTGTTTTTGATTAGTAATTACCTGTACTTTTTCAATACCACTTTTAGTGATTGTGAGTGAATATATTTTAAATAAATCTGTTGAAATATATAATAAAAATAATAACATTATAAAAATAAGGATTGAAAATAAAGTTTCTATATTTCCTGAATTATATAACATTCCTTTTAGACAAAAACAAAATAGAAGTATAAAAACAAGAAATAAAAATCCCATTCTTACCCAAAATAATTTACGAAATTTTGATTTGATCAACATTCAATAATGATTTCATTTGTAATATGTTGTGTGATAATAAGTTTTCTGTTTCTATTTTCTACTTGTTCTAAAAATAAACTACTCTATTTCTAAATCAACAAACGAAAAAGTATTTCCGCTAAACAATCCTTTGTCAGATAGCTTCAAATCAGGAATTACAAGAAGTGCCATAAACGAAAGTGTCATAAATGGTGCTTTTAGCGTACTACCTAAATCTTTTGCCATAACATCAATTTCTTGGTACAATTTCCCCGTTTCCCAACCATCTTTATCACTCATAATTCCTGCAACTGGCAGGGCTAATGATTTATTTTGAGTACCATTTACAGCGCAAATTCCTCCAGTATTTTTTATAATCAAATTGACAGCATTACAAATCTCTTCGTCCGTTGTTCCTACTACCACAATATTATGGCAATCATGTGCTACGGAACTGGCAATAGCACCTTTTTTTAAGCCAAAATTCTTAATAAAAGCGATTGCTGGTTTGGTATTATAATATCGGTTTACAACTGCCATTTTTAGTATGTCATCTTCTATATTTGAAACGAGTTTTCCGTTTTCTATAAGCGAATCGTGGTGAATTTCATTGGTGATTAACTGTCCTTCCAAAGCTTCAATGACTCTAATTTTTTCTGCTGAACTCGGAATTTC
>CAXYWC010000103.1:0-4886 GCA_964292845.1 uncultured Flavobacterium sp. | reverse complement strand
AGATCAACTCTATTTTTATTCAAAAAAAAACTTATTTTTGTATTCCAAACACAACTAGTACTATGAGTCAAAAAATTTTGCTCAATCACAAAGAAGTTTCCATCATACTTCATCGTTTGGCCTGTCAGTTGATAGAAAATCATCTCGATTTTTCCAATACTATTTTAATAGGGATTCAACCTCGAGGAACACAATTAGCAACTAGATTAAAGCAAATCTTAGAAAGTGAATATCATGTAAAAGATATTTCTTTAGGATTTTTAGATATCACTTTCTTTAGAGACGACTTCCGTCGTGGAGAAACACTAGAGGCTAATAAAACCCAAATAAATTTTCTGGTCGAAAATAAAAATGTAATTTTTATAGATGATGTTCTCTATACAGGACGAAGCATCAATGCAGCACTTTCTGCCATACAATCCTTCGGGAGACCAAGCGAAGTAGAATTATTAGTATTAATAGACAGACGTTTTAGTCGTCATTTGCCCATACAACCCGATTATCGCGGTCGTCAAGTAGATGCTATAAATAATGAAAAAGTGGTGGTAAATTGGTCAGAAACTGCTGGAGAGGATTCGGTTGAATTAATTACAAAATAAGAGGATGGAATTAAGTGTAAATCATTTATTAGGGATTAAATATATTAATGAAAATGATATTAATCTCATTTTTGAAACCGCAGATCATTTTAAAGAAGTTATTAATAGACCTATTAAAAAAGTTCCTTCCTTACGAGATATAACCATTGCCAATATATTTTTCGAAAACAGTACAAGAACAAAACTATCATTCGAATTAGCTCAAAAACGCCTTTCGGCAGATGTAATAAATTTTGCAGCTTCAAGTTCATCAGTAACTAAAGGGGAAACCTTGATAGACACTGTAAACAATATCCTTTCGATGAAAGTGGATATGGTGGTTATGAGACATGCATCGCCAGGAGCAGCCGTATTTTTGTCTAAAAATGTGAAGGCAAGTATTGTCAATGCAGGTGATGGCGCACACGAACACCCAACCCAAGCTTTACTAGATGCGTATACTATTCGTGAAAAACTAGGTGATGTTGCAGGCAAAAAAGTAGTTATTGTGGGCGATATTTTGCATTCTCGTGTAGCACTTTCTAATATTTATTCTTTGCAGAAACTAGGCGCTGAAGTAAAAGTTTGCGGGCCAAAAACATTAATACCAAAATATATTGAAGAATTAGGTGTAAAAGTAGAACCAAACCTAAGAAAAGCTTTAGAATGGTGCGATGTTGCTAATATGTTACGAGTACAAAATGAACGACTAGATATTAGTTATTTTCCATCCACACGGGAATATGCTATGCAATATGGTTTAGATAAAAATTTGTTAGATTCTCTAAATAAAGAAATTGTAATCATGCATCCTGGTCCTATAAATCGTGGCGTAGAAATCACGAGTGATGTTGCCGATTCTAAACAATCTCTAATTTTGAATCAGGTAGAAAATGGAGTTGCCATAAGAATGGCTGTAATTTATCTTTTAGCTTCAAAAATCAAATAAAATATCCTTTATTAATTATACTTTTACTCAAACAGAAGATAGCTTTATTTTGAGAAAATTAAACACAAAAAAATATTCAATACCAATGCAGTGCTTTTTTAGTATTGTATTGGTATTTATTGTTTCAACTATCTGTTTTTTCTTATCAAAATATATCGATTACCGAATAACGGCATTAATTTTATTAATGACAGTTTCACTTATTGCTATGCTGTTTGATATTTTGCCAGTATTGTTAACTGCTATTTTAAGCGGTTTGATTTTAAATTTCTTTTTTATCCAACCACTTTTCACTTTTCATATTATAAATACAGAAGATATATTGCTGTTTTTGATGTATGTAATTATAGCATTAGTAAATGCCGTTTTAACTTTCAAAATTAAGGAAGTTGAAAGCAAAGCCCGTGATAAAGAAGAAAAAGGAAAAACAATAAAACTTTACGATACCTTACTTAATTCGCTTTCTCACGAATTGCGAACACCAATTGCTACTATTATTGGAGCTATTGATACACTGAAAGAAAATAAAAGTAAACTTTCAGAAAATAACCAAACCGAACTACTCGAAGAAATTGATAAAGCAAGTATTCGACTCAATCGTCAAGTCGAAAATCTCTTAAATATGAGTCGATTAGAAACGGGAATGCTAAAATTAAAACAAGATTGGTGTGATATTAATGAACTTATTTACACTGTAATTGAAAAAATTAATCCAATAAAAAAGGAACATATAATAAACTTTATTCCAGACGAAAAATTACCCTTATTCAAATTAGACGCTGGATTAATGGAAGAAATAATTCAAAATTTAGTTACCAATGCCGTTTTATATACTCCGAAAAACACGATAATAACTGTTGAAGCTTCTTATGAATTTAATAATTGTGTCCTTTCCATTTCAGATAATGGAAAAGGGTTTCCAGAGAATGAAATTCAATTCGTGTTTGATAAATTTTATCGTTTGCCCAATACAAAAACGGGCGGAAGCGGTCTCGGATTATCAATTGTAAAAGGTTTTATTGAAGCACACAATGGCACTATAAAATTAGAAAACAAAATCAATTCAGGTGCTTGTTTTACGATTACAATTCCAACAGAAACATCCTATTTAAACAACCTCAAAAATGAATAAAGCCGAAATATTAGTTATTGATGATGAAGCCCCAATTAGGAAGTTGCTCGAAATAACGCTAGAAAGTAATGATTACAAAGTTTGGCTTGCCGAAACAGGTAAAGAAGGCATCCTTCTAGCCGTAAATCATCCACCTGAATTGATATTGCTTGACATTGGATTGCCAGACAAAAGTGGACATGAAATCCTTAAGGAACTTCGGACTTGGTACACTAAAGCGATTATCATACTTTCCGTTCAAAGCAGTGAAGAAGATATTGTAAAAGCGCTCGACAATGGCGCAACAGATTACCTTACAAAACCATTTAGAACTGCCGAATTGTTGGCACGAATTCGTTCTGTAATTCGTAGAAATCAATTACAAACCGACTGTAGTGTCTTGTTTTGTGACGATTTGCAAATCGATTTTGGCGCAAGAATTGCTAAGCGAAACGACGAAATGCTAAAACTAACCTCAACAGAGTTTAATTTATTAGCGCTTTTTATGAAAAATGAAGGTAGAGTATTAACGCATCAATATATTTTGAAAGAAATCTGGGGTGTTGGTTATCAAACGGAAACCCAATACCTGAGAGTCTTTGTAGCCGCTTTACGCAAAAAAATTGAAGAAAACCCAAATCAACCCAAACATATCATTACAGAAAGTGGTGTAGGTTATCGCTTTAGCTAATCTTTATAAAATCTTTATATCTAGCCACTACATCTTTATATCCTACAAATACCATTTATTGGAACTTTGTATCATTAAAATTTTAAACAAAATTGAAAATGAATACAACAAAAAATGGTGTTGCAAATAAAGTAACTATTGCCTCACTTTTAGTAGCATTAGGTATTATATATGGAGACATTGGAACAAGTCCACTCTACGTTTTTAAAGCCATAATTGGCACCAGAGACATCAATTTAATGCTGGTCTATGGTGGCGTTTCTTGTGTCTTTTGGACTTTAGTTTTTCAAACCACAATCAAATATATTTGGCTTACCCTTCGTGCCGACAATCATGGTGAAGGTGGTATTTTCTCTCTTTATGCACTTGTGAGACGGTATGGAAAAAAACTAGTGATACCAACAATTCTAGGTGCTACAACGTTACTTGCTGACGGAATTATAACTCCTCCTATTTCCGTTTCATCAGCAATTGAAGGTTTGAGTATGGTAAAAGGTTTGGAAACTATTATTATTCCCGGAAACCTATTAACTGTTGGAATTGTTGTCGCTATTATCTCTTTGCTGTTTTTCTTCCAACGTTTTGGCACACAAGTTATAGGCAAAGCATTTGGTCCCATAATGACGATTTGGTTTAGCATGTTGCTGATTTTTGGTGTAAACGAAATTTTGCATCACATCAATATACTCAGTGCTTTAAACCCTTATTATGCTTATGATTTATTGGTCAATTATCCAAAAGGATTCTGGTTACTTGGCGCCGTTTTCCTTTGTACCACTGGAGCGGAAGCTTTGTATTCTGATTTAGGACATTGTGGTATAAAAAACATTCGTATCACTTGGATTTATGTAAAAATAAGTTTGGTTGTAGCCTATCTTGGACAAGCGGCTTGGCTGATGCATCAAGGTGATTTATTATTGAACGGTAGAAATCCGTTTTTTGAAATCATTCCAACATGGTTTTTATTGCCAAGTATTATTATATCTACTTGTGCTACAATTATTGCTTCTCAAGCTTTAATTAGCGGAAGTTTTACACTCATTAGTGAAGCAATGAACTTGAACTTTTGGCCAAGAATTACAGTACGTCAACCTAGTAATAGTAAAGGACAAATCTATATTCCAAGTATCAATACCATTCTTTGGTTTGGTTGCGTTTTAATGATGGTTTACTTCAAAGAGAGTTCCCACATGGAGGCGGCTTATGGTTTCTCTATCACCATTACAATGATGATGACGTCGTATCTATTAAGCTATTTCATTTATTACAGATTAAAATGGAAAAGAATCTATGTGCTGATATTTTTAACTGTATTTGGAGCCATAGAAATATCATTTTTCATTGCAAATGTGGCAAAAATAAAAGAACGTTGGATGTTTTTATTCTTCGAATTATTCATTTTTATGGTCATGTATGTTTGGTATTATGCCCGAAAAATTAATAATCGTTTTACAAAATTTGTAGAATTAGGTAAATACAGTAACCAACTTACAGAATTAAGTCAAGACGATGCCATTCCAAAATTTGCAACGCATTTAATTTATTTGTCAAAAGCAG
>CAXYWC010000102.1:0-4923 GCA_964292845.1 uncultured Flavobacterium sp. | reverse complement strand
ATTCTCCAACCAATTCGTCATCTAAAAAATGACCTTTTAACGCTACGAAGCCAATCTCTTCGAAAGCTTTTCCGATTTCATTTACAAATTTTTGTTTACGTTCCGGGTTACCCGAAAGGAAATCACGCAAGTCAACACTAGGAATGTTTTGCATCTCTTAAATAATATGTTAATAACTTACAAACGGACAATACCGTCATAAAACAAATGTATAAATATTTTTTTTATTTGAAGCCATTTCCTGCTATCCGTTACAATCTTTTTTTCGGAAAAAATCTCAAAAAAGGATTTCCACTACTATCAGGGCTAGACATAGTAGTAAACATTCATAATTATTTTAAAAATTTGCAATAATTTGTGTAATTCGTGATCAAAAAAACCATCTCTTTTTTATACTTTTGAGCCACAATTAAAAATTGCAACAAAAATGAATTTCGACAGAAAAAACATATCCAACGAAACCTTACTCGATTTATACAAACGAATCCTAAAACCTAGATTAATAGAAGAAAAAATGCTGATTCTTATCCGTCAAGGAAAAGTGTCAAAATGGTTTTCAGGAATTGGCCAAGAAGCCATTTCTGTGGGAATCACAGCGGTTCTAGATAAAGATGAATACATCTTACCAATGCACCGTAATTTAGGTGTTTTTACAGGAAGAGATATTCCGTTGCATAGACTTTTCTCGCAATGGCAAGGAAAAGTCAATGGGTTTACAAAAGGTCGTGACCGTTCGTTTCACTTTGGTACACAAGAATATAATATCGTAGGAATGATTTCGCATTTGGGGCCACAATTGGGCGTGGCTGACGGAATTGCATTAGCCAATAAATTAAAAAAGAACGGAAAAGTAACCGCAGTTTTCACTGGAGAAGGCGCTACTTCCGAAGGCGATTTTCACGAAGCTTTAAACATTGCTTCGGTTTGGGATTTGCCAGTTCTTTTTGTTATCGAAAATAATGGTTACGGATTATCTACACCAACAAACGAGCAATATCGTTGCGAGAACTTAGCCGATAAGGGAATTGGTTTTGGAATGGAATCACATATTGTCGATGGTAATAATATTCTTGATGTTTATAATTTGATATCAGAATTAAAAGCATCCATGCAAGAAAATCCACGTCCTGTTTTGTTAGAATTCAAGACTTTCAGAATGCGTGGACATGAAGAGGCGAGTGGAACAAAATATGTTCCGCAAGAGTTAATGGATATGTGGGCTATCAAAGATCCTGTTGAAAATTTCAGAAGTTACCTGAAAGCAACAGCCGTTTTATCGGACGAAGACGATGAAGCGTTTAGAGCCGAACTTAAAAATGAAATTGATACCGATTGGGCTTTGGTTCAAAAAGAACCAGAAATTGTTGCTTCTTTAAGCGAGGAATTAAACGACGTGTACAAACCATACGAATTTGAAGCAGTAAACCATTCAGAAGAAGTGGAAAATATCCGAATGATTGATGCTATATCTACTAGTTTGCGTCAATCGATGGAGCGTCATGATAACCTAGTTATTATGGGACAAGATATTGCTGAATATGGTGGTGCTTTCAAAATTACTGATGGTTTTGTGGCTCAATTTGGTAAAGAAAGAGTTCGTAATACACCTATTTGCGAAAGCGCAGTGGTTTCAACAGCGATGGGATTGTCAATTAACGGACACAAAGCGATTGTTGAAATGCAATTTGCCGATTTCGTTTCGACAGGATTTAATCCAATTGTCAATTTATTAGCAAAATCACATTATCGCTGGTTAGAAAAAGCTGATGTTGTGGTTCGTATGCCTTGCGGTGGTGGGACTCAAGCAGGACCTTTTCATTCACAAACCAATGAAGCTTGGTTTACCAAAACACCAGGATTAAAAGTAGTTTATCCAGCATTTCCTTACGATGCCAAAGGATTATTGAATACAGCAATTAACGATCCTAATCCTGTCATGTTCTTTGAACACAAACAATTGTACAGAAGCATGTAGCAAGATGTTCCTAAAGATTATTATACCATTCCTTTTGGGAAAGCGGCTATGATAAAAGAAGGTGTAGCGGTTACTGTAATTTCATTTGGTGCAGGAGTGCATTGGGCGTTAGATACATTAAACAAAAATCCTGATATCTCAGCCGATTTGATCGATTTACGTTCGTTACAACCTTTAGATACCGAAACTATTTTTGCTTCAGTTAAGAAAACAGGAAAATGTATTATTTTGCAAGAAGATTCTATGTTTGGTGGAATGGCTAGCGATATTTCAGCTTTAATCATGGAAAATTGCTTCGAATATCTAGATGCACCTGTAAAACGTGTGGGAAGTTTAGAAAGTGCTATTCCGTTTGTAAAAGCATTAGAGGATCAGTATTTACCAAAAGTTAGATTCGAAGAAGGATTGTTGGAGTTGTTAAAGTATTAATAATACCTTTAGTATTGAGTTTACTGGAATAAAACACATGCAGTTTGTCATTGCTTTGCGAGTTCGCACTTTCAGGTTCGAGTCTGACGAATGAAGAATCTCATAATAATAGTGCCTGATGAGATTTTTATTTTGTCAGAAGGCAACATTATCTTTAAATATTCTGGTATTTAAAAAATCACGGGTATATGCTTTTTTTAAATTTTGAGTAGTTTATTGCTTTCGGAAAGTCTTAGCACAATATATTTATCAATATCAATATCTGCTGGGATTTTATCTTTAACTATTGGTAAAATAAACTGACAGCCAATAGAGTTTGCTAAATTAATCAAAATGGTGCTTAATTGATTATCATGCATGTTTTCAAGTTGGTCATGCATGATGAAATGAATTGCTTTCAATTCTATTTCCTCTGCAAATAAAATATAAGCAAAATCAAATGCAGCAATTTGTCCTTTCTTTTTACCAGTACTAGGATTGCCTTCTAGATTTGTAACAATCAAATCATAACCTTTTTCATTTTTCTGAGTACTTAATAAATACTCCTCACCATATAATTCACTTGATATTTTTGTAAAATACTTATTAAATAGTGTAATTCTTTTTTGAATTAAATTATCTTTAGAATTAATTTCTGAATTTATTGTCTCTAATTCTTCACTTATCCTTTCAAGTTTTTCGTTAGATGAAATCCAATACCTTTTTCTTTCTTCCAAATTACCTTTTGTTTCAAATAATGAATTTAAATTAATCAAAATAGTATCGTAGTCATCACTATAATCTGATGCACTTATAAAAACAGACAATATCTTTTCTTGTCTTCTCAATGAAGTTATTTCTCTTGAAATTGATTGTAGTTTTTCCGTTAAACTAGGTAGTTCTTTATCGATGTATTTTATTTTTTCATCAATTAAATCATTATGAAATTTTACAGTTTCTTTAAAAGTAACCTGTAAATTAGTAATTAGCTTGGAAGCTTTGTTATATAATGATTCAATTTGATTTATGTCAATATTTGTTTTTTCAGTTTCTAAGTCTGCTTTACTCTCAATTATTAACTCTCTTCTCATATTCAATCTACTTAATTCAGTAGAGAGTCTTGATAAATTAAGTTTTATCTCATTTAGTTCCAATATTTGAGACTCGAATTTTTCATTAAAATTGAAATTTGCTTTTACTTTTTGTAATTCTTCTATTTTAGAATTTACTAGTTCAAGTTGCTGTTCAATCAATGACAATTCGCCTTCTTTTTTTAATCTTTTTTGGAAACTTTCCTCACGTGTTTTTTCTTTCCCGAGCAGCTCTTTTTGATTGTGTGTGTCAGTATTGATTCCAAGCCAAAACAAAAATAAAGCTTCATATTCTTCAATTTTTGTATATGGATTTAAAACTTTAACAATGTTTGTCAGCTTATTTTTTTCATCTCTAATATTTTTAGAAACAATTTGTTTAAATGTTGGTTTTTCAACATCAGTATTAAATATTAATTCTTTCAGTTTTAAATCAAATTCTTTGTCGTTTATAATAGTTTTGCCATTTATTTCTTGAATCTTTTTGGTGTACTTTAAAAAATTTTTCTTGATTAAAATAGATTCAGTTACAAAGTCAAGGTCATCTACGATGTTTAATGTAATTAAAACTTCAGTATCTATTAAGAAATCTTTTACGGTGTTATTTTCTTGCTCTTTAAATTCAGAATCTTGATAAATATTTTTACCACTTGAGCCAAGGCAAAAATCAACTAGCCTTAATACAGTGGTTTTACCGACATTATTTCCAGTAGTTTGCTTACTATTTTCAATAGTATCGTCCACAATTAAGTTGAGCCCTTTATGAAAAGATATTTCACGAATTACTCCAAGCTTATTTTCTATTTTTAATTCTTTTAAAAACATTTTTTGATTTTACCGTTTTCCCCTTTGCTTACAACTCCTAAAATAAATAACCAGTCCAATGTTAGTGAATATAAATTTATTGATATTTCTTGTTTTTGATTTAATGATTGATATAAGTCAATATAATCAATATCAACGTTATTCTTGCTTGCAAGAACGTCAATTAAGATTCCTCCTAAATAATATAAATCTCTCTCAGGATTAATATTTTTATCTACTATCATTTTTACTTAGATTTAGGTGGTTCTTCCAGAATATTACAACGCATAAATGCATCAACTATAACAATCATTAAACTAAAATCAATTGTTTCCTGGTCAAATTCATTGAGTTTATTTGGAGCATTATTAATATTGTCTAATATCTTTTCAACTACTTTATCTAATATTTTGTCTGCATTAATTTTAATTTCCTCAAAATTAGAATATTCCGATTTTATGTTAAGATAAACTCTTTTGATGTTATGTAAAACCAGTTCTTTTTTTGTTGAACCTTCTTTTTCAATTTCCTCATATATCTTATTTAGTTTACCTTGATATGGCGCGAATTCTCGAATTATAGATTTATATCCAATACTGTCCTAAATAAATTTTAGGTTTCACAAATTTATTAAATCTATTGAGT
>CAXYWC010000101.1:0-5216 GCA_964292845.1 uncultured Flavobacterium sp. | reverse complement strand
CCGATATGGTCATGGTAAAACCAGGAATTGCTTATTTAGATATTGTTCGTGAAGTGAAAAATGCAGTGAATGTTCCTGTAACAGTTTTTCACGTTTCTGGCGAATATGCGATGATAAAAGCTGCTTCCGAAAGAGGTTGGCTCGATCATGACAAAATTATGATGGAACAATTAATGTGTATCAAAAGAGCTGGTGCGAGTTTGATTTCGACTTATTTTGCTAAAGAAGCAGCAATCCTTTTAAATAGATAAAAAAAGATTTTTAAGTTACTGTTTTGATGATATTTATCATGTTTTAAAGCTCAAAGATAGTCTAATTTTGAAATAACAAAAATAGTTTATCATGAAAAAAATAATTGTAATAGCAGTTGCGTTTCTAGCATTTTCCTGCAAGAAAGAAACTGAAGAATCCTTTGGAAAAACAGAAGAAAAAACAGAAACAGCTGCAACAGAAGCAAAATCCCCAGCTGATTTAGGGAAGGAAATTTTTGAAGGAAAAGGAACTTGCGCCACTTGTCATAAACCAGATGTAAAACTAATAGGGCCTAGTGTGCAAGATATTGCAAAAATTTACAAAGAAAAAAAGGGCAATATGGTTGCATTTCTAAAAGGAGAAGGAGAACCAATTGTTGACCCAACGCAGTACGAAGTGATGAAAGCTAATTTTGCTCTAACAAAAACTTTTTCTGATGAAGAATTACAACAATTGGAAGCGTATGTATATTCAAATCTAAAATAAGTAGTTATCTAATTTTGTAAAAAATAGTAGAAATTGAAAGTATTTCTTTAATAAATTTATTGCACTCAAACAAAAAACCATTTGTCTTAACGAATGGTTTTTATTTTTTTATCAAGAATCATTTCCAAAATAAAAAAGTATATCTTTAAATTATGGAAACAACATACATAAAAACGCCTTTAGGAATTACCAAAATTATTGGTGATGAAAATGGAATTACTGAGATTTCCGTTTTAGATGAAGGTGAAATTTCTGATAAAATTCCTTTAGAATTACAAGAAGCTGTAAATCAACTCCGCGACTATTTCGATGGATGTAGAACTGATTTCACTTTAAAACTTAATCCTAAAGGAACTGATTTTCAACAAAAAGTGTGGCAGGAATTAGTCAATATTCCTTTTGGAAAAACCATGTCTTATCTCGATTTGGCTAAAAAATTAGGCGACCCAAAAGTGATTCGTGCCGCAGCATCGGCAAACGGAAAAAACCCACTTTGGATTGTTGTTCCTTGTCATCGCGTCATTGGAACCGATGGTTCGCTTACTGGTTACGCAGGAGGTTTGTGGCGAAAAAAATGGTTGCTAGAACACGAAAACCCAACAAATCAGCAAAGTTTGTTTTAAAAATTTAAATATGAATTACACAAATCATCACGAATTTTTTTATATTCGTGAAATGCTTAACTACGTTTTTACATTGGTGTAAATTCGTGAAATTCATGTTATAAAAATGATAGAAAAAATAAACCTCAATAATATACTTTTCTTAGATATAGAAACCGTCCCGGAAGAAGAAAATTTCAATTTACTAGATGATGAAATGAAACAACTTTGGGAACAAAAAACACAATACCAACGCAAAGAAGATTTTTCAGGTGAAGAATTTTATGATCGTGCAGGAATTTGGGCTGAGTTTGGAAAAATTGTCTGTATTTCGGTAGGTTATTTTACGATTAAAGGAGATATTAGAAACTTTAGAGTCACTTCTTTTTTTGGAGAAGAAAAGAAAATTTTACATGACTTTATCAATCTTTTAAATAATCATTTCAACCAACCGCAACATGTTTTGTGTGGCCATAATGCAAAGGAATTTGACATTCCGTTTATGGCTCGTAGAATGATTATCAATCAAATTGCGATTCCAAATAAACTGAATTTATTTGGGAAAAAACCTTGGGAAATTCTGCATTTAGACACTTTAGAGTTATGGAAATTTGGAGATTACAAACATTTCACTTCATTAAAATTGATGTGCAAAATTTTGGGAATTCCATCATCAAAAGGCGATATTGATGGTTCCCAAGTAGGTCATGTTTTTTATGTAGAAAAAGATATCGACCGAATTGTAACTTATTGTGAAAAAGATACCATTGCGGTTGCACAAATTTTCTTACGATTACGAAGAGAAGATTTATTGATTGAAGACGAAATTATTCACGTCTAAAAAATGGCACAAATTTAAATACCCCCAAATAGTTTAACTCTTTGAGGGTATTTTTTTTGAGAAACAAATTTAATATTACTTATTTAATACTATTTTTTTTGTGATTTTGTTGTTTCCGTTTTCAATGGAAAGCATATAAACTCCTTTAGCAAATTTTTCTATGTTTAAAGTTTCATTTGTGTTATTTGAAGATTTTTGCATAATTTTTCTGCCTTGTATATCGTAAATACTATATACTGTTTCTCCTTCTAGAAGTGTATTCAAATTGATATTCAACAATCCTTTTGTTGGATTTGGATATATAGATAACTGATTAAACACATTGTCTATAGTTCCTAAAGCAGATTGTTCTACTTTGCAGAAATTTAAAGTAACAGCATTGATTGTACCTCCATCATTAGCTCCTACATCAAGTACTTTTAATGTCCAAACGCCATCAGCACTTAAACCATTTAAATTGTATAGATTTTCAAAAGGTTTTACGGTTCCAGACACCACTGGTGCTGTTGCTGAACAACTGAGAACTGCACCTGAATCATCAAGTGTTGCTTGAATATTTGGATAAGTTGCATTTGCACCTGCACAAGGTTGATTAAATAAAATTATTTCAGGGCTACCAATAGCTGCTGGACCCACTAAAGAAATTATATTGTCTCCAATCCAAGTATGTGTAATATCTAAAGTTACATTTAGATCTCCTATTGATATTCCACCTGTAACCGTAATGGGTACACTTGCGGTACTATTTACTAAAGTTCCAATAGTGGCATTACTAAAATCTGTAGCAGTATAATTATTTGAACCACAAGTGTATTTTCCAGTAAAAAAAGTTCTAGCAGTAGGGTTAGAGCCTGTAGCACAACGATTAGACGGAATAACTCTCCAGTAATATCTAGTTTCTTCTGCTAAACCTGTAACAGCATACTCACCTAGTTTAATTCCAATTGCATTTACAAAAGTAGTAGCAAAAGTATTAGAGGTAGAAACCTGTAAATTGTAATCTTCAATATTAGGGTCTTTATCCCATTTAAACATATAACTTGTTGGAAGATTTGTATTATTGTTTATGGGTGCAATTTGATTCACAGCTACAATTGTATTAGAAAACACTTTCAAATCTTTATAACGTGTTTCTGTTTCTGTTCCATTATTTGCAATAATTCCAACAGTGTAATTACCATATGGAACCGTATTTAAATTAGAAATAGTCATTGTCACTGTTCCATTTGCGCTTAAACTTGTTGGCGAAAAAACAGCTGTTGCTCCTGCTGGTAATCCAGTTGCAGAAAAGTTTGTAGTTCCACCACCACTTTGCTTATAATTAAAAGTATAAACTGCGTTTTGAGTATTACATAAAGTTAAATCATCTGATGTTGATTCTAATGCAAAAGTAGACGTTACTCCTGTAACAACTAAAGCGAATTTTTGGCTTCCACCAACTAAATTTCCTTTATGAGTAACCGTTATTACATAATCAGCTGCACTTGGAGCATCAATTTTTACTGCCTCAACATTATCTACATTATTGTCAGCAACTCTAACTGCGTTAGCTGAAGGCGTTGCACCTAGTCTCCAAGGAAAATAAGTTGTACCTGTTCTTGTAATTCTTATATCTAAGTCATTTACTAATGTTGGAATTGTTGTATTAGCAGGTGTTGTATCGTCTGCAATATTAAAACCAGGCAAATCTGTCCAAGTTGCAGATGCAATTAAAGGAGTTACTCCGCCTACAGCTCTAACAGTCGTAGTATATGTTTGTTCTTGATTTAAAGTTATTTCAGACAAAATAGAAGACAATCCGTCACCTGTAATTGTTTCAGCTGCTTTTTTTGCATTTAATAACCCCCAACCAAAATTAACATCAGGACCTGGTCTTCCTGCATCATCGGCAGTGTGACAGGCTAATCCCTTTAGCATAGAAGCCTTCATGAAACTACCATGAATATTTTTGTAGTGTTGTTGTAAAAGGGTTAAAGTACCTGTCACATTTGGCGATGCCATAGAAGTCCCGTCCATTGTAGCGGTAGAAGTGTTAGTTGCGATACCCAAAGACAATAGTCCAACACCATTACCTGTAATATCTGGTTTTATACGAAAATCATCAGTGGGTCCTTGGCTACTAAAATTTGCAATAGCGACAGAATTTAAAGTTCCATCTCCATTAATTACTGCGTCATTGGCTGCAGCAACTGTTAATACATTTTTAGATACTTTATTTCCTACTAATTTATCATAACCAACTTGTATTGGCGTGATACTACCATTATCAGTACCATTATTACCCGCAGAAAAAACTGGTAGGTAATATGGCGATAAGTTGGCGATTTCATCCCAAGCTCTAGAATCTTCTATATAAGCTCCAGAAATCCATCCTGGCAAATACACACCGGTTGTTTGATTTCGATGCGGTATGCCATAAGAATGATTGGAAATTATCATTCCGTTTGGAATTTCTGAAACCACTTCAGACTCATCATCTGTAAAATCAAATGTTCTTGCTGTAGCTTTTGTTGCCATTCCCTTAGTTGGTAAAACACCCAGAGTATTGGCCCAAGGCAATGCTAAAATAGTTCCTGTAACATGGGTTGCATGATCAGAATATGTTGTTCCTGAAGGGTCGTTTATAGGAGTGACTCTACTTGTAGTATTTCCGCCACCAACGTAAAATCCTTGATGAGAGGTTCTAACTCTACCTCCATCCCAAACTCTAGGTATCATTCCTTGTCCATCAAGTGTCAAACCAAGTCCACCTCCAGTATTTAGATAATTTGCCCTTGTAGAAGCTGCAGCAACTACGTTACTTTCAGTTGCATAATAAATAGGATGTCCATCTTTAGTAACATACATTAATTCTTGATAAGAACCATCTTTACCTACTATAGTTAAAGGCCAACCATTAATTTTAGCTAATTCTTCAGCTTTTCTTTTTTGTGATTGTTGTCGTATTCTAAATTCAACTTCCTTTTTTTGGATTTTTTCTAAATCATATTCTTTTACAATTTTAGCCACATCTTCCGTTGTTTGCGCACTTATAA
>CAXYWC010000100.1:0-5278 GCA_964292845.1 uncultured Flavobacterium sp. | reverse complement strand
CAGCACGTTGGTTTCAGACGCGATATGCACCAACTATATGTCGATACTTTTGCGACTATCAGTGGAGTTACTGTTTTTACGGAACCCAATTCGGATTATTTTTCTAATCATTGGTTAAGCGCCATTGTTATTGATCCAGAAAAAACAAACGGAAAAACACGCGAACAGCTCCGATTAACGCTAGAAAAAGCAAATATAGAATCCCGTCCGTTGTGGAAACCCATGCACTTGCAGCCCGTTTTCGAATCGTATCCATACTACGGAAATAAAGTTGCTGCAACTTTATTTGAAAATGGATTGTGCTTGCCTTCGGGTTCCAATTTGACTAGCGATGAAAAAAACAGAATAATTGCTGAAATCCAACATTTTTTTTAGTACTTTGCGACACTTTTTGAGGTTCTAGAAAACGAGAAAAAACAGTCGTTTAATCGTTTTTTTGAATTAAATTTGTAAAAAAGATGTTTTAAAGTAAAAAAACTTTGGAAATAGAGGAAAAAGCAAAAATGAAATCTGTTTTAAAGCAGATTCTTACCTATAGTTCAAAATCAAGGTTCAGTATTAGAAGCTTAGGCTATTTGCCTAGGTGGGTTATATTGTTTATTGATCTTTTTGTTATTTTTATGTCTGGATTTTTAACCTATTTCTTATTTAAAGGAATTGGTTTGCAGTATTTTAAGTCGCATAATGAGGTCTATAAAATACTCTTGTTTTTTACAACAAACCTTTTCTTTTTTTGGTGGTTTAAAACCTATTCGGGTATCATAAGGCATTCCTCGTTTATCGACGCTATAAAAATCTTTTTTGCGCAAGTTTCCACTTTTATTTTTTTAGTACTTTGTAATGTTATTTTCTCGGTATATTTTAAGCACAGTTTGTTTATTACCACGGCACTGCTTATTCATATTATTGTGTCTTTTTGTATCTTGTTTTTGTATCGCGTATTAGTAAAACAGTTTTTTGAAATTTATTTGAAAGGAATTCAGAGCGAAAAAACAGTAAAAGCAATGGTATATGGTACCGATGCCAATGCGATTTCGGTTTCGAATGCGCTTATTTCCGAAAAGCCAATTCGGTTTCAGTTGTTAGGATTTATTGATAAGCACAATTCAAATTCCTCAAAGCGAATTCTAAATTTACCCATTTTAAATAATAAAAAGAAAATTTCGGTGCTCATGCGTTCTATGAAAGCCGAAGCCCTAATAATAGCAGACAAAGGTCTAACAAAAGAAGAGCAAATAGCTATTGTTGACGAATGTTTAGAATACAATCTGAAAGTATATACAATACCACTGATTTCTGACTGGGAGAATCAACAAGAAATTTCCAAAAAAATAAAAAGCTTTCAGATTGAAGATTTGCTAGAACGAAAACCAATTGTTTTAGATAACAAATTAATATCCTCTCAAATAAAAGGAAAAGTAATTTTAATTACAGGAGCAGCAGGTTCTATTGGAAGCGAAATAGTAAAGCAAGTAATCGATTTTGATCCCGAAACGCTACTTATTTTAGATCAAGCCGAAACGCCGTTACATCATTTAACACTAGAAATTCAAAAATTGAATATAAATATTAAATTAGTTTCATTAATTGCCGATGTAAGAGATTTTAGAGGATTAGAATTTATTTTTGATAAATACAAGCCTCATTTAGTATATCATGCGGCCGCCTACAAACATGTGCCGCTTATGGAAGAAAATCCATCACAAGCTGTATTTGTAAACGTAGTTGGAACAAAAAATTTAGCTGATTTATCATTAAAATATAAAGTAGAAAAATTTGTAATGGTTTCTACCGATAAAGCTGTAAATCCTAGTAATGTAATGGGAGCAAGTAAAAGAATTGCCGAAAAATATGTGCAATCTTTATATTTTTTTAATAAAAAGGCAGACCAGCACACAACAAAATTCATAACTACTCGTTTTGGAAATGTATTAGGTTCAAACGGTTCTGTTGTACCACTGTTTTCTAAGCAAATTATGGAAGGAGGCCCCATAACAATAACTCATAAGGAGATTATTCGATATTTTATGACAATTCCGGAAGCATGTCAGCTAGTACTCGAGGCAGGCGCTATGGGAAAAGGAGGGGAGATTTATATTTTTGATATGGGTAAACCCGTAAAAATATACGATTTAGCTATAAAAATGATTCGATTAGCAGGATTTATACCTGAAAAAGATATAAAAATAGAGGTGGTAGGATTGCGTCCTGGCGAAAAACTATACGAGGAATTGTTAAATGACCATTGTAAAACATTGCCAACGCACCATGAAAAAATTATGGTGGCACAGGAAATAGTAGATGATTATGATGAGGTTGAAAGTTTGGTTCAAAATTTAGCAGAAGTTTCCAAAGGATACGATAATAACACTATTGTTACAAAAATGAAAATAGTAGTGCCAGAATACAAAAGTATGAATTCAGCTTTTGAAGTTTTGGACAATTAAAATAAATAGGAATTCAAAAAAAATGAATAAAAAAAGAATAATGAATAAGCGGAATTTAGGATTATATATTTTATTAGGAATCAATCTGTTATTGATTTTTTCATGCGCAGACAAAAAGCAAATAGCCTATTATCAAAATATTGAGCAACAAGCGAACCAAAACAGCGAAAAAACGTTCGAATCCACCATTCAACCCGATGATTTATTGATGATTGTAGTCTCTGCACCCGATCCCGAAGCAGCAGCGCCTTTTAATTTAGAAGCAATACTTGTTCCTACCGCCATAGGGCAAGCTTCAACAGCGCAAAGACAACAACAATTGTATTTAGTAGATACGCAAGGTACTATACAGTTTCCCGTTTTAGGCGAATTAAATATTGGCGGAAAAACAAAAACCGAAGTCGTTGTTTTGCTAAAAGAAAAATTGAAAAGCCAATTAAAAAATGCGATTGTTAATATTCGAATCATGAATTTTAAAGTTTCAGTACAAGGCGAAGTAACAAAACCAGGAAGCTATACCGTTTCGGGCGAACGAATTACATTGCCAGAAGCTTTAAGTTTAGCAGGAGATTTGACTATTTACGGAAAAAGAAATAACATTATTCTCATTAGAGAAGTAAATAATAAAAAAACATTTAATAGAATTGATATAACCAAAGCCGATTTTATAAACTCGTCTTTTTATTACCTATCTCAAAATGATTTGATTTATGTAGAACCCAATAATGCAAAGGCTAAAACAGCAACAGGATTTAATCAAAATGTTCCTATTTGGATTTCGATAGCTTCATTAGTATCATCGGTTATTTTTTCCATTATGTTAATTAATAAAAACTAATCGAGCTCATGTTACATAAAAATATAACAAATCAGGCAGAGGTCAAAACAGTAAATATTCGTGAATTATTGTTTAAATATCTAATTTATTGGAAATGGTTTTTGTTGAGTATAGTTTTGTTTTTGGTGGGAGCAAAATTGTATTTGCGTTACTCCATCCCAGAATACAAATCGCAAACTACCTTATTAATTAAACGAGACGATGCTGGCGGATTACCGTCAGAGTTTTCTGCTTTTCAGGATTTAGGTGGTTTTACAGGTGCAAAAAAAGATCTTGATGATGAAATAGAAGTTTTAAAATCAAGAACATTAATTGAAAAAACGATAAAGTACGGAGAATTTAATATCTCTTACATTTTAGAAGGACGAATCAAGTCTTCCGAATCGTATGCTGAAAATCCCATAAAAATTGATTTTAGAGAAAAGAACAAAACTTTTTTTGAAAAAGATACTGTTTTGAAAGTCAATATTTTAAATGCGAAAAAATTTGAATTATTCAATGCAGACGATAAGCATGTAGGGAATTATAATTTTGGGCAAACTATAGATTCCGAAAAATTAGGGAGCTACATCATTAATCGGAATCCAGAAAACACTAAAGAATCAAATTATAAAATTATTATCAATCTTGAATCTTTAAAAAACACCACAAACCGTTTTAAAGGAAAGTTTTCAGTAGCCGCATTGTCTAAATTTACAAACGTTTTAGAATTATCTTTTACAGATCCTGTAAAAGAAAAGTCAGAAGATTTTTTGGATAAATTAGTTGCTATATACAATAGCGATGCTATAATTGATAAAAATTTAATTTCCGAAAAAACAGCAAAATTCATCAATGAACGTTTAGCCATTATAACAGAAGAGCTGGATGGAGTTGAAAAAGATGTTGAAAAATACAAGCACAAAAACAATATAACCGATCTTCCTACTGAAGCGGAATTATACCTTAAAACTGCCACCGAATCTAAAAAAGAGGCCGTAATGGTTGGAACACAACTTAAGGTTGTGGATATCATGATTGATTTTATGCGAAAAAATCAAGACAATGATATTATTCCAGCTAATATCGTTCCAGAAGACACTAATTCAGCCACTCTAATTGCAGAATACAATAATTTAGTAATCGAAAGAGATCGAATTTTGAAAAGTTCCACTCTAGAAAATCCAGTTGTAGTAAGGGTTAATGATAAAATAAATTCTTTAAAGTATAGTATTACCGAAAGTTTGAACAAACTAAAGTCTTCTTTGAATATAAAAAACAAAGATATTCTTAATCAAGGCAATATCGTAAACGGTAGGATTTCTCAAATTCCTAGACAAGAAAGAGAGTTTAGAGGTATTTTTAGACAGCAACAAATAAAAGAAGAACTGTATTTATATTTATTCAAAAAAAGAGAAGAAACCGCCATTACGCTTGCGGCAACAGCACCTATTTCAAAAGTGGTCGATGCGGCCTATTCTTCCGACGCACCTATTTCGCCTAAAACAAGTTTGATTTATTTAGTTTCCATGCTATTAGGGGTACTACTTCCTTTTTCGGTAATTTATCTGTCTTATTTATTAGATACAAAGGTAAAAAACCGTCATGATCTAGATACTAATCTGTCTATGCCATTTATAGGCGATGTGCCACATTCTGACGATAATAATACGATTATACAATCAAGTAGTAGAACCAGTTCGGCCGAAGCGATACGAATTATCAGAACTAATTTAGAATTTGTTCTAAGTAATATTGAATCCAATAAGGCAAAAACAATATTCATGACTTCTACCTTACCTAAAGAAGGAAAGACTTTTATTGCGATAAATCTTGCTGCAACTATTGCACTTTCAGGTAAAAAAGTATTACTAATAGGGATGGATATTAGAAATCCACGATTAGATGAATATATTAAATTACCTTCAAGAGGGCTGACTAATTTCTTATCTACTAAGGATGCTGATATTCATGCTTTTATAGTAAATCAAAAAGGATACGAACATTTTGATAT
>CAXYWC010000099.1:0-5430 GCA_964292845.1 uncultured Flavobacterium sp. | reverse complement strand
AATTTCAAAAATCAATTTCAAAAATCAATTTCAAAAATCAATTTCAAAAATCAATTTCAAAAATCAATATCAATGTTAATATAAGAAATATTGGATTAATAAAGATTGTCAAGTTTTCAAAGTTGCATTTTATGTTTTCTTTGAAAATTTGATTTTTGCCATTGTCATTGATTTTGCCATTGTTATTGATTTTTGCCATTGTCATTGATTTTTGCCATTGTTATTGATTTTTGCCATTGTTATTGATTTTTGCCATTGTCATTGATTTTTGTCATTGTTATTGATTTTTGCCATTGTCATTGATTTTTGTCATTGTCATTGATTTTTGCCATTGTCATTGATTTTTGTCATTGTCATTGATTTTTGCCATTGTCATTGAAATTTTTTAATAAACTGTTGATAACTTCATCTCTAAATCGTAGGTTTCAGTTTCAAAATCATTCTCAAAAGCCTATATTTGCGTGTTAGACAAAAATTACATTTTTTAGAATAAAATTATATGAGCGACGAAATTAAGAAGGATAATTATTCAGCAGATAGTATTCAGGCATTAGAAGGAATGGAGCATGTGCGTATGCGTCCATCGATGTATATTGGAGATGTGGGTGTTCGTGGTTTGCACCATTTGGTTTATGAAGTGGTCGATAACTCTATCGATGAAGCTATGGGAGGACATTGCGATACTATAGGTGTTGCCATAAATGAAGACGGATCTGTCAGTGTAGAAGATAATGGTCGTGGTATTCCAGTAGGAATTCATAAAAAAGAAGGTGTTTCGGCTCTAGAAGTTGTAATGACTAAAATTGGAGCTGGGGGAAAATTTGATAAAGATTCGTACAAAGTTTCTGGAGGTCTTCACGGAGTTGGAGTATCTGTAGTAAACGCATTGTCGAACCATTTGAGAGCGACAGTTCATAGTACTGACGGAAAAATTTACGAGCAAGAATACGAAAGAGGAAAAGCTCTTTATCCAGTAAAACAAATTGGCGAAACAACGAAACGCGGAACCATTGTTACGTTTTATCCAGACGATACTATTTTTACCCAAACAACTGAGTTTTCTTACGATACACTTTCGGCAAGAATGCGTGAATTATCGTTTTTGAACAAAGGAATCACCATTACTTTTACCGATAAAAGAGAAAAAGACAAAGATGGAAATTTTGTATCAGAAGTTTTTCATTCAACAGAAGGTTTAAAAGAATATATTCGGTATTTAGATAAAAATAGGGAGCCAATTATTGGACACGTAATCTCTATGGATAGCGAAAAAGGAGAAATTCCTGTTGAGGTTGCCTTAATTTACAATACAAGTTATACTGAAAACATTTTTTCGTATGTAAACAATATCAATACACACGAAGGAGGAACACATTTGCAAGGTTTTAGAACTGGTTTAACCCGTTCGTTAAAAAAATACGCAGATGCATCAGGAATGTTAGACAAACTGAAATTTGAAATTTCTGGCGACGATTTCCGTGAAGGATTAACCGCTATTATTTCTGTCAAAGTAGCTGAACCACAGTTTGAAGGACAAACCAAAACGAAGCTTGGAAATAGAGAGGTTGTTTCCCCTGTTTCTCAAGCAGTTGGAGACATGATTGAAGTTTATTTGGAAGAAAATCCAAATGACGCTCGTATTATTGTTCAAAAAGTAATCTTGGCGGCACAAGCACGTCATGCGGCTAAAAAAGCCCGTGAAATGGTACAGCGTAAAACCGTAATGGGTGGCGGCGGATTGCCAGGAAAACTATCGGATTGTTCGGAACAAGATCCTGCAAAATGTGAAGTTTTTCTTGTCGAGGGAGATTCGGCAGGCGGAACTGCAAAACAAGGACGTGATAGAGCTTTTCAAGCTATTTTGCCACTTAGAGGTAAAATTTTGAATGTTGAGAAAGCCATGCACCATAAAGTATTTGAAAACGAAGAAATTAGAAATATATTTACTGCGCTTGGTGTAACAATAGGAACTGCCGAAGATAGCAAAGCATTAAATATTGAAAAATTAAGGTATCATAAAGTAGTTATTATGTGTGATGCTGATATTGACGGTAGTCATATTTCTACCTTGATATTAACTTTCTTTTTCCGTTTTATGCGAGAGCTTATTGAACAAGGCCACGTTTATATCGCAACACCTCCATTGTATCTTGTAAAAAAAGGTAACAAAAAAGAGTATGCTTGGAATGAAACCCAGCGAGATGAAGCCAATGAACGTATGGGCGGAAGTGCAGCAATACAACGTTATAAAGGTCTTGGAGAAATGAATGCAGAGCAATTATGGGATACAACATTAAATCCTGAATTTAGAACTTTGCGTCAAATAAAAATTGATAATCTAGTAGAAGCAGATAGTGTATTTTCAATGTTAATGGGAGATGAGGTTCCACCTCGTAGAGAATTTATAGAAAAAAATGCCGTTTATGCTAATATTGATGCGTAGTAAGCAGAATTGCTTTGCTATTTTATAAAATATGTCTTACCCTGAAATATGTTGATTTTTTTTAGGTTAATAATTCTTCAAATTTTAACTTAAGTGTTCGGTAATGTTGATAATTTAAAAAAAAACTTCGGGTTTAAAAAATTATCAACATTTCTGTAACACTAAATCAAGAGTTTTGATACTGTTATAATTTTTTTATTCTATTGTAAATGAACTTTTTGTGGTTTTTTAAAACCCAAACCCTAGCGTATTATTAATTCTTTTATATAATTCTACAACTTGTGTAATCATTTTTTGAGAGTTAGTTGCGGATTTTAACGGTGTTTTTAAAACTAAAGTATAATTTCAGAATACGGTTAATTCGCTTTGCAATAATTTTTTATAGCTGCAACTAACAGTAAACCGATGTTACAGGCTGTAATTTTTTTGTTTCTAAATTCTATTAATTTAGTTGTCAAAACTCAAATTTCAGTAATTCCGCTTTTAAGTTAAGTTTTCTTCGGCAGTTTCAATTCGCAAGAGATTCTCAAAAAAATCGGTTGGGAAGGACAACGACTTTTTATAAATTTCTTGAAGGATATTTTGGTAATTCATATCACAAATATAAAAAAATAAGGCTCCGATTTCTCAGAGCCTTTAACCTTTCCCAATCAATTAGGAGAATATTAATTTCCTAGATTTAATCCTAAAGTTACACCAAAAGACATCGGTTTAGAATTTATATTATTTGAAGAGTAAACTCCATTTGCTGCTCTATCATTTATACTTGAAGGATTATAACCTACAAAGGAAGTAGCTGCATCATTACTATCAACAACATTGGTTAATCCGTAATCTATAAAAAAACCTGTGTATATTGAGCTTTTTGCTCCAATTTTAAAATCAAATCCAGCTTCAGCACTAGCCATATAGGCTAATTTTGTTTTATATGTCCCAGAAGCTTTCCAATTATTTTGAGTTCCAAATCCATGAGAAGGTAAGTCTGTAATTTCTAAATTAACATCAGGATAATATCCTGAACCAGAAACAGAAGCTGCCGAAGCATCAATTTTGAATTTTGATGGAATCACTAATTTTCCTCCCAAACGACAATAAAAGCTATTTGTAGTTGTTAAAGCAGTTTTTAGTTGTAAAAACAAAGGAATTTGAAATGCTTTTAAGGTTTGTTCTTCTCTGTAATTTGTAGCTTTTATACGATACTCGAAAGCAGAACCCATATCATCTACTAATACCGTTGTATAAGTATCTCCATTATGAATTTGAGCTGTTTGATTGTACATTGTATATTCTACTCCTGTACCCAAACCTAATCGTTCATTTAAATTATAAACATATCCTGCTTTTATACTACCTCCAATTTTTGGACTAGCAAATGTAAAATTAGTTTTGTCTTCTACTGTATTGGCACCACTTTGAACACTTATGTAAAAATTACCCTTTTGAGCTACTATTAAGTTTGACAAAGCCAAACTTAATAGTATAATTATATTTTTTATTTTCATTTTTATGTTTTTATTATTTTACTGCTAGATTAACTGATAAAATATCTCCGTTTGCTAATTGTAATTTTAATGGATAAATACCTTGAGCATTTGGAACCTGAATATCCATTGAAGCACCCGTTACATTGATTGTATTTAGTACTGATCCAATCATATTGTACAAATACAATTTAGCTCCCTGTAATTCTGCAGCAGGTAAATTCATTTGAACATTAACCATTTCTCCAGATGCAGAAGGATTAGGGAATACTTTTATAGCTCTAATCTCCATTTGCGGAATAATAGTTAACGGACAGGTAACAATTGTATTTCCTGAAGTATTTATCGCCTCCGCATAATAGTCGCCATCTAAATCTCCATTTTCTTTATAATATTGATTAGTTGCACCATTAATAAGGGTTCCATTTTTATACCATTGATAGGAAACATATTCATTTGAAGAGTTGTCAAAAAACAATACGTCTTTCCAATGTTGGCGTATTAAACCTGGATTTTTTACCAATAGTGTATTTATAACATTCGTTGCTGGGTTATAATTACTATCTCCTGATTGTGATGCTGTAATACCTGCTGTTCCGTTGTTTATAATTGTTAAAATATCTCCTGCTACTGTAGCAATATTAGAATTAGAAGAGTTATAAGTAACTGGTAAACCACTAGAGGCACTTGCTGTTAGAATTATTGTTGTTTCGTTGTTACAACCTACTTCTAAATTTTGATTCCAAACAATAACTTGATCTGCTTTTACAATATCAAAATTAGCACCAACAAAAGTGATTAAATAACCAGATCCTGCCGATAATGTTCCTTGGCTAATGGCGTAGGTACCTACATTTTCACCTGCCGTTCTAGTCAAACTTCCTGTAAAACTATCTCCTGGTGATAAACTTGGAGAAACACTATAGGTAAGTACAGGATCTGTAGCACCATAAACTTTAGAAGTTGCTATGGCGGTTACAGTAATTGGAATTTGATTTAAACCAATACTCAAATTTTGAGAAATACTACAACCATTTACATCTGTTGCTGTTACTATAAATGAGAATGTTCCAGTAACAGTAGAAGTTCCTGAAATTACACCTGAATTAGAAAGTGTAAATCCTGTTGGTAATGATCCTGATGTTAATGTGTATGAAATGGCGCCAAATCCTCCTGTTGCAACAACAGTTTGAGAATAACTTTGATTATAATCTCTATTTGGTAATGATAACGTTGAAAATGCAATACTTGCTGGCTCAGTAATAATAAAATTAGCTGTACTAGTACAAGCGTTTGCATCGGTTACTGTTACAGTATAAGTTCCTGCACTTAATCCGGTTGCTGTAGCAACCGTTCCACCAGATGGCGACCATGAGTAGGTATATCCACCAGCACCTCCCGATGGAGTTACTGAAGCAGAACCGTTAGATCCACCGTTACAAGATACATTGGTTTGCGCAGCAGTTGCCGTACTGATAACCGTTGGCTGTGTAATTGTAAAGTTTC
>CAXYWC010000098.1:0-5581 GCA_964292845.1 uncultured Flavobacterium sp. | reverse complement strand
GAGGTAGTTAAAAAACCTTGGTACAAACGAATATTTTCTTTTACCTTTTTTAGCTAAAGAAAAATAGGACTAATATAAAAAGAGGCAATTGCCTCTTTTTGTTTTTTATAATAAGCTTTGTTTTCTCATATCAAACTTGCTAGCTATTTTAATTAATGATGAAGAGTTGGTGTGATGATTTGTTGAAAATAGTTACCTGTTTTAAAAAGAGTATTCTAGCACTAGAATTATAAATTAAATATAAAAAATAGTACATTTGTTGTTCATTATAAAAACACAATATGCAACACATTATCGACCGCTTTATAAGCTACGTAACTATAGACACTGAATCTGATCCCAATTCCGAAACAACTCCAAGTACCGCAAAACAATGGGATTTAGCCAATAAATTAGTAGACGAACTAAAAGCTATTGGCATGCAGGATGTTACAATAGATGACAAATCCTACATTATGGCCACTTTGCCGAGTAATGTTGCTCACGAAGTGCCTACCATAGGTTTTGTAGCTCATTTTGATACCACTCCAGATTTTACAGGGAAAGATGTAAAACCTCAAATTATAACAAATTATGACGGCAACGATATTGTATTAAATGCAGCAAAAAATATCGTGCTTTCACCTAAATATTTTAAAGATTTATTACTTTACAAAGGGCAAACACTTATCACAACCGATGGAACAACATTGCTTGGTGCCGATGATAAAGCAGGAATTACCGAAATTGTTTCGGCAATGGAATTCCTTATTAAAAATCCAGAAATTAAGCACGGAAAAATTCGTGTAGGTTTCACTCCCGATGAAGAAATAGGACGTGGTGCTCATCATTTTGATGTGGAAAAATTTGCTTGCGACTGGGCGTATACTATGGACGGTAGCCAAATAGGGGAGTTGGAATACGAAAATTTTAATGCCGCTGGAGTCAAAATCACCTTCAAAGGAAAAAGTGTGCATCCAGGTTATGCCAAAGGGAAAATGATAAACTCGATGCTGTTGGCTAACGAATTTATGAATGAATTACCAAAAGATGAAATTCCGCAAGAAACCAAAGGGTACGAAGGTTTTTTCCACGTAACACAACTTTCAGGAAGCATTGAAGAAACACAGCTAGAACTTATTATTCGGGACCACGATGCTAAAAAATTTAAAAAACGCAAAGCATTTGTTCATGCAATTACCAAAAAAATGAATAAGAAATATGCCAAACAATTTGGTGAAGATATTGTAATTACGGTTGTAAAAGACCAATATTACAATATGAAAGAAAAAGTTGTTCCTGTATTTCATATTATAAATATTGCCGAGAAAGCCATGAAAAATTTGGGCATTAAACCACTTATAAAGCCTATTCGTGGCGGAACCGATGGCTGTCAGCTATCATACAAAGGATTGCCTTGTCCTAATATTTTTGCTGGAGGACACAATTTTCATGGAAAATACGAATATGTTCCCGTAGAAAGCATGCAAAAAGCAACCGATGTTATTATTCAAATAGCTCAAATTACCGCTTCGGGAGAGTATAAAAAAGGAGGAAAGAAAAAATAATTGCTTACATAAGTTTGTTTAAACCGTTAATTTTTTCATTAGCGGTTTATTTTTTGCCATAAATTGACACATTCAACAGCTTCTTTTACATCATGCACTCGGAGAATAGTAGCACCTTTTGTTAATGCAATTGTATTTAAAATTGAAGTTCCGTTTAACGCATTTTCAGGTGTGGTTTCCAATGTTTTATAAATCATCGATTTTCGAGAAAGCCCAACTAAAACGGGTAATTCTAGCATCTGAAACAAGTCTAATTTATGTAATAATTCAAAATTTTGTTCCACTGTTTTGGCAAAACCAAACCCAGGATCAATAATCAAATCATTGATGCCAAAACTTTTGGCTTTGGCCACTTTTTCAGAAAAATAAAACAACATTTCTTTAACCAAATCATCATAGTTTGTCATTTGATTCATGGTTTGCGGCGTGCCACGCATGTGCATCATAATGTACGGAACTTGTAGTTTTGCAATGGTTTCAAACATATTGTCATCAAGACTTCCAGATGAAATATCATTAATCAAAGCGGCACCGTTTTCAACCGCTATTTGCGCTACTTTGCTATTGAAAGTATCAATAGAAATAATAGCTTCTGGGAATTTTTTTAAAACTAAATCGACTGTCGAAACAACACGTTTTAGTTCTTCGTCAACCAAAACAATTGCAGCATTGGGTTTGCTCGATTGTCCACCAATATCAATAAAAGTAGCCCCTTCAAGCAACATTTTTTCTACTTGATTTACAATCAGTTTTTCTGAAGTCAATCGTCCTCCATCGTAAAAAGAATCGGGTGTAACATTCAAAATTCCCATTATTTTTGGCGTCGATACATCGATAAGTTGGCCTTTGCAGTTAATCGTCATTTTGGAATAGTAAAATTGTTATTGCTATTGCTATTAAAATTGCTTAAAAAAACTTATTTTTGAACAAATTTGTTACAAATATAAATTAAATAATGAAGAATACTTCACAACAATACGACGCAATCATTACCATTTGTCGAGATTTATTTACCAAAAAAATGAAAGATTACGGTTCTGCATGGCGCATTTTGCGTTTGCCATCGCTTACCGATCAAATATTTATCAAAGCACAACGCATTCGTAGTTTGCAAGAAAATGAGATTCGAAAAGTAGCGGAAGATGAAAGTTCAGAATTTATTGGCATTATCAATTATTCGATAATGGCATTAATACAGTTAGACAAAGGAGTTGCTGTACAACCTGATTTATCAGTTGATGAAGCGGTGAGATTGTACGACGAAAAAATAAAAGTAACGAAAGAATTGATGGAAAACAAAAATCATGATTATGGGGAAGCTTGGCGCGATGTGCGAGTGAGTTCCTTAACTGATTTGATTTTGCAAAAAATTCTTCGGGTAAAACAGATTGAGGATAATAAAGGAAAAACATTAGTTTCTGAAGGAATTGATGCCAATTATCAAGACATGATAAATTATGCCGTTTTTGCTTTAATATTAATGGATTTCAAAAAATAACAACTCATTAACAAATACTAAAATCAATCGGTTTTATATTTGTAAAAATCATAAAAATGGAAAAAGTAAAAAGTAGTTATTTACCTTGGACAATTAGAATTCTAATTGCATTCTTATTTATCGTTTCGGCCATTGCCAAAATGTATCCATCGCCTTATTTTGCTATTTCAACATTCGAAGTAAAACAATTGTATCCATTAGGCTTTTCAGAGAGTATTGCGCCTTGGTTTTCTAGAATATTAATCGGAATCGAATTGGCATTAGGAATACTTATTCTTCAAAATAATTATTTGCGAAAATTAATTATTCCTGTAACCATTTTATTATTAGCCGTATTTGTTAGCCATTTATCTTATGTAACATTTTTAAGCGGCGGAAACACAGGAAATTGTGGCTGTTTTGGCGAGCTAATTCCAATGACGCCTATCGAAGCCATTCTAAAAAATATAATTGCAATATTTTTATTGGTTTACTTATTCTATTTAGTACCAAAAACAAATGGCAAAAACAACTTTTGGATAGTGGCAGGTATTACATTAGCTACTATAATTTCGATATTTTTGTTGGCACCCATTAAGAAAATTGTAAACGATTTTGAAGTTACCCCGATTTCAGAGATTGTTATTGATAGCACTGAAAGCGAAGTTGCCACTCCAGTTCGTAAGGATTCGGTTAGTACTGCTGTAAAAATAGATTCAGTAAAAAAAGAACTTCCAACCAAAATGGAAGACGTAGTTTCTACAACCGAACCTAAAAAAATTAAATCAGGTTATGCCAAATTATTCCCCAAAATAGATTCTGGTCGAAAAACATTATGCTTTTTTGTGCCAGGTTGCGATCATTGTCGTACAGCGGCAAAAGAATTGACCGAATTAAAACAAAAAAATGCTAATTTCCCTGAAATTTTAATCATTTTCATGAATGAAGAAGCGGATTTGATTCCTGCCTTTTTTAAAGAAGCGGGAGCTGAATATCCGTATAAAATTATTGAAATTATTCCTTTTTGGAATGCTTTAGGTACAGGTAAAGATACGCCAGGGGTTAAATATTTATGGAACGGAAACACCTATAAATACTATAATGGTATCACCGATAATAAATTTAATCCTATCGATTACCAACAATTAATTAACAAACCGTTTTCAGAATTAAATAAATAAAAAACCATGAAAAAAATACTTAGTATACTATCCCTATTTTTATTGAACATTTCTTGTTCTAACGCTCAAATGACAACATTTACCCGAACAGCATTGTTCGACAAACTAATTAGCAGCGATGGAAGCGAAATAAACTTAAATCGAATTCTTTTGAGTCATAAAGGTAAAACTGTCGTTATAGAAGTTTGGGCTTCTTGGTGCAGTGATTGTGTGAAAAACATGCCAAACATTAAGAAATTGCAAGAAACTCATACCAATGCCGATTTTGTTTTTCTGTCATGCGACAAAAGTATGGATGCTTGGGCAAAAGGGATTGAAAAGCATGAACTGAAAGGGGATCATTACTTAATTCCTGACGGAATGAAAGGAACCTTTGCTAAAGCTATCGATTTAAACTGGATTCCTAGATACATTATAGTTGATAAAACGGGGAAAATAGCCTTGTATAATGCTATCGAAACGGATTTCGAAAAAATAAATACTTTATTAAAAAAGCTAGACTAATGAGAGCCAAAATTGTAGCAGGAAACTGGAAAATGAATAAAAATTCGGAAGAAACCGAAGATTTAATCAATGAATTAATAAGCAAATTACCTACCGATAGTGATACTAAAATCTTTATTGCACCCACTTTCGTAAACTTAGCCTCGGCTGTGGATCATACTGAGTTTACCAATATTCATGTGGTGGCACAAAATATGCACCAAGCAGAAAATGGCGCTTATACAGGAGAGATATCGGCTGATATGCTAAAAAGTATTGGCGTGAACACTGTAATTCTGGGACATTCAGAACGCAGAGCTATTTTTCATGAAACCGATGCAATTATTTCGTTTAAAGTAGATACTGCTCTGAAACATGAAATGAAAGTTATTTTTTGTTTTGGAGAAGAATTGAAAGACCGTCAAAATAAGCAACATTTTAATGTAGTTGAAAACCAATTGCGTGATGGATTATTTCATATCAACAAATCATCATGGGCCAATATAGTTTTAGCCTACGAACCTGTTTGGGCAATTGGAACTGGCGAAACAGCAAGTCCTGAGCAAGCACAAGAAATGCACGAATTTATTCGGGAAACCGTTCGTAAAACTTTTGGCAGTGATATTGCTGAAGATGTTTCCATTTTGTATGGCGGTAGTGTAAAACCAGAAAACGCCAAAGAAATTTTCTCAAAACCCGATGTTGATGGAGGGCTTATAGGAGGAGCAGCATTAAAAGCAGACGATTTTGTAGCAATTGTAAACGGGATCTAACTCGTTTTATAATTCAAAAAAGAGATAGCGTTTTAGTATTGTAAGATTTACTAAGAACTCTTTTATACTGTTTTTATATTATTACTATTTTTAATTAATTGAAAGAGACTAATCCTATAT
>CAXYWC010000097.1:0-5708 GCA_964292845.1 uncultured Flavobacterium sp. | reverse complement strand
ATAAAAAACCTCCACGCCACAATAGGCGACAAAGAAATCTTAAAAGGAATCAATCTTGAAATAAAAGCAGGTGAAGTTCACGCCATAATGGGACCTAATGGGGCTGGAAAAAGCACACTTTCTGCTGTAATTGCTGGAAACGAAAATTATGAAGTAACCGATGGCGAAATCCTTTTGGAAGGAGAAAATATTTCGGAATTGGCTCCCGAAGAAAGAGCGCACAAAGGCGTTTTCCTTTCTTTTCAATATCCTGTCGAAATTCCAGGGGTTTCCGTAACTAATTTTATGCGAACCGCCATCAATGAAACTCGAAAAGCGAACAAACTAGAGGAAATGCCTGCTAACGAAATGCTGAAATTGATTCGCGAAAAATCAGAATTATTAGAAATAGATCGAAAATTCTTATCTCGTTCCTTAAACGAAGGTTTTTCGGGAGGAGAAAAAAAACGTAACGAAATTTTCCAAATGGCGATGCTCGAACCTAAACTCGCCATTCTTGACGAAACCGATTCTGGATTGGATATCGATGCACTTCGAATTGTAGCCAATGGCGTCAATAAACTGAAAAGCGACAAAAATGCCGTAATTGTAATTACACATTATCAACGATTATTGGATTATATCGTACCCGACTTTGTTCATGTTTTATACAACGGAAAAATTGTGAAATCAGGCGGAGCAGCACTCGCTTTAGAACTGGAAGAAAAAGGATACGATTGGATAAAAGCGGAGAATTAAGATTAGTTTCAGGTTTCAAGTTTTTTCGTTTCAAGTTGTGTAAACTGAAACTTGTAGCCTGAAAGCTGAAACAAATACTATATGGCAACAATAAATAGATTTGAAGATTTAGACATTTGGAAAGAAGCAAGAAAACTTGCTAAGGAAATTTATATAATCGCAAAAGATACTGATTTAAAAAACGATTATAAATTTAAAGATCAAATAAAAGCATCATCGGGGTCAGTTATGGACAATATCGCTGAAGGTTTCGAAAGAGATGGAAATTTAGAATTTCGCCAGTTTTTATCAATCGCAAAAGGTTCAGCAGGCGAATCAAGATCACAAATTTATAGACTTTTCGATTATGAGTATATTTCAGAAGAACAGTTTACAGACTTAAAAAACAGGTATGAAAACTTAAGTGGAAAAATCAAAAACTTTATCCCTTATCTAAACAAAAAAGATTTCAAAGGAAACAAGTTCCAATAACTTGAAACCCGAAACTTGAAACCAAAAATAAAAATGGAATTAAAAGAAAAACTTATTGCCTCTTTTATGGCTTTTGAAGAAAAGATTGACACACACTCTGAACTTCATGAAGTGAGAACTTTGGCAATCAAAAACTTTGAAAACAAAGGATTTCCAACTAAAAAAGAAGAAGCTTGGAAATATACTTCGCTAAATTCGATACTAAAAAATGATTTTACTGTTTTTCCTAAAAAAGAAAATGCAATAGAATTTGCCGATGTAAAAAAATATTTTTTGCACGAAATAGACACCTATAAAGTGGTTTTTATCGACGGTGTTTTTAGTTCCTTTTTATCCTCTACAACCCATGATGGAATTGATGTTTGCCTCATGTCATCGGCATTAAACAAACCAAAATATAAAATGGTTGTTGATAATTATTTCAACAAAATTGCGAGCAAAGACGAGAGTTTAACAACCTTGAATACCGCTTTTGCTAATGAAGGAGCTTATGTTAATATTCCCAAAAGCACGGTGGTAAGAAAACCTATCGAAATACTTTATTTTTCTACTGGAAACGAAGCGGCTCTAATGACACAACCTCGAAATTTAGTCATTGTGGGCGAAAATTCACACGTTCAAATTATAGAAAGGCACCAAAATTTAGGTAACAATCCAGTGCTTACCAATTCTGTTACCGAAATTTTTGCACAAAAATGTGCCATTATTGATTATTATAAAATTCAGAACGACAACCTTGAAGCAAACTTAATCGACAATACGTATGTTTCGCAACAAAAAGAAAGCAACGTTGCTGTACATACCTTCTCTTTTGGTGGCAATTTGACTCGAAACAATTTGAATTTTTATCATTTTGGAGAACGATTAACGAGCACCCTTAACGGAATTACCATTATTGGCGACAAGCAACACGTAGATCATTATACTTTAGTACATCATGCTGCACCGAACTGCGAAAGTTTTCAAGACTACAAGGGCATTTATACAGAGCGTTCTACAGGGGTTTTTAACGGGAAAGTTTTTGTAGAGAAAGAAGCTCAAAAAACAAACGCTTTTCAAAAAAGCAATACTATTTTAGTTGGCGAAAAAGCAACTATTAATGCCAAACCACAATTAGAAATTTTTGCCGATGATGTAAAATGTTCGCACGGTTGTACGGTTGGACAATTAGATGAGTCGGCCCTATTTTATATGCAACAACGTGGCATTCCTAAAAAAGAAGCAAAAGCCTTATTGATGTATGCTTTTTCGAATGCGGTTATAGAAAACATTAAAATTCCAGAGCTCAAACAACGAATTACGAACATTATTGCTACTAAATTGGGTATGAAAATAGGATTTGATTTGTAGCAAAGGATATTGTAGCTTACATTGTCGTTATCCAAATTCTATTTTAATCTAAAACAATCAAATGTTACTAATAGATACTCATACCCATTTATACTCTTCAGAATTTGATCAGGATAGAGATGAAATGATTCTAAATGCAATTTCTAAAGGTGTTTCTAAGCTTTTTATCCCTTCGATAGACGCTAGTTACACTCAAAAAATGTACGCTTTAGAGTCACAGTATCCTGAAAATATTTTCCTCATGATGGGTTTGCATCCTTGTTATGTAAAAGAAAATTACCTCGAAGAATTGCAACATGTGGAAACCGAATTAGCCAAAAGAAAATTTGCTGCTATTGGCGAAATTGGCATCGATTTATATTGGGACAAAACCACTTTAGACATTCAGAAAAAAGCCTTTCAATTCCAAATACAATTGGCAAAAAAACACAAATTGCCTATAAACATTCATGGACGTGATGCTTTTGATGAAATTTTCGAAATCTTAGAACTCGAAAAAGGCGACGATTTGTTCGGAATTTTTCATTGTTTTTCAGGAAATTACGAGCAAGCTTTACAAGCCATTTCGTATAATATGAAACTCGGTATTGGCGGTGTTGCCACTTTCAAAAACGGAAAAATAGATCAATTTTTGCATCAAATCGCTATCGAAAATATCGTTTTAGAAACCGATTCGCCTTACCTAGCACCCGTACCTTTTCGTGGAAAACGAAACGAAAGTGCTTATGTAAAGTTAGTTGCCGAAAAGCTATCGGAAATATACAACTTGCCAGTAGCAGAAATTGCTAGCATTACAACTAAAAACGCTTTGTCCATTTTTAGAAACTGTTAATTGTATTTCAAAAAAAAATCGTTCTTTTGCAGTAGATAATTTAAGTTACAAGATGTTACAATTCGACACCATTCGTCCTTATTACGATGCTGAGGTAAACAAAGGCCTACAAACCGTTATTCGTCATCCGATGCTAAAAGCATTGATGAATTTTACATTTCCTAATGTAGCCGATGATGTATGGAAAAACCAACTGCAAAAAACGCATTCTATCCGTGATTTTCATTGTAATTTTATTTACCATGCCGTTCAAAAAGTAATAGAAAAAAGCTCTGAAGGATTGACGACCTCTGGTTTTGAAAAATTAGAAAAAAACACAAGTTATCTTTTTATTTCAAATCATAGAGACATCATTTTAGATACTTCGTTGCTAAATGTTTCTCTTTTTGATCACGAATTAGTTATGACCGCATCGGCCATTGGCGATAATTTAGTTAAAAAAGATTTCCTGAAAATACTCTCTAAACTCAATCGAAATTTTCTAGTACAACGAGGATTACCTCCTCGAGAATTATTACAAAGTTCGCAATTACTCTCGGAATATATTGAACAATTGTTATTGCGAGAAAATCGCTCCGTTTGGATTGCCCAAAGAGAAGGCAGAACAAAAGACGGGAACGATGCAACACATCCAGGCGTTTTGAAAATGCTCGCTATGGCCGCAGAAAATGAAGACACGATGGATTATTTTAAGAAAATTAAAATTGTACCGGTATCTATTTCTTACGAATACGATCCAACCGATGCCTTAAAAATGCCACAACTTATGGCCGAAGCCAATCAAGAAGTGTATATTAAAGAGGAAAATGAAGATTTTAAAACCCTTTTGAGTGGTATTATTGGGCAAAAAAAACGAATCCACATTCATGTTGACGATGTTCTAAATACCGAATTAGACAACCTGAAAAATGAATTTTCGAATACCAACAAACAAGTTCAGGGTTTAGCTAAAGTAATTGATGATTCTATTTTGCAATCGTATAAATTATGGCCTACCAATTTTATTGCATACGATATTTTAAATAAAACAACTACCTTTTCCAGTCATTACTCTGAAGAAGAAAAAATGCTTTTCGAACGCCGTTTGGAACTAAAAATAGATGTGCTAAACAGTCAAATGAGAGAAAATTTTCTTGCCATGTATGCCAATCCAGTAGTCAATAAAATGAAATACCAACATGCCTTCTAAAGCCAATATACTGCTAATATACACTGGCGGAACCATCGGGATGGTCAAAGATTTTGAAACAGGAGTTCTTAAAGCCTTCAATTTCAGCAAACTACTAAAAAGCATTCCCGAACTCAAACTATTAGACTGTAGTATAGAAACCGTATCTTTCGAGATCCCTATCGATTCTTCCAACATGAATATTGAAGAATGGAAAAAAATAGCGATTCTTATCAAAGATAATTACGATAATTATGATGGTTTTGTGGTTTTGCATGGTTCCGACACCATGTCTTATTCGGCTTCAGCATTAAGTTTTATGCTAGAAAACCTGAATAAACCTGTTGTTTTTACAGGCTCTCAATTGCCTATTGGCGATTTAAGAACCGATGCTAAAGAAAACCTAATCACGGCCATTCAAGTAGCATCATTAAAAAATAAAAACAAGTCGATTATCAATGAAGTTTGTTTGTATTTTGAATACAAATTGTATCGCGGCAATCGAACTACAAAAATAAGTGCCGAACATTTTAGTGCTTTTGCTTCGCCTAATTTTCCTGCATTAGCAGAATCTGGCGTACATTTGAATGTTAATGAAAATATCTTATTAAAGAAAGTAACTGCAAAAAAACTACAAGTAAACACAACGCTGGATGACAATGTAGTTATCATTAAAATTTTTCCGGGCATAAACGAACGAGTAATTCAAACTATTCTATCAATCCCAAATCTAAAAGGGATTGTTTTAGAAACTTATGGTTCGGGGAATGCACCTACCGAAAAATGGTTTATCGATTTACTCGAAAACGCAATAAAAAACGGATTACATGTTATCAATGTGACTCAATGTTCTGGTGGAAGCGTCAATATGGGTCAGTACGAAACGAGTTCGCAGCTCAAGCAAATTGGTGTTATTTCAGGCAAAGACATTACTACCGAAGCCGCCATTACAAAACTCATGTATCTGTTAGGGCAAAAAGTAGCGCCAAATGTTTTTAAAACCATTTTTGAAACTTCTTTGCGTGGCGAGATGAATTAATGCCATAATTATTTAGTTTGCAAGAAATTTATTCTTTTATTTGCACAACATAAAAAGAGAGGTGGCCGAGTGGCTGAAGGCGCACGCTTGGAAAGCGTGTATATGGCAAC
>CAXYWC010000096.1:0-5722 GCA_964292845.1 uncultured Flavobacterium sp. | reverse complement strand
AAATTTTGAATTTGATTGTCAATCACTACAATCCCTTCGTTTTCTAACAATTGTTGCATCAAATTTGTGCCTTCAAAATGATGCTTTCCTGTAAGTAGTCCTTTTCGGTTTACAACTCTGTGTGCAGGAACATCTTCAAGATTATGAGCAGCATTCATAGCCCAACCCACCATTCTAGCAGAACGAGCGACACCTAAGACTTTTGCAATAGCGCCATATGAAGTGACTTTCCCCTGAGGAATTTGCCGTACAACAACGTAAACTCTTTCGAAAAAATTATCGCCTGTATCTGCCATTTTTAGAGGTTTAGGTAATATTTTAGGATATGGTACAACGCTGTTACGGCAATACTTCCTGTTACTAAACCTATTATTACATTCATATTTCGAACAATATAATCGGTTTTTGATTCTATTTTCTTAAAAAAGGCCATGTAACTATAAAAAACAGCAAAAGAACCCAAAACAACACCGACTACAAAACTATATATTGAAACGGTATTGAAGACAAAATAGCCAAATGATGCCAAACTTATGCTGGCAAAAACGTAATACGGAACAGGCAAAAAATTAATAACCGAAATAAACATGCCGAAGAAAAAACGATTTTTTTTACTTTTTATCTTTAAATCGCTTTTGTTTTTTTTCTTAGGATTCTTTGCAATTACTAAAAAATAAAATGTCAAACAGGAAAAAACGCCAAATCCTATCTCTCGCAACAAAACTACTATTTCTTGATGTTCTGCTATATATCCTGCAAAAACAAGTGCAATAAGGGTTTGGAAAAAAACAATCACTAAAGCGCCTGCCGTAAATAGCATCGCTCGTATTTTACCGTCTTCGGTGCTAATTTTAGCGACCGTCATGTTAATTATACCTGGCGGGAAAACCCCAACTAATGCCGTTATAAAACCTAAAAAAAGTGGTGTGATGATGTTCATTTATTGTTGTAGGTTGTAGGTTATTGCGTTTTAAGTTTGATTATAAAACCGACAACACACAACCAATAACTATTTAATTTTAAAACGAATATACGTAATAGATTTGTTTATTTGCAAATATTGTTTTTCGTAAAACGTCTGAATTTCAGTTACTTCCTCAGGCGAACCTTCGTTTGTATATACATTATGGTTGGCATACAAAACTTCGTGTCCTTCGCCATGCAAAAGTCCTAAAGTATAACCATGCATGAATTCAGAATCTGTTTTTAAATTCATAATTCCGTTTGGTTTTAGAATTTTCTTATACAATTGCAAAAATTCAGAATTGGTCATTCGGTGTTTTGTACGCTTGTATTTTATTTGTGGATCTGGAAAAGTAATCCAAATTTCATCTACTTCATTTTCGGCAAAAATATGGTTTATCAATTCTATTTGTGTGCGAACAAAAGCAACATTTTCAAGTCCTGTTTCTATTGCCGTTTTGGCACCACGCCAAAAACGAGCGCCTTTTATATCGATTCCTACAAAATTTTTGTTTGGAAATTTTGCGGCCAATCCTACAGAATATTCGCCTTTGCCACAGCCTAATTCTAGTACAATTGGATTGTCATTTTTAAAAAAATCTTGATTCCATTTTCCTCGTAGTGCAAATTCATTTGAGACTACTTCTTCGCGAGTTGGCTGAAAAACGTTATCAAACGTTTCGTTCTCTCCAAATCTTTTTAACTTATTTTTACTTCCCACAGCTTAATTTTCTATTTTTTTTGGCAAAAATAAGAAAATATAAATCAATAGATATAAAGTTATGATAATGTTTCGGTAACGTTTACATTATGAAAAATTCCTGCCTTTGTATAAAATTTTTTACTTTGAAAAAAAGAAAACTAGAAGTTGTTGTTATTTCCGACGTACATTTAGGAACTTATGGTTGTCATGCCAAAGAATTGCTGAGTTATTTAGACTCTATAAAACCAAAAATAGTAGTTCTTAATGGTGATATCATCGACATCTGGCAGTTTCGGAAATCTTATTTTCCAAAAAATCATCTCAAAGTTATTCAAAAAATAATATCGCTTAGTACAAAAGGAACAAAAGTGTACTATCTGACAGGCAATCACGATGAATTTTTAAGAAAATTTACCGATTTACACCTCGGAAACATAAGCCTGCTTAATAAATTAACCTTAGAATTAGACGGAAAAAAAGCTTGGCTATTTCATGGCGATATTTTTGATGCGTCTATAAATCAGGCCAAATGGTTGGCAAAACTAGGGGGTTGGGGGTATGATTTTTTAATTGTACTAAATAGATTTTTAAATTGGTGTTTAGCAAGAATGAATAAAGAACCCTATTCGCTTTCGAAAAAAATTAAAGACAATGTGAAATCTGCAGTTAAATTTATCACTAATTTTGAGCAAGTTTGTATCGATTTAGCGATTGAAAAAAAATACGATTATGTTATTTGCGGACACATACATGAACCCAAAATCGAATTCATTGAAAACGCTTACGGCAAAACAACCTATTTAAATTCTGGCGATTGGATTGAAAACTTGACAAGTTTAGAGTATAACAAGAAAAAATGGAGGCTGTACAAGCACGTTGCCACAGAGAATTTGCAGGAAAGCGATATGGATTTTGAATACGAAACTAAACTGGCGGAGCAGTTTATGAGCGTGATGAAAAAATAATTCGGAACTTTTTTTAGTTTCTAAAAAATTACAAAAAATGAGTACAAATATTTTAGTTGCACCTCTTAACTGGGGTTTAGGTCATGCCACAAGATGCATCCCAATTATCAGAGCGCTTCAGGAAAACAACTTTGTACCTATTATTGCTTCAGATGGTGTAGCGTTAGAGATACTTCGCAAAGAGTTTCCAAAACTGCAATCGATAGAATTACCTTCTTACAAAATAGAGTATCCCAAAAACGGAGTGTTTTTTAAACTAAAAATGGCAGCCAATAGTCCTAAAATGGTTGATGCTATTCTTTCAGAAAAAAAAATCATCAAAAAAATTATAAAACAATATAACATTGCTGGTATAATTTCAGACAACAGATTAGGCGTTAGAAGCAAGAAGATTCCGTCTGTTTTTATTACACATCAACTAAATGTAATGACAGGAAATACGACTTGGCTTACGAGTAAAATGCACCAATATATTATAAAAAAATACGACGAATGCTGGGTTCCTGACGTAAACACTATTCCGAACCTTACTGGTGATTTAGGCCATTTGGAAGAGGATTTTGAAAACATAAAATACATAGGCCCTCTAAGCAGATTACACAAGGAGTATGTGTCAAAAAAATACGATTTGATGGTTATTATTTCTGGACCGGAACCACAAAGAAGCCTTTTTGAAGAAAAATTACTACTCGAATTACAAGACTACGAAGGTAAAATTCTTTTCATTAAAGGAAAAATAGAAGCCATGCAAAATTGTGAAGTAAAAAATCAATTTACAATATACAACTACATGAATTCCGAAGCATTGCAAGACGCTTTTAACGAAAGTGAAATTGTATTGTGCCGCTCAGGATACACCACCGTAATGGACTTAGCAAAACTAGGAAAAAAAGCGTTTTTTGTGCCCACACCTGGTCAATACGAACAAGAATATCTTGCGAAAAAGTATAAGAAAGAGGGATTAGTACCTTATTGTAAGCAAGAAAAATTTACTGCAAAAAAACTATCCGAAATTGTTTTATACAAAGGACTAAGTGATTTTGATGTGGCTATAAACTGGAAATCACTTTTTAAAGTTTTTGAAAAATAGAAGAAATTTTATCCACAATAACTTGTGCCAATTTTTCTTTACTTTCGATTGTCCAACCGGCAATATGCGGTGTGAGTAATACATTATCTGCGTGCAATAAATGCTCGAAAGCGGCTGGTTTTTCTTCTTCAAATAAGGTTTCAAACGATAATTTTTCGTACTCTAAAACATCCAATCCTGCTCCCAGTATTTTTTTAGATTGCAAAGCGGTAACTAAATCATCGGTAACTACATTTTTTCCACGAGAGGTGTTTATAAACCAAAAAGGTTTTGCAAAAGCAGCAATAAAACCAGCATTTACCATTTTGTCTGTTTCAGGAGTCCAAGGAATATGAAGACTTAGAACATCTGCTTCTTGTTGCAATTCTTGTAGTGAAACTTGTTTGGCATTTGCATCGCCAACATTTTCGAGGATATCGTAACACAAAACACGTGAGTCAAAGCCTCTTAATTTTTTGGCAAATGCTTTCCCCATATTACCATAACCAATAATTCCAACGGTTTTTTTATCCAGTTCATGACCTCGATTGGCTTCTCGATTCCACTGCCCAGAACGAATTTCTTTGTCTGATTTATTAAGATTGTTCATTAGCGAAAGTAACATGGCTAAAGCATGCTCGCCCACAGCATTGCTATTCCCTTCTGGTGCGGCAATAAGATGTATCCCTTTTGCTACAGCATAATCGCAATCAATGCTTTCTAATCCAGCACCAACACGAGCTATAAACTGTAAATTGACGGCCTTATCTATAAAAGTTTTGTCAATTTTAAAACGACTACGAATTACAATACCTTGGTATTCCTGAATTTTAGTTTCAATTTCTTCTTTAGAAGAAATAAAATCCTCATGATTTGTAAAACCTAATTTTTGTAATTCTTGCATCATCAAAGGATGATTGCTGTCTATATGAAGGATTTTTATATTTTGATGTTTCATTATTTTAAATATATAAAATTTAAAAAGTTGTGCTAAAAGTAATTAAATTCATTTTGAAGAAACCAAAAAAACTTTTATAAAACAAAAAAAGCCTGTTTAAAATTTAAACAAGCTTTTTATATCTGTATGACTGTGTGTGATTAATCTAAATAATAAATGTATCCGAAATTCAACCAAACATTCCAATCATTGGCTTTATTTTCTTCATAAACCGCAGGATTAGGGTTTAAACCATCTACCCAATTAGAAAAATAATACTGCCAACGTAAGTCTAATATTAAATCAGATAATGGAGTCAATTTGTAACGTGAACCCACGCTAGAAACTACAGACCATGTACTTCCGCTTTCGTTTGAAAATCCATGCGCTTGACCATCAGATGGAGCCCAATATTTTGGATGTACATTTATAGCATCTAGTTTTCCTAAAGTTGAATGTACCTCTGGATTAAAGAATGAAAAGTGAGCCCCTAAACTAATAAAAGGAGCAAAACTTCCTGTAGTAGCTGTAAAATCTCTGATACTCCAAGGATAATATTCCAACTGCATCCCTATATCAGTAACTGTAGCGGTTCCTTCCATTGCCTTCAACTGCTTTGCACCGTTTGGAACACCTGGTGAAGGATCTGGTTTGTTTACTTTTTCTGGAGTAACCCATTCCCCAAACATATTCAATTTTGTTTTATTGAAAGACAATTCCGTTCTTAACTTAAAGTGATCGTTAAAATACGTTTCTGGAGTATAACAATTACAATCTGCTCTATAAGAAAAATTGAGGTAATGAATTAAACCTACTCCAATTCCTGTATTTCCGGCATTTGTTTGAAAATCATGTCGTTCCCCGTAGTCAGACTGAAACGCAACTGGCCCTGCAATTACCCCCACTTCGTGAGAAAAACCAAACTGTGCCTGTAGCGAACTAACAGATGTCAGAAAAAATAAAATGATTAAGCTAGAATATTTGGTCATGATTAAAAATTTAATTCATTATGCGACAAATATATGAAAACCTCAAACATTTCAAAAAAAAAAAGAACTTTTTTTTAATTAAATTCGAATTCTTGT
>CAXYWC010000095.1:0-5765 GCA_964292845.1 uncultured Flavobacterium sp. | reverse complement strand
ATTGGCTTCGTAGCGTTAAAAGGTCATTTTTTAGATGACGAATTGGTTGGAGAATTGTATGGAGAAATTAGAAATTTCTTCTCCTTACCATTAGAAACCAAATATAGTTATGAGATTCCAGGAATTGGAGGACAGCGTGGTTATGTTTCTTTCGGGAAAGAACATGCTAAAGGTAGAAAAGAAGGAGATTTGAAAGAGTTTTGGCACTTTGGTCAATATGTTGACAAAGATTCGAAATATGCGGCTGAATACCCTGATAATGTTGAAGTTAAAGAGCTTCCTAGATTTAATGTTGTAGGAAAAGAAGCGTACCAAATGCTAGAAAAAACTGGAATTACGGTTTTACAAGCTTTGGCTTTGCATTTAGGTTTAGATGAGTTTTATTTTGATCAATATGGTTATGAAGGAAACTCAATTTTAAGACCTATTCATTATCCGCCAATTACTTCTGAGCCTGAAAATGCTATTCGTGCTGCGGCTCACGGTGATATTAACTTGATTACACTTTTAATGGGTGCTCAAGGAAAAGGATTACAGGTTCAGAACCATGCAGGAGAATGGTTAGATGCAATAGCAGAACCAGACGAATTAGTTATCAATGTGGGAGATATGTTATCTCGTCACACCAATAATAAACTAAAGTCAACTATTCACCAAGTGGTCAATCCGCCGAGAGAATTGTGGGGAACATCACGTTATTCGATTCCATTTTTTATGCATCCTGTGAGCGATATGCGTTTAGATGTTTTAGAGAATTGTATTGATGCAGAAAATCCAAAATTATACGACGATATTTCGGCAGGAGAATTCTTGTACGAAAGATTAGTAGATTTAGGATTAATCAAAAAATAATTTATAATTTTATACCATTAAGAAAGACATTAAGTTCGCTTGATGTCTTTTTTGATTGAAATAGAACGCGAATACATTTAATCCGCGTTCAAATTAATAAAAATATGGACTTACAAGACCAATTAAAAAACCTTTTCCCCAACCACGAACCTGGACCTGAAGAAGCGATTCCAGAAGTAGAACACGAATTATATGTTCAAAAAGAACCTATGATTTGTAAATATGAAAAACGAAAAGGAAAAGCCACCACCATTATTGAAGGCTACGAAGGAAGTGACGAAGACTTTAAAATTTTAGCCAAAGAAATAAAAACAAAACTCAGTGTTGGCGGTACTTTCAAAGACGATTCGATAATAATTCAAGGAGATTACCGTGATAAAATTATGGAAATACTGAAAGTAAAAGGATTTAAAGTAAAACGTGTAGGTGGATAAATAGATTTAAGAATTAAAAATTACGATAAAAAATAACTTTGTTAAACTCTGTGTGGCCTTGTACATCTTTGTGAAACAGAAAAAAATAAAACCATGATAAAATCATCAGAATTAATATTAAACCCTGACGGAAGTGTATATCACTTAAATTTACTTCCTGAAAACATAGCACACGACATCATTTTTGTAGGTGATCAAAACCGTGTAGAAAAAATTACACAATTTTTTGATACCATCGAGTTTTCTACTCAAAAAAGAGAATTCAAAACTCAGACAGGAACGATAAAAGGCAAACGAATTACAGTAATGTCTACAGGAATTGGTCCAGACAATATAGATATTGTAATGAACGAATTAGATGCTTTAGTCAACATCGATTTAGTAACTCGTAAACCAAAAGAAAATCTTACTTCTTTAAATATTATTAGAATAGGAACTTCAGGCTCTTTGCAAGCCGATATTCCTTGTGACAGTTTTGTAATGGCAAAATTCGGATTGGGATTAGACAACATGATGCGCTCCTATTTAATCGATGGCATTACAGAAAATGCTATGGAAGATGCCTTTATCAAACACACTAATTGGGATTTGCTAAAAGGAAAACCCTACATCATTTCAGGTTCGTCAACATTAGAAAAAAGAATAGAAAGCGACAGAATACACAAAGGAATTACAGCAACTGCGGGAGGTTTTTATGGCCCACAAGGTCGTGTTTTACGCCTAAATATTCAAGATGAAAGTTTGAATTCTAAAATGGATAACTTCAATTTCGAAGACAACAGAATTACCAATCTAGAAATGGAAACATCGGCTATTTACGGTCTAGGAAAACTACTAGGACACCAATGTTTATCGCTAAATGCTATCATTGCCAATCGTGCTTCTGGAACTTTTAGCGAAGACCCTTACAAAGCTGTTGATGAGTTAATTGCGTATGCTTTAGAGAAATTGAGTAAATAATTTTTTTAGGAGCTATTTCCCGCTACCCGTTGCAAACGAAGTTCACTGAACTCCAATTAAAATAAACGTTAAGTGAAGTAATCTTTTCCTTTTTAAAGAAAAAAGGAAAAGATTACTTCACTACTATCGGGGCTAAAAACCGTAAACAATGAATTTTAGAGTTGCTAGGCATACTAACAATTTAGAAGAAATTAAATTCTTTTATATTTCTGTTTTAGGATTCGAATTACTTGGTAACTTTGAAAATCATCATAGTTATGATGGTATTTTTATTGGAAAACCAAATTTAGATTGGCATTTAGAATTCACAAAATCAAACGAAATTGTCGAATTCAATTTTAATGAAGATGATATATATGTTTTTTATCCTAAAACAATTTCGGAATACAACAAACTAATTGAATCTGTTTTAAAAAATAATGTCTCATTTATTGAAGCTAAAAATCCATATTGGAATGAAAATGGTAAAATGATTCTTGATCCAGATGGCTTTAGAATTATAATTTCAAATTTAAAAATAAAAAAATGAATTTAATCCTAGAAACTGACCGACTTATTCTTCGTCCGTTTGAATCATCAGATGCCGAAGCATTATTTGACATGGACAAAAATCCTGAAGTTCATAAATATTTATGGCAAAAACCCATAACAAAAATTGAAGAAGTACACGACTATATTAATATGGTTCGCCAGCAATATGTAGATAATGGTATTGGTCGTTTTTCAACAATTATTAAAGAAACAGGAGAACTAATTGGCTGGACAGGCATAAAATTTGTAAACGATCATATCGAAAACGGAAATACCAATTTTTATGATTATGGCTATCGATTGAATGAGAAGTTTTGGAACAAAGGATATGCCACAGAAGCATCAGTCACTTGGTTAGATTATGGTTTTAATACCATGAAAATTGAGACAATGAATGCCTATACTCACACCCAGAATGGTGCATCAAATCATGTATTACAAAAAGTTGGAATGCATTTTATAGAAGATTATCCAGATAAAGATGGAATTATTTGGAGGTGGTGGCAAATGAAAAACCCTAATTTATAACCCTAATGAACTGGGAAGAAACCCTAAATTTTGTTAAACAAATTCCTTACGGAAGAAATGCAAATCGAGAAGATTTTTCTCTGGTAATTTCCGAAAATAAAGGAACCTGTAGCTCTAAACACGCTTATTTAAAAGAATTTGCTTCTAAAAACAACATTCCAAATGTCCAATTAATTATGGGTATTTATAAAATGACGGAAGCCAACACAAACATAGGAAAAATCCTAACAGATCATAATATTAGCTATATTCCCGAAGCTCATTGTTATTTGAAAATAGATGGAAAAACGGTCGATGTTACCTCTAAAGAAGCCGATTTCAATAAAATAAAAACTGATTTACTCGAAGAAATCGAGATTGAACCGTATCAAGTTGCCGATTTTAAAGTAAATTACCATAAAGATTTTATAAAAAAATGGATTGTAGCAACAAATCAATCCAAAAATTTTGAAGAATTTTGGAGAATTCGCGAACAATGCATTACAAAACTGTCCCAATAATGAACACAATAAAAATAGTAGGCGTTCCTGAACATTTTAATTTGCCGTGGCAATTATGCCTCGAAAATGGCGAATTTGAAGTTGAAAATATCGATTTACAATGGACAGACATTCCTGAAGGAACAGGAAAAATGTGTCAGATGCTTCGTGATAAAGAAACTGACATCGCCGTAATTCTCACCGAAGGAATTGTAAAAGACATCATAGCTGGAAATCCAAGTAAAATAGTACAAGTTTACGTGCAAAGTCCGCTTATTTGGGGAATTCATGTCGCTGCCCATTCCAAATACCAAAAACTTTCCGATTTAGAAAACAAAAAAGTGGCCATTTCCCGTTTGGGTTCTGGATCGCAACTCATGGCTTATGTAAATGCTAATAATCAAGGTTGGGAAACTAGCAATCTTTCCTTTGAAATTGTAAACACTATTGATGGTGCTGTTGAATTTTTAACTAATGGAACTGCCGATTATTTTATGTGGGAACGTTTCATGACAAAACCATTAGTTGACAAAGGCATTTTTAGAAAAATTGCGAATTGTCCTACACCTTGGCCTTGTTTTGTTATTGCCGTTCGGGAAGAAATTCTTGAAAAGCAACCAAAAATTATTGATAAAATCTTGGAAATAATCAATACCACTACTTCCGAATTTAAAGAAATTCCAAGTATCGATAAAACAATATCCTCAAGATACCATTTAAAGATAAAAGATGTGCAAGAATGGCTAACGTTAACGGAATGGTCACAAGAGCAATTATCAGAGAAAGTGTTAAACAAAGTTCAAAATCAGCTATTTGAATTAAATATTATCGATAAAAAAGTTACATTTGAAACGATAGTTAAATAATCCCTTATTTTTATCGTTTTATAAAGCAATGCGAATAATTACTAAAGAATTTATTAGAAAATGCAAAGAGAAGTTTTCCCTTTCAAAACCTTGGGATACAATTGTCATTTTTTTATTAAATATCTTACTCACCATTCCTGTATTTATCATTGTTCATCAAAATTTAATCAACCCAAACTGGCAACTTCCTATTGATAGAATTGCACTGTTCCTACTTATTTTAATTGGTTTTCAACTCCTTCTACGATTACTTAAAACCATTATTATCATTTGCATTTTTTGCTATTTCATCTTTCTTATTTACGGAACAATCTTCGGGGAATATAGTTTTTATAGGGTTTACGACGATTATCGTTCCATGATGTACACGATGGAAGACAATCCGTATCCGCAAGATATTATTGTCAGCAAATTATTACCTTTTCCTAATAAATCGAAAGTAATTAGCGCTATCGATTTTTCCAACCCGAAAGTTCGAAATTTTGCCTTATTGGCCACTACAAAACATTTTAGCGAAATAAAAAAAATAAAAGGATATCGGAATTACCGAACCACTATTCAGTGTTTTGCAGTATTCAAAGAAATAAAAACACGCTGGAATTACGTCAATGACCCGCAGGGAAGAAACTACATTGCTTCGGCCTCCGAATCGTTGCAACATTTTTCTGGCGATTGCGACGATCACGCGATTTTGATGGCTGCAGGCGTAAAAGCCGTAGGCGGAATTCCAAGGCTAATTCACACCAATGCCCACATTTACCCCGAAATTTTAATTGGCAACAAACGAGATTTACAAAATGTCATGTTTCTGATTAAAAAAGTGCTTTTTGTGGAAGAATCTAAAAATAACGAAATACATTACCACATCGACGAACGGGGACAAATTTGGCTCAACCTCGATTATACCGCCAATTATCCTGGTGGAAAATTCATGAGCGAAGAAATTTTAGGACAGTTAACGTTGAACGATTAGAAGCACAACCATTGTTTTCTTTTTCAACATTATTCCCGCTCTTTGTTACAATCTTTTTAATAATTTGTTCTTCGACAAGCTCAGAATGGCAAATTATAAAAAGGATTTTCACTTCGATCGGGGCTAGAATTCGTAGTAGCAA
>CAXYWC010000094.1:0-5937 GCA_964292845.1 uncultured Flavobacterium sp. | reverse complement strand
CGATTCGCACGTTTTTATCTACTATTCGTTGTTTAAAATCATCATCTTTAACTGTATTCCAACCCAGTTTAAACTTTACAGTTGCCTGTGTTTTCCCAAATAAAGTACCTACAAACAATTCATTAAAATTGAAATAAACAGCGAGCTTACAGTCCTTTTTTAACCACTCCAATACTTGTATTCCTGTAGCGTTTTTAAAACGCACGTTTTATAAAGGAATAAGTGGTATTTCGTTCGATAAAACAATTTCAGTACCAGTACACAAATCAGTCAATAACTGCTTAACTGTTACACTAGAATAGGTTTTATTAAACATTATATTGTATAACAAATAACTATATCCTTCACATTCTACCTTCACAGGAATTGACATGTTTACTCGCTTTACAAAGCCTTCAAACCGTTTTTCGTTTTTCCCGTCATAACCTAAAAGAACCGTGATTTTATCATTTTCCTTAATGTCATATTCTTTTCGATCGTTGGATTGTTGTTTGTCTTCAGTTGTCGGTTTTATTGTTTTCAAATAGGTTATTCGTGGCAATTCAATTGTGCAAGTGTCCGTAAACGAATTAATATCAGTTTTCCAAGAAACCTTTGCTGGTTTTACTTTTTTATGAGTACCGATAGTGATGTCGCTTGTTAAATCAAATGCCATTATTAAATAATTAAATCTTGTATAAAATCGCTTTCGCAAGTCAAATTAAACGGACGTATCCAAGGACTTTTACCTTGCACTTCTGGAAAGTCTAGCGTAGCAATTATAACCCTACAACTTTCGTCCAAAAATAATTCTGGGTAACCACCGTGTAATGAAACTGGCTCGGTAGTTTCAAAAATTTCTTTTAACTTATTTATTTGTTCTTCAGGGAAGAATCTATTTTTACCAATCAAAAAACCTTTAATCGTAAACTTATAATCGTCAATTCCGAAAACTTCATGAACTGAACCTTTACGTTCACTTACAGCTGTTTTAATTATTGTTTTACTCAAGTTAATCGCTACGGTGCAAGCTTCAATTTCTAAAACCTTTTCAGTCGATTTCCAAAACTCTATTGGAAACCAAATATCCTGACCATACGCTCCAATTTTATTTAGTGCAATTTGTTTAGTAGAATAATCAATACTTCCTTTACGTCTATCATTTTCAGGTATTCCAGAGTAAACAATATCTTGTGTAACTGGTTTTTCTGAATCTTTCTTAGATATATAATATGGCGACTTATGAAAATAAGTTTTGTATAAATCCTGTAAATCAAATATTGAAACCATTTTATACTAATTTTGAACCATTATAAAGCACCCGTGCCAAACATTCCGTAACTATATTTTCTAATTCTTGAGCAGTTTCGCCACTATTTAAAGTGGTAAATTGGATATTGTCAAAAAACTTTCCAAGTGTGATATTAACCACTTTTGGACCACCGCCAGTAACTGTGTCACCTACTGTTTTTCCAGCAGTTGCATTACTATTGGTTAGTTTTGTATTTGTTTCTAAAGCACTAACTAGTTTAGGATCGTCTTTAGGAGGCTTTTTTGTAACAATTGTTTTTGTAGCTTTTACTTCTACATCGTCAACTCCTTTTATCCATTTATAAACACCGTCTAGCGCTTCTAAAATAGGTCTCAGTATGTTGTCCCAAAGCCAAACAATACCGTCCATTAGTTTTTGAATTTGTTCAAATGACTTCTCAAATACCCAACCTATAAACTTGAAAATATCTTTTAAGATTTCACTTTTTTTAACGAATTCAATAATTCCACTTACGATATGCCAGAACTTCATTGCTATTTTTTGAGTATGTTCCCATATCATAAAAAAGTAGCTTTTCACAATATCAATCCAACCGCTCCACTCGCTTGTGCCGTTTACCATATCCATGATATAGTCAACTGCTTTACCAACTCCGTTAGATAACATTTCGATATACGGTTGTGCTTGAGCCAAAGCAGGAGCGATGTTTTCGGCGAATTTTATACCCAAGTCTAACAACTTATTAAACACTGGGCTAAAAGCGTCTCCAATATCTGAAGCGGCATTACCGAACTTGTCTTTTACGGTACTCCATTTTCCAGACATCGTTTGGCTTTGTGCTGCCATTGCACCTTCATATATACCACCTTTAGAATTTGCCATCGCCATCGCTTTGGATAAGTCTTCGTAGGAAACATCCATTTCCTTAACTTGATCAATACTTTTGCCAGTACTTCGGTGTAGCATTTCGTAAATATTTATCCCGGCTATTCCAAACTGTCGAATATCCATCGAGGTTGCTTTTCCAACGGTTTTAATTTGTTGCATATTGGCAGCCATTCGACTTAAAACATCATTACCACCACCAACAGCCGAAACGGCATTGGCTAAATTCATGGCATCGGTTCTAGCATCTTTTGCATTAGCACCTGCAGAAATTAAAGAACGATTCACTTCTAATAAAGAAGCGGTGTCAAAGGGAGTAACATCGGCATCTTGACGGATATTTTTATAAGCATCGGTAGCTCCTTGTTTACCTAAAAAAGTTGTCAGTCCAGTGATGGCTTGTTCCTTTTCCATACTTTTGGTAATCATAGCACTGACTCCAGAACCAACAGCTCCAACAATTGCAGAACCTGCTTGCATCGCAAAACCGCCCAACATTGAACCAATTGCAACCCCACCAATTCCTAATCCTTTATCAGAACCGCCACCACTTGCACCACCGCCCATATTACCAGCATGTCCTGCTGATTGTCTTTGCAAAGCGGCTAACTCACGACGAGCTTCGGATATTTGACTAGGTATTGTGCTGCTTTTTATGGTAGATTCTACTTGTTGGATTTTCTTTTGGAGCTCATTAAAACTCATGCCTAATACTTGGTTTCGGTTTGTCATTCCTTGAGCAGATGCACTCATACGACTAAATGCGCTTTGAGAAGTCGAACTTAATCGATTAAGCTCTCCGCCCATCATGTTTCGCATTTTTACAACAAACTCAATCGTATTATTCATAATTTCTAAAGGCCTTTCTGTCCTTGTTGTTTCCAAATTTCGAGCGCAATTCCTGTCCTATAAAAGAATAAATCGTCGCCCCATTCCTTGAGTGCATGAGCTCCAAATTGCATACTTCCAAAAACAATTAAGTAATCTATACTTGCATTTTTGTTTTCACAATCCTTTTGCCCTTTGTTACTAAAAGCGAAAAAACTCCGCTTTTTTCCCCTCCAAGATGTTGTTTACTTGAAGAAAAACACCGATAAAACTATCTTCGTCTTCAATAAGAGAATAATCACCGTCTAACCATAATTGCTCTACAATCATTGCAACTGCTTTACTCATTCCCGAATTTCCAATAGCAGTCATATAATCACCTAAATCGTCTGCAGTTGGCGGACGTAAAACGGCTAACTCATTATCTACTTTTAAGTAAATCAATTTACGTGGTGCAAATTGTTTATTCCAGGTATCAATTTTTTCTTGAGTAAATTTTGCTACAAAAGGAGCAATGTCATTTACTGCAGTAACTTCTTTAGTGTCTTTCTTTTGTTCTTTTGCTTTTCGTGTAGCGAATACACTTTTTAAATCTTTAGTTTCTTGTGCCATTGTGTTTTTGCTTTATTGGTTGTTTAAAAAAAATCGGTTAATCAGTTTGTTGATTAACCGATTTGTTATCTATTCTATTTTTTCTTTTTTATAATACTGAGAAGTCGATATTCATCGCAATAAAAGGCAATGTAATTTCTCTATGCTTGGCGTTTTGTTCCAAATCGACACCATTTTCGGTAAAGGCTACACCAGTTGCGGTATAACTAGAAATTGAATCAGTTGGACGCCTTTTGTAAGAACATGTAATTACAATAGCTTCATGCGGTACTTCAGTAATATCTCCATAACCTGCCAACATAGCCGCTTTGTTTAAACCATCAACTTCAAAGCCTAATAGTTTGATATTACCTTCATATTTTTTGTTTCCCGTCATGATGTCTAACGGATCGTCTCCTGCACCGTACAAATGCTCTTTTTCGATGGTTTTCTTGAAACTAAAACCACGTAATCCTTTAGCGACTCTCGAAAGAACTTTTAGTTCAAAATGTGACCACGCACATTCCGAAGATGTAATATTTACGTTTGCCATAGCTTATATATTTTTGCTTAAACCGAGTAAAATCATCAACCATGTTAAATAACCAAAAGGCTGTATTTTAACTTGAATTTCTAAAGTACTCGTATTAATAATGTCTTGGTTGGTAGGAATAATTACATCAACACCGCTTATTTGGTCGCCCATTTTAGCCTTAATTTGTGCTTTTATCAAATCCTCCAAATAAATAGCATCGGTAGCATTTATAGTTCCGTCAGCATTAACTCTTACCGAAGTTTCTAAAAACGGAGTGGTTGTAGCTGTTGCTATTCTTTGCGCTTTATCAATTAATCGACCGTGAACCAGTATATGAAAATCATCAGCACTAGCCATATTGTCAACTCCAAAATAGTAACCCGCTGCACCTTCTCGGTGGTGCATCACGATGTAACCAGCGTCACTAAAATTGTCTAATTCGATAGGATCAAATTCTTCTAAAGTTTTGTTACCGATATATGCTTGTGTTAGTGACAAAGCTCCATTTTGTCCGTTACCTAATTTGATATGGGCACCATACTTACAAGCTCTAGCCAAAGCCAAAGCTCCAGCAGCCGAACCGTTATTTAGACTACTTCCCAAAACCACACCCACATAACCATTACTAGCTGTGTTTGGTGCATAAAACGTACCGAAAGAAACGTCATTTACCCTACCTTCTATCAAAATACGAATAGGTCGGTTTATTGATTGTTGGTACTGACACAAAGATTTACTAGCTATGACAGCGTCTTCTACATCTTCATCTAAAAATCCTGCTGACATTGTGTAGGTAGCATCAGGTTTACGACATATATAAATCATATTTACCCTACCTTGTGAGATAGTCAATAGCTTTTTCAAACCGTTAGCATTGGTAGGGTTTACCATATTTGCTAACAACATGGTGTCTTCAGTTCCTAAAACCCAAAGCTCCTGGTTGCCTCCTAATTCTTCATAGAATTGCTTGATTTGAGCATTTAAAAAAGGCTCTCCAACTTCGGTATATCCTTTTGAAACAGCATCGTCATAACTAAATACTGTTTTAACTAAACCAATATTATTGATAGATGTTCCTACAATTCCTGCAACGCCATCAATCACTTGAATTTGGCGCAGCAAGTTGCCAGAAGCTACATTTACGCTAACCTTTGGCGTTCCAGTTCCTTGTGTCATTACTCTTGTAATTTAAGTTTATAGTCCGTTAAGGCTTGGATTAGTGTTTCTGCCTTTTGGTCAGTAACTTCGATTTCGAAATACTTTACCAAAGTTTTTAAAGCCTGATAATTTTCTTTTACCAAATCCGTTGCTTCCAGTTCAGCCAACTTTGATTTTAATTGATTTTCGTCAATCTCTTCATTTTTAGCATCATTTTTAACTTCTTTTGATTCCCTGGTATACGATCTTACTTTTTTATCATCCAATAATGAAGTGAAACTTTCGGCACTACCTTTTGTGTGAAATATTCTATTATCTGATGTGATATGACATTCGTTACTCGATTGATGGCGTTCGAAATAATCGACCGATAATTCTTTATGTTTTGACATTTTAAATGGGTTTTAAATGGGTTTGTAAAATTTTAATAAAAACTTGAATGCTGAAAAAATCACCAGAACTAAGAATATCCTACCACACCATATTTGGAATTTCTGCCACCAAGTCAGTTGCCTTTCCACTTCAACAATATTTGTAATAGTGGTTTGATGATTTTCTGTTTTATAAACATCTTTCCATTGGGCGAATAACTTTTGAGCTTCGGCTTCGCAATCGACATTTAAATAATTATCTTTTATAATTACTTTAGGAGGTTCTAAATATTTGCCTTTTGCTTCTTGTGGTTTTC
>CAXYWC010000093.1:0-5950 GCA_964292845.1 uncultured Flavobacterium sp. | reverse complement strand
TAGCAGGGCAACAATTTAAAGTAAGCAAAGACTTAAAGGTTTATGTTCACCGTTTAACTAATGAAGAAGGTTCAAAAGTTTCTTTTGACAAAGTTCTTTTATTAGACGACAATGGTAGCATTACTTTAGGCGCCCCAGCTATAGAAGGTGCTTCAGTAGAAGCCAAAGTGTTACAACACTTAAAAGGTGATAAAGTAATCGTTTTCAAAAAGAAAAGAAGAAAAGGATACAAAAAGAGAAACGGTCACCGTCAGTATTTAACACAAATCCTTATTGAAGGAATTAGTGCTACTGGTGGAAAAAAATCGACTCCAGCTCCAAAAAAAGAAGCAGCTCCAAAAGCTGAAAAATTAGTGGAAGCCGTTGAAGAAAAAGCGCCTAAAGCTGCAAAAGCTTCTAAAAAAGGGGATGATCTAGTAATTATTGAAGGAATTGGTCCAAAAGCTGCTGAAGCATTAGTTGCTGCTGGAATTGATACATTTGCAAAATTAGCAAATGCTTCTGCTGAATCTGTAAAAGAAATTCTAGACGCATCAACTAACAAAGTACAACATTTAGATCCAACTACTTGGGCGCAACAAGCACAACTTGCTGCTGATGGTAAAATGGACGAATTAAAAAAATTACAAGATGAATTAAACGGTGGTAAAGCTGTTTAATTAATTTATTAACTTATAAAAACCAAAACGTCATGGCTCACAAGAAAGGTGTCGGTAGTTCGAAAAATGGTAGAGAATCAGAATCAAAACGTTTAGGCGTTAAGATTTTTGGTGGTCAAGCTGCAATAGCTGGAAATATCATTGTTAGACAAAGAGGTTCTAAACACAATCCAGGAGAAAACGTCTATATGAGTAAAGATCATACTTTGCACGCTAGAGTTGATGGTGTAGTGAAATTTCAGAAAAAAGGAGAAGACAAATCTTACGTTTCTGTAGTTGCTTTTGAAGCTTAATCTGAACGAACTTATAGTTTACAAAACGTCCAAGAAATTGGACGTTTTTTTTGTTTGTCAAACAACATTGCTATTCTAAAAATAGTAAAACAGGCGCTATAAATAGTGCTACTACGTTTGGCATTTGTGATAATTAGCGAAATTCGCGTTTATTTAATATCTTTGATGACAATTACTTTTCTATGAGCAAAATAAGAATTACCAAGCAATTTAGTTTCGAAACAGGTCATGCCTTATACGGTTATGACGGAAAATGTAAAAATGTTCATGGACATAGCTACAAATTGTCCGTGACAGTTATTGGCAGTCCAATTACGGACAGGAATAACGTAAAATTTGGAATGGTAATCGATTTCTCAGACTTAAAAAAAATAGTTAAAGAAGAGATTGTCGATATTTTTGATCACGCTACGGTTTTTAATCAAACCACACCCCATATCGAACTAGCACAAGAGCTAAAATCTCGCGGACACGAAGTAATACTGGTAGATTATCAGCCTACAAGTGAGAATATGGTTGTTGATTTTGCTAAAAAAATACAACACCGCTTGCCTTCACACGTTGCCTTGCATTCGCTAAAATTGCAAGAAACTGAAACTTCGTTTGCAGAATGGTTTGCCGAAGACAATAGGTGAGAAATTTGAGCCTATTTTTTAGTCATTCAACTTCAAAACGGCCATAAACGCTTCTTGCGGAATTTCTACATTGCCGACTAAACGCATTCTCTTTTTCCCTTTTTTCTGTTTTTCTAACAACTTACGTTTACGAGAAATATCGCCACCATAACATTTGGCAGTAACGTCTTTTCGCAAGGCTTTTATGGTTTCGCGAGCAATAATTTTTGCACCAATAGCGGCTTGAATAGGAATGTCAAATTGCTGACGCGGAATGAGTTCTCTTAGTTTCTCACACATTTTTTTACCTATATTATAAGCATTACTTTCGTGAATTAAAGCCGAAAGCGCATCTACTGATTGTGCGTTTAATAGCACATCTAATTTTACCAATTTAGACGTCCGCATCCCTATTGGCGAATAATCGAAAGAAGCATATCCTTTAGAAACTGTTTTCAAACGATCGTAAAAATCGAATACAATTTCTGCTAGAGGCATGTCAAAATTCAACTCCACTCTTTCGGTTGTTAAATAGGTTTGGTTGGTAATTACCCCTCTTTTTTCGATACACAAGCTCATAACATTGCCCACAAAATCGGCTTTGGTAATAATGGTTGCTTTTATAAAAGGTTCTTCAACGCGTTCTAGTTTTGACGGTTCTGGCAAATCGGATGGATTGTTAACAATCAGTATGGTTTCAGGTTCTTTTTTAGTAAAAGCATGGTAGGAAACGTTAGGAACGGTTGTAATTACCGTCATGTCAAATTCGCGTTCTAAGCGTTCTTGGATAATTTCCATGTGCAACATGCCTAGAAATCCACAACGGAAGCCAAAGCCTAACGCAGCGGAACTTTCGGCAGCAAAAACAAGTGACGCATCGTTTAGCTGCAATTTTTCCATTGAGTTGCGTAGTTCTTCATAATCTTCGGTATCTACGGGATATATTCCGGCAAAAACCATCGGTTTTACGTCTTCGAAACCGTGAATCATATTGGTTGTTGGCGTTTTAGCATCGGTAAGCGTGTCGCCGACTTTTACTTCTTTGGCTTCTTTGATTCCAGAAATTAAATACCCCACATCGCCCGCAGAAATGACATTTTTAGGGACTTGATTTAGTTTTAAAGTTCCTATTTCATCGGCAAAATATTCATTGCCTGTAGCCATGAATTTTATCTTTTGTCCTTTTCGAATTTCGCCATTTTTTACACGGAAAATAACTTCAATTCCTCGAAACGGATTGTAATGCGAATCAAATATTAAAGCTTGCAACGGCTCATCAATATTTCCAGCTGGAGGTGGAATTTTTTCGATAATAGCAGCCAGAATATTTTCGACACCAAAACCTGTTTTTCCTGATGCATGAATAATATCTTCTAGTTTGCACCCTAACAAATCGATTATATCATCAGAAACTTCTTCTGGATTAGCGCTTGGCAAATCGACTTTATTTAAAACAGGAATGATTTCTAGGTCATTTTCTAACGCTAAATATAAATTTGAAATGGTTTGCGCTTGTATGCTTTGCGCAGCATCTACAATAAGAAGCGCTCCTTCGCAAGCGGCAATAGATCGAGAAACTTCATACGAAAAATCGACGTGACCAGGTGTGTCAATCAAATTCAGGATGTATTCCTGCCCTTGATACGTATATTCCATTTGTATGGCGTGACTTTTTATGGTAATTCCACGTTCCCGTTCCAAATCCATATTGTCAAGCAATTGTGCTTTTTCTTCACGAGCTGTTACGGTTTGTGTGGCACCAAGTAAGCGGTCGGCAAGAGTGCTTTTTCCGTGATCAATATGGGCTATAATGCAAAAATTTCTAATGTGCTTCATCTTCGTTTTCTATCTAATTTCTAAGAAACACTTTCGTGTTTAATCTGCAAATATAACGCAAAGTTAGTCAGTGTCAAAGGGGTTGTAATATATAATGAAAAATGTTTTTTTTACAAGCGTAATTCAATATCTTCGTTGCAAACTAATTTTATTTTAACAACAAACTAATTTACAATTATGAAAAAAATACTTTGTCTAGTAGCACTATTCATTTTGTGTTTGCAAAATGGCTATTCGCAGAAAACTTTGTCTAATGATTATTCCTACAAAGTAAGCGAACCCTACAAAGTGTTTGATGCGAAAGAGAAAATATATTTTTCTAGAGGCAATGAAGTGATGGCGTTAAAATTTGATGGGAAAGAAATTTTAATTCAAAAATTTAACTCCGACAAACCTGCTTTCCTAAAAGAAAAATTGTTTGAAAAATTATTTCCAAAAAATTATGCCGTTGAAGATATCATGGAATTGGATAATAAATATTATTTCTTCTACTCTTCTTGGGATGGCGATAATGACAAAGAGCAGTTATTCTCTATTGAAATAGATTTTGATAAAGGAGAGTTTATGGGCTCACCAAAACTACTATTTCAAGTGGATGGTAAAATTGCAGGAACCCCAAAAGCTTCAAATTTTGGAATTGGCGCTGGAGGGCCTATGTTTTTTTTCTCAGCAGGAGTAGAAAATAAGTTTGATTTTATCCAATCTCAAGACAAAAAAAATGTATTAATTCAGTATCGAAAAAAGCCAAAATACAAAAGAGACACTAAAAGTTTTGATATTATTGGAATGCACGCTTACGATGCTAATTTGAATAAACTTTACAGCAATGAATTGACCATGCCTTATACAGAAAGAAGGATGAATAATTTGGACTATCAGTTGGATAACAATGGGAATCTGTATTTGTTAGCCAAAGTTTTTCATGACGATAGCAACGAAGAAAAAAAGCATAAAAAAGATGTAGAAGCCAATTATCACATCGAATTGTTTCTGATTAAGTCTGGAACCAACAAAATTGAAATTTCAAAGTTTGATACCAAGGATAAATTTATCAATAAATTATGGCTTTTTGATACTGGAAAAGAGTATTTAATTTGTGGTGGCTTTTATAGTAATGGAAAAGGAAGAATAGATGATTGCGATGGAATTACAGCGTTTAAAATAAAACCAGATGGCGTTATGTATGATACCACCTATCATGAGATACCATTAGAAATTCTAAATCAATATGAAAGCGAAAGAACGAAAAATAAAAATGAAAAAAAGGAAAGAAAAAAGGATGATGCAAAATTTGCCGATCTTGTGCTTAGAGATATAGCTGTAAATCCTGACGGAAGTATTGTACTTGTAGGCGAACAATACAAAGTCGTTACCAATACTAATTATGGACCTTATGGTGGTGGTCAAACTACTATTACTTATTTTTATTCAGACATGTTAGTGTCAAAAATAAATGCCAACGGAAGTTTAGGATGGATGAAAAAAATACCAAAAAATCAGGTTGGGGAAAATTCTGGTCAAGGTGGTATGTCTTATAAATATTTTAATGCTAATAACAATCACTATATTATTTTTTTAGACAATGTAAAAAACATCGATTTGTCTTTAGATAAAGAGCCCGCAAAGCATTCTAACGGACACGGGGGGTACTTAACCTCTGTTAAGATATCCGATGCCGATGGTACATTAACAAAAGGATCGATACTAAATTCTAGGGATGTAGAAGATTTTAAAATTTATCAGTTTTCAACCAATAGAATTGTAAAAACGAGCGAAAGTTCCTTTTTATTGGAAGTGTATAAAAAACAAAAAGAAGATATTATGATTAAGGTTAATTTGAATTAATAAAAAATGAAAAAAATATTTTTATTTGTAGTTTTGCTCGTTACATCAATAACGACGGCTCAAAAAATGGAGATTCTGTCTGGAAATTTCCAAAATCTAAAAGAAATCCATGAATATAATTTAGCATTCGATTATTCTGGAGTCAAAGTGGATAGGGTTTCTGAGGAAGAATTCTTAGCGGATAGAATGAAAAAAAGAGAAGGAAATGGAAACGATATCAAATTCAAAAATAGCTGGTTTGCCGATAGAGAAAACAGATATGAACCCAAATTTATTACTTCATTTAATCAAAGATTTAAAACTGGAACAGTTAAAGTTGAAAAAAATAATTCAAATTCTAAATACACCTTATTAGTAAAAACCACATGGATTCATCCAGGTTTTAATGTTGGTGTTATGCATAATTCCGCTTTAATAATAGCTGTTTTAACTGTTTTTGAAACTGCAAATCCATCACATACGCTATTATCGGTAAAGTATGAGAAAGTTGGAGGGAAAGGTAAATTTGCTGGGCCTTTAGGATTTTTAGACTACAATGCAGGATATAGAATTTCTGAATCTTATGCAAAATTAGCTAAAACATTTGCTTCTCATATAAAGAGAAAAAATAAAATAAAATAGGAAAATTGTAGCGTTTTAGTAAAAAACAAGAGGTTGTCTTTTCAGGCAACCTCTTGTTTTTTACTAAAAACTCCAGCCTTTA
>CAXYWC010000092.1:0-6255 GCA_964292845.1 uncultured Flavobacterium sp. | reverse complement strand
CGGATAAATACTGGAACGAAAATCAGTTTAACGACATTGCCATAGCCAAAAATGGTACCGTTTGGTTAGCAAGCTGGATGCCTAAAGATTACGGAATATCTTATTATGATAACAAAAAAAGGCAGTTTTCCGAAATTAGCCAATTAAAAAACTATAAAAACGAAGCGTTATTTGTTTCCGACTATTATAACAGAATCGCATTTACCAAAAAAGGGAATATTTTATTTTCGGGCTATGGCGGATGGAATATCGTCAATCCACAAGGAAAAATCATTCATTCTCTAAATACAGAAAAATATGTTGTAGCAAACGATCATATAGAAGGAATCGCAGAAGATAACAAAGGGAATATTTGGTTTGCAAGTGCCGAAGGTTTGAATCATTATAATTTTCAAACCGATAAAGTAGCCCGAATTTCTCAAATAGACGGACTTGCCACCGATGAACTTATTTATGGCTTTTGTAAACTTTCGGAGAACAAAATCGCTTTAGGAACTAACTTCGGTTGTCAAATAGTTGATTTAAACCAAATACTTACAACCAAATTAGTCAATAAACTACAAATTACAGTTGTCAAAAAAGATGGTACAATTATACCGCATGCCAACAACAAGATTGATTTGGATTATGATTTTACCGAATTAGACCTCTTTTTCTCGGCATTGTCTTTTTCTGAAAAAGAAAAAATTATTTACCGATACAAATTCGATACTGATACAACATGGAATTATCTGGGAACCAACCCGAAATTGTCTTTGGTCAAATTATCTCCTGGAAAATACAACATAACCGTTGCTGTTGGAGACAATCTCGATAATTGGCAAACGAAAACCTTGCAAATAGCGCTAAATATAGCACCTCCGTATTACAAAACGCTTTGGTTTATTGCACTGGTTGTTGTACTTCTTTTGATAATTGCCTATTTCATAAGCCGTTATTTTATCAATCAAGAAAAAATAAAAGGAATTCTAAAAAGCGACATCAAAGAAGCCGAAATGCAAACCTTACGTTCTCAAATGAATCCGCATTTTATGTTCAATTCTTTAAATTCAATCAATAGTTATATCATTCAAAACAAATCGAACGAAGCCAGTAAATATTTAACTACTTTCTCGAAACTAATGCGAAGTATTCTGGACAATTCTAAACATCGCACCATTCCGTTAGATAAAGAAATTAAAACGTTAGATTGGTACTTGCAACTGGAAGCCGTTCGGTTAGAACACAAATTTACTTACGCTATACATTGTTCGGACGAAATTGATCGAGAAACGACTCAAATTCCGCCATTAATTATCCAACCTTTTGTGGAAAATGCGATTTGGCACGGCATTCAAAATAAAAGCAGTAAAGGACATATTACGATTCAAATCGACAGTGATGAAAACGAAAATTTAAAAATAAGCGTTACCGATGATGGCATTGGCAGAACGGCATCGGCACTATTAAAGAAAAATCAAACCACACATAAATCGTATGGTATTGATATTACCATCAACAGATTACACTTATTGCACTCAAACAATTCGGTAACTATTATCGATTTGTATGACGAAATAAACCAATCCAAAGGAACACAAGTACTACTAACTATATCTTGTTAAAAATGATAAAAGCAATAATTATAGACGACGAAAAACATTGTATCATTACATTAGAACATCTCTTAAAACAAAATAAAAATGTAACGGTTGTAGCAACTACTCAAGACAGCACCAAAGCCAAAGCACTTATAGATGAGCACCAACCTGACTTGGTTTTTCTAGACATTGAAATGCCAAAAATGAACGGATTTGATGTAATTGCGCAATTTAATCCTGTCCCTTTTAAAGTCGTTTTTACCACGGCTTATGACCAGTATGCTTTGAAAGCCCTTCGATTAAATGCTTTAGATTACTTATTAAAACCAATTGATGAGGAAGAAATTGCCATTGCTTTGGATAAATTTAAAAACCAAGAAGCAGCCATTACAACCGAACAAGTGCAAAACCTCCATTTGTTTACCAATGGAAAATTGCAAGATACCATAGCGCTTTCTACCCAAGAAGGATTGTTGTTTGTAAAAATTGACGACATTATGTACCTAGAAGCCAGTAGTAATTATACAATGATTGTCATGCACGATAAATCGAAACATTTGGCCAGTAAAACATTGGCTACTTTTGAAGAAGTTTTGCAAGACAACACCTTATTTTTTAGATCCCACAAATCGCATGTTGTCAATTTAAAATTCATCAAACAATACATTCGTGGCGAAGGTGGCGAACTCATTATGCTAGACGGAAAAAATGTCCCATTAAGCCGAACCAAAAAGCAAGAATTTTTAGATTTATTTACCCGAGTTTAAAAAAATCCCCGTTCACTAACTCAAACACGCAGTTCACGTATTCCTGAAATAAAAAACCTAAAGTGCTAAATATCTTTGAAGTATAAATAAACTTTAAAGATATGAAAACACAATTTTATTTTACTAAATCTATTTTAACCCTACTTACATTTTTTAGCATTTGCTTTGTCAGTTCGCTAATACTTGTGTCTTGTAGTAAAGACGACGACGCTCCTCTAGTACCTATTGCCATTAATACCTCTGGCGTGTATGTTGCTGGTCACGAATTTAACGGAGTTGAAATTGTTGCCAAGCTTTGGAAAAACGGCGTAGCAACAAATCTTTCCGATGGTACAAAAACTGCTTATACAACATCAGTATTTGTAACAGATACAGATGTTTATGTTACTGGCTATCAGATAAATGCAAATAATAAATGGGTAGCAAAACTTTGGAAAAACGGCGTAGCTACCAACCTAACCGACGGCACAAAAAATGCCTTAGCCAATGCTGTGTATGTATATGGAAACGATGTGTATGTAGCTGGTGAAGAAGATAATGCAACTGTAAGAGTAGCAAAAGTTTGGAAAAACGGAATAGCTACTAGCTTAACCGACGGTACTAAAACAGCTTCCGCCAATGCAATAACGGTTGCTAACGGAGATGTTTATGTAACTGGATATGAAGATGACGGTGTGAAAAATGTAGCAAAAAACTGGAAAAACGGTGTCCAAACAGGAGCAGTATTAGGCAACAATACAGGAGGTTCACGTGCAAAGGGAATTGCAGTTTTTGGCAGTATTATTTATTCGGTTGGATACCAAAACAATGGCTCAAGAAATTTAGCGCAAATATGGACAATTGGTAGTGTAGAGCTACTTAATTATTATGGTGCTAATAACAGTAATAATGCAGTTGCTAATGGTGTATGTATTAATAATTCAATTCTTTTTACTGCTGGTTCCGAAAATTTTCCTGGTGGCACAACCGTAGCAAAATATTGGGCAAATGGTATAAATGCAAACGGAACATTAAACGGAAATCGTTCTCAAAATGCTTTATCTGCATTAGAGTCTGAAGCTAATTCTATTTATGTTACAAGCAACGATGTGTATGTAGCTGGTTGGGAAAGATCAAATCCCGTTACTACAAATGCCATGCTATGGAAAAATGGCGTAGCTACTAAATTATCAACAGGAAGATCAAACGCTAGTTGTGTCTTTGTAAAAAACTAAATAAATAAAAATCATGAAAACAAAAATAAATTTTATCAAAGCATTTGTAATACTAACCGTAGCCTCTCTTTTTACAATTGCATGTAGCAAACCCGAAGACGGTGCGCCAGGACCAGCTGGACCAGCTGGAACGGCTAATGTTATTTATAGCAATTGGACAGCACAAACTTTTACTTATAACGCTGGTATTTATACCGGTATTTTAAACCCAAATGCACCGCTAAATCAAGAAATAATAAATAAAGGTTTTGTTTACGTTTATTGGAAAAACACTGCAGGTGTAGAGGTAACTATTGAACAATTAAATTTCTATAATCTAAATTCAAATTTATATGTCGAGCATTTTTTAAAAGAAAATGGTAGCATCGAACTGGAAGCTAATTTTAATATTAGTTCCAATGATCGATTCCGCTATATTATTATTCCAGGAGGGACACCTGCTACAACAGGCAAACAAGCACAACCAGACTTCAAAAACATGTCGTATTCCGAAGTGTGTCAGTATTGGAACATTCCTGAATAATCTGTTTTTCCCTTTGCTGTTATTGGACAACAAAGGGAAATTATATTTTAAACTAAATAAATTCAAAACAAAATGAAAACAAAGTTTACTCAAAACATCGTTATTCTTGGCTCTCTCTTCTTTTGTCTGACTTCAAACGCCCAACAATCGGTCAATGCTTCAGGCGGAAACGGCTCGGGAGCAGGTGGAAGCTTTAGCTATACTGTTGGTCAAATAGATTATGTGTCGGCAAATGGTTCAAATGGTTCAATATCGCAAGGGGTGCAACAACCCTTTGAAATTGTAGTTTTAGGAACCAATGCTTTCACCAATATTAATTTAGAAATGAAAGCCTATCCTAACCCAACCATTGCCAATTTGAACTTGAAAATTACCAATTATGCAATAGAAAATTTAGATTACCTATTGTTTGACATTTCGGGTAGAATCATCTCGCAACAAAAAATTACCTCCGAAGAAACTGCGATTAGCATGGAAAACCTATCGGCAGGTAACTATTTGCTTCAAATAGCAGAAAATGGAAAAACGCTAAAAACGTTTAAAATCATCAAAAAATAAGATTATTAGTTCAATCTTTAAATTAAACAATATGAAAACAATATCAAAAATCTTTCTTCTTTGCTCTTTCTTCTTTTATATAAATACAAACGCACAAGCACCCGAAAAAATGAGCTACCAAGCCGTAATTCGTGATGCATCTAACAATTTAGTAAGTAATCACGCTGTAGGAATGAAAATTTCCTTGCTCGAAGGTTCGGCAGTGGGTCCAACGGAATATGTGGAAATACAAACGCCAACAAGCAATGCCAACGGATTGGTGAGTATTACAATAGGTAATGGAACGGTTATTTATGGAACAATTGCAACGGCACTTTGGGATCAAGCGGCTTATTTTCTAAAAACTGAAATCGACCCAACTGGTGGCACAAACTACACCATTACCAGCACTTCGCAATTGTTGAGCGTCCCGTATGCTTTATATGCAAAAAAGGCTGAAAAAACGAATGCCGTTTATGGCGATGCTAATTATATTCCTGTTTTTGATGCGTCTGGACAACGATTGGTAAGTTCAAATATTTACCAATCTAATACTGGGAATATAGGAATAAATAATCCTGTGCCTGGTTATCCACTTGATGTTATTGCAAACGGAGGTGTAAACTTTAGTAGTACTTTAAATGACCAATTTGTGCAAATAGATAGTAATGTTCGCAATTTTTTATCTTTTTCAACAGGTGGACTTCGCAATTGGGCGATTTTTAATAATTTTTCAGGTCATGGCCCTTTTGTTGGACAAGGAGAGTTTAGTATTTATAATGACTTTACTTCTACACAAAGTTTAAAAATAAATAGAGGTGATAATTTAGTTACGGTTCAAAAATTAAGAATAGGTAATTCAACCCTTATGAGTAGCCACTATACAGGATATACGTTTGTAGGAAATAGTGCCACTCAATCTAAAATAATAAATATAGCACTTCCAACTATGCCCGATACTAATTATAGAGTAGTGCTTACCCCAATTAACGAAGGAACATTTCAAGATGTTTTTGCTTTATCGGTTACTAACAAAACGGTAAATGGTTTTGATGTAGTTATTTATAGAATAGATGGCACTTCTTGGGGACAAAACCTAACGCTTGATTACACAATAACTTCGGAGAATTAATTTTTTAAACTACTAAAAATGAAAAAAATAAATAACCTCTTTCTCCTTGCCTCTTTCTTCTTTCTTCTAACAGCAAATGCACAACCCTCCAGTGGAGGTTGCTGGAAAACAATTGCTGTAGGTGGTAATCACGTACTGGCAATAGGGAACAACGATAAAATTTGGGGTTGGGGTTCTAATTTTCTTGGCCCTTTAGGTTTGGGGGCAACTAGTGGCGACCAATTAAATCCTGTTCCATGTGCTAACACCAACATCTTTAGTAAAATTAGTACTGGAGGCAATGAATTTTCTATTGCCCTAAAACCCGACGGTACCTTATGGTCAACAGGACTTAACGATTATGGCGAGTTGGGTATTGGTAGTTATGTCAATAAAAGTAGTTTTACTCAAATTGGTGTGGCAACAAATTGGCAAACATTTTCAGCGGGAGGCTTACACACATTAGCACTCAAAACAGATGGGACGCTTTGGTCGTGGGGGGGCAACTCCGAAGGGCAATTAG
>CAXYWC010000091.1:0-6399 GCA_964292845.1 uncultured Flavobacterium sp. | reverse complement strand
TCTAAAAACAGTTTTCCATCTTTGAGAAAATAAATTTGATTGGAAAAATTTTTGCAATAAATCACTCCATTTGCATCTTCTTGAATGGTATCTACAGAATTACTTAAATTAGTTTCAAATGGATATAGCAAAAACCGAACACCATCAAAAGAAATCAAGCCTCTATCGGTGCCTAAATACAACATTCCGTGTTTGCTTACATACATGTCGTAAATTCCTGATGTAGGCAATCCTTCTAAAAAGGAAATTTTACGCAAAAAGGGTTCTTGAGCAAAGCTCACAAGAGCATTGACCAAAAAAAACAGTAAAAATAGATTCTTTAACTTAATAAATTGTATGGGCAGTTTAAAACGCACGCGTGTCTTTTAAAATTTTAAAAATAAAAATAGGATAAATATGGCAATAAGAGTTGCGCCTTTTACGAAACTATATCTTTTCTACATGAAATGAGTGATTTTTTATATTTGTAGCTATTTGGAGTTCCTAAATTTTAGCGTTTTATAGAAAAAATATTAGCTGTTTTATAGGTTAATATGTTTCAAAATCACTTCTGTCGCCCCTTTATTCATACTCACAAAAGTGCTGCAAATATGTCCTTTTTCCAATCGTTCATCAGGATTTTGAATTAAATTATCGAAAATTTCATTCAATTCTTTTTGATTAGAAATAGAAACACACCCCGTCATGTTGACCAATGCTGTTGCTTCTGCAAAATGAGAGAAATTTGGACCAATAACAATTGGAACACCAAAAGTAGCAGGTTCTAATATGTTGTGAACGCCAGGATTTCCGAAACCGCCACCTACATATGCAATATCAGCATAAGAATATATTTTAGTCAAAATCCCAAAGGTATCAATAATAAACACATCAAAATTAGAGACATCCTGATTGTCTTTTTCTGAAAATAAAATAGATTTTTTTGTAATTGAATTTTTTAATTCCTGAATTTGCTCCGACTTAATATTATGTGGTGCAATAATAAATTTTACCTCATTTGAGGATTGATTAATATAATTGACCAATAAACTTTCGTCTTTTGGCCATGAACTTCCAATAACAATTGTTGTCCTTTTTGTCTTTCCGAACGTAGTGAAGGAATCCATAAAATCTAATGAATTGTCACGTTCTAAAATAGAAACTACTCTGTCAAAACGCGTGTCTCCAGAGATTTTTACATTAGTAAAACCAATACTTTGCAAGAGTTTTTTAGAACTTTCGTTTTGTACGAAAAAGTAATCGAAAGCTTGCAAGGCATTTCTATAAAAACCACCATACCATTTAAAAAAAGCTTGTTTTTCTCTAAAAACACCCGAAATTAGATAGGTTTTGATATTCTGTTTTTTGAGTTCATTTAGATAATTAGGCCAATATTCGTATTTGATAAAGAAAACCATTTCTGGATGCACTAATTTTAAGAATTGTTGCGCATTACTTTTAGTATCTAAAGGCAAATACACCGTAACATCGGCAACCGTGTTGTTTTTTCGCACTTCATAACCAGAAGGCGAAAAAAAGGTAACCACAATTTTGTGAGCAGGAAATTTTTCTTTCATTTTTTCAATTACTGGCAAACCTTGTTCGTACTCGCCTAAAGAAGCAGCGTGAAACCAAATGGTCTTATCTTCTGAGTTTATTTTGCTTTCTAAAGAGGCAAAAACAGTTTTTCGACCCTCAACAAAAAGCTTCATTTTTGGACTAAAAAGCGCTACGATTTTTAACAACAAACCAGCAAGTTGGACGATTAGATTATAAATGAAAAGCATTGCGTAAAATTTGATTTCAAAAATACATTTTTCTTTGCATTATATACTAAAGTATATCTCTAAAATTCCTACTTTTGTTCTAAATTCAAAACAGGGCAAACTTAGCCAAAGCTTTGCAAACCTTGTGCTTAAATAAAATAAGGAAATGAAAAAAATTCAAATGGTTGACTTAAAAAGTCAGTACGAAAAAATAAAAGATACCGTAAACGCTTCTATTCAAGAAGTTTTAGATACAAATACTTACATAAACGGACCAGAAGTTCACAAATTTCAAAAAAATCTGGAAGAATATCTAGATGTAAAACACGTGATTCCTTGTGCAAACGGAACCGATGCTTTGCAAATAGCTATGATGGGACTAGGTTTAAAGCCTGGTGACGAAGTCATTACTGCCGATTTTACCTTCGCAGCCACTGTCGAAACGATTGCGCTTTTGCAATTGACACCAGTTTTAGTCGATGTGGATAGGCACAATATGAACATTAATATTGAAGCCATTAGAAAAGCAATAACACCCAAAACAAAAGCCATTATTCCTGTACATTTGTTTGGTCGTGCAGCTAATATGGAAGCGATAATGCAAATTGCAAAGGAGCACAACCTTTTTGTAATCGAAGACAATGCACAAGCTATTGGAGCCAATTGTAAATTTTCTGATGGCACAAAAAAGAAAGCAGGAACAATAGGTCATGTAGGAGCAACATCATTTTTTCCTTCTAAAAATTTAGGCTGTTATGGTGATGGTGGTGCTATTTTTACAAACGATGATGACTTAGCACACACGCTTCGAGGTATTGTAAATCACGGAATGTATGTGCGTTACCACCACGATGTGGTAGGCGTGAACTCTCGTTTAGATAGTATTCAAGCAGCTGTTCTGAATGCAAAATTACCACTTTTAGATGCGTATAGTAAAGCTCGTCAAGATGCGGCTAGAAAATATTCAGCAGCTTTTGAAGGACATAAAAATATTGTAGCACCAAATATTTGCGATATTTGTGATTGCCATGTTTTTCACCAATATACCTTGCGGATTATCGATGCAGACAGAAATGGTTTGATGGATTATTTGTTAAGCAAAGATATTCCATGTGCGATTTATTACCCAATTCCGTTGCATTCTCAAAAAGCCTATTTAGATTCGAGATATAAAGAAGAAGATTTTCCAGTAACTAATCAATTAGTCCAAGAAGTGTTGTCGTTGCCAATGCACACAGAACTTGACGACGAACAAATAAAATTTATAACCGATTCTGTTTTGGAGTTTTTAAAATAGTTATAAGTTCTAGGTTGTAAATTATGTGTTTTGACTTACAACCTAGAACCTAGAACCTAGAACCCGTTTTATGAAAATACTAGTAACAGGAGGTCTCGGATTTATAGGTTCACACACCGTTGTCGAATTGCAAAACGAAGGTTTCGAAGTAGTTATTATCGACAACCTTTCTAACTCGTCTGAAGAAGTTCTAAAAGGTATTGTTGCCATTACGGGTAAAACACCTTTGTACGAAAAATTAGATTTAAGAGAAAAAGCATCGGTACAAAATTTTTTCAAAAAACACAACGATATTGATGGCGTAATTCATTTTGCAGCTTCAAAAGCAGTGGGGGAAAGTGTCGAAAATCCTTTGTTGTATTACGAAAATAACATTAACACCTTGGTTTATATCTTGCAAGAATTGCAACAAAAAGCCGAAGCTAATTTTATTTTCAGTTCCTCTTGTACCGTTTATGGTCAGGCTGAAAAAATGCCCATTACCGAAAATGCACTCATACAACCCGCCATGTCTCCGTACGGAAATACAAAACAAATAGGCGAAGAAATTATTACCGAAGTTTGCAAAGTCAGTACTATAAATTCAATTTTATTGCGCTATTTTAACCCAATTGGAGCACATCCAAGTGCCGAAATTGGTGAATTGCCTATTGGAGTTCCACAAAATTTAATTCCGTACATCACGCAAACAGGAATAGGCTTGCGTCAGGAATTATCGGTTTATGGAAACGATTATCCAACGCCCGACGGAACTTGTATTCGCGATTATATTCATGTGGTCGATTTGGCAAAAGCCCATGTTATTGCGCTACAACGTTTATTAAATAAGAAAAACATAGAAAAAGTAGAAACTTTCAATCTAGGAACGGGCACAGGAAGTTCTGTTCTGGAAGTTATCACCGCTTTCGAAAAAGTTTCTGGAAGAAAATTACCCTTTAAAATAGTTCCGCGTCGCGAAGGCGATGTTGTTTCTGCTTATGCCAATACCGATAAGGTCAATGCTGTTTTAGGCTGGCAGGTACAATCTACATTGGAAGAAGCTTTAGCAAGTGCTTGGAAATGGGAGCAAAAAATAAGAAAACAGTAGGCAGATTCCAGTCGAAGTCTACCCATCTTTTATCTATTATCTCGAAAAAAATATGAATCAAAAAACGGATTTCAAATTATTATTTTGCCTAATTGTGGTGGCTGTGGTTTGGGGAACCACTTTTTTTTGGATTCGTGTGGCGGTAGGAACCATTCCGCCTTGGTATATTACTTCGATGCGACAAGGTTTGGCATCTTTAATTATACTTTGCATTTTACTTTATAAAAAAGAATTATCATGGATAGGTTGGGGTAATTTTAAACTTCAGTTTATACCATCAATACTAATGATTGTTGTCGCCAATGGTTTTACTACTATTGCTGAGAAAAGTGTTCCAAGTGGTTTGACTTCGATACTAAGTGCCTTATCTCCAGTAGTGATTTTTATTGGAAGCATTTTATTTGGATTACAAAAACCAAGCCTCAAAGGTTTTCTAGGTGTTATTGTTGGTTTTCTAGGCGTTGTTTTTATCTTTAGAGATGGATTAGGCGCTATTTTAGAACCCAATTATAAAACCGGAATTCTGTTTTTGAGTATCGCTATTTTAAGCTGGTCGTCAGGAACGGTTTATTCAAAATTGCACATTCATAAATCGAATAATATAGCACTCAATTTGTTTTATCAATTTGCAATTGCAGCTATTATTCAGTTCTTTTTGGCACTTATATTTTCGCCCAATGTCGATGTTAGTTTATGGAGTTTTAGAAGTGTTTTTGCAACCTTATATTTAGCGGTTTTCGGATCGGTTTTGGCATTTTTCTGTTATTTATATGCCTTAAAAAGAGTTACAGCGATACAGGTTTCAATCTTAAATTACATCAATACTATTATTGCCATTTTCTTGGGCTGGCTGTTTCTTGATGAGGTAATTACGACCGATTTTATCATTGCAACAGCGTTAATTATTTTGGGTGTTTTTATCATCAATTATAAAAGGAAAGAGAAACTTTCAAACTAAACAATGTTTTCTGGTAACGATTGAAATGGCTTCAATTTTGTAAGTAAGATGTAGTTTTAATGAAATGGCTGATTTAATTCAAGTTAGCGTTTTTTTCTAAAAAAATCTTTCATCAAGCTGCTACACTCGTTTTCTAAAACACCACTAACTACAATTGTTTTAGGATGTAATTGTGTCCCCATTTTGGTAAAACCACGCTGTTCGTCGCTTGCGCCATATACAATTTTAGAAATTTGACTCCAATACAAAGCGCCAGCACACATTTGGCAAGGTTCAAGGGTAACATACAAAGTACAATTTGTTAAATATTTTCCGCCTAAAAAATGAGCGGATGCTGTAATAGCTTGCATTTCGGCATGAGCCGTAACGTCGTTTAATAATTCGGTTAGATTATGGCTTTTTGCAATAACTCTGTTGTTTATTACCACAATAGCACCCACTGGAATTTCGTCTTTATCAAAAGCCATTTGAGCTTCTTGCAATGCTTTTTTCATGAAATAGTCGTCGGTAAAAATATTTTCCATGGTGTAAAAATAAGAATTTAGAGTTTGCACTTACGAAAAAACAACGATTTTATAGCATATTACAATTCCCATAAATCTTCAAATGGAACAGCGCTAGTATTTGAAAAATCTAATGTTTCCGATTTTGAACCGTATTTCAGGATTTCATCGATTCCTTTTTGCAACAGTAATTCGGTAGTATATTTTCGGCTAATTGCAAATTGTTTGTCTTGGATAATAAGTTTAAAAAAGAACTTACTATTGGACGTTTTAAATTTCATAAAGTGACAAATGGGTAACGAAGCTTTTAGGAATTCGATTTCATTTTCACATTCAAATCGCAATTCGAAGTTATTACTCGTAAATATAGTTTTTCCTTTTCGTGAAGTAAATTCAAATTTATATTCTCCGCTAATACGTTTACTGATTACAAATGCCCCCATATTTAAAGTAAAATTCTTCTATTGCTTATATATTGAAGCGAATTAAGAAGGTTTAAAACAATTATTTTAAAAACACTAAATGGTATTAATAAAAAAAGCTCCAAACATAGTTTGAAGCTTTTGTACTCGGGACGGGACTTGAACCCGTACGACCATTACAGTCACTGGATTTTAAGTCCAGCGTGTCTACCAATTTCACCACCCAAGCATTTTTTTGTTAAATGGTTTATTGAATTTTTTAGAAAAAATCCAATAACTTAAACCACCCAGACAAATTTTAAAATCAGTTATGATTTTTATTTGGCATAGAGCGAAAAACGGGGCTCGAACCCGCGACCTCGACCTTGGCAAGGTCGCGCTCTACCA
>CAXYWC010000090.1:0-6847 GCA_964292845.1 uncultured Flavobacterium sp. | reverse complement strand
TGCTTTTTTCACCCATTCATTTACTTGCCAAGCATCTCCTTTTGGTTCTGCCACACGCAAAGTTCCAGCGTCCAATAAATCGATAACTTCTCTAATGGCATTTGTAGTCGTTTCTTCTTGTAACAAAGCACGGTTTTCCCAAGCTTGTTCTATACTAGTTTGTAAAGTGTTCATCTAAATAAAATTTTAAGCAAATATAAAACCTTTTTCTTTAGGAGCGAATGGCTTGGGCATTTTTGTAAGCCATATTCCTGCTTTCGCCTTTATCTTTGTTCGTGCCTCACAAAGGATATCGTCTCAATCAGGGCTAAAAGAGAAATCATTTTAATTCTTGGAAATATTTTAAATAAATCTCTAAATAAACTATTTTTGTAGAAAAAAAATGCCAAGAATTCTCGCCATCGATTACGGACAAAAACGCACAGGAATTGCCATTACCGACGAAATGCAAATTATAGCCTCTGGACTTACTACCATTGCTTCAGAAACTGCAATAGCGTTTCTAAAAGACTATTTTGCTACAGAAAAAGTCGAAAAAGTACTCATAGGCGAACCCAAACAAATGAACGGAGAACCTTCGCAAAGCACTGAGATTATCGAAAAATTTGTACTCAAATTCAAAAATAATTTTCCCGATATGGCAATAGAAAGGGTAGATGAACGTTTTACTTCAAAGATGGCATTTCAAACCATGATAGATAGCGGACTCAAAAAAAAACAACGTCAAAACAAAGCATTGGTCGATGAAATTTCAGCCACCATAATGTTGCAAGATTATTTAACAAGAAACTAATAACCAGCCAGATAAAAGACTTTTGTATTTTTTTTGCTAACATTTGCGACAATTCTATTAAATTATTTACTTTTGCAACCTATTTTTAATACTTTTAAAAGAATGATTTTACCAATAGTTGGTTACGGAGACCCAGTATTACGAAAAGTATGTGAGGATGTCACTAAAGATTATGTTAATCTAAATGAAACCATTGCAAACATGTACGAAACCATGTACAATGCTTGCGGAGTAGGATTAGCGGCACCACAAGTTGGTTTTCCAATTCGTTTATTTATTGTAGATACCGATCCGTTTAGCGATAGCGACGACATTTCTAAAGAAGAAGCCGAAGCGTTAAAAGGTTTCAAAAAAACCTTTATTAATGCCAAAATGCTCAAAGAAGAAGGTACAGAATGGGTTTTTAATGAAGGTTGTTTGAGTATTCCAGATGTTCGTGAAGACGTGTACCGAAATCCAAACATTACTATCGAGTATTACGACGAGAATTTTAACAAGAAAACAGAAGAATATACCGGATTGATTGCCAGAGTAATTCAGCACGAATACGACCATATTGAAGGCATTTTATTTACCGATAAAATTTCAATTTTCAAGAAACAATTCATCAAAAAGAAGTTACAAAATATTATGGAAGGCAAAGCCCGTCCTGATTACAGAATGAAATTAGTAACCAAAAGAAGGTAGATTTTAATAAATAATTTAGTAATTTCGATTTCACAAAATAACAGTTCAACGATTAAACAATAAAAATGAATTTAGAAAAAATATTAGCCATTTCAGGAAAACCAGGATTATATGCTCTTAAAGTACAAACAAGAACTGGTTTCGTTGCCGAATCTTTTATTGACGGGAAAAGAATAACAGTAGGTTTGCGAAGCAACGTGAGTCTATTATCCGAAGTTTCGATGTACACCTATAGCGACGAAAAACCATTGGTTGACGTCATGAGAAATATTGCTAAGAAAGAAAACAACGGGCCAACACCAGCTTTTAAAGATGATAAAGCGCAATTAGCGGCTTATTTTTTAGAAATTCTTCCCGATTACGATCAAGAAAGAGTATATGCTTCGGATATTAAAAAAGTATTAAACTGGTATAATATTTTGCAAGCAAAAGGATTGGTTTCTTCTGAAGAACCAGTTGTAGCTGAAGAAAAATCAGAAAAAGTAGTTGTTCCTACTGAAGCTAAGCCAGCAAAAGCTCCTAAAACAGTAGCTCCTAAAAATGCAGGAATGGCTGCTGCCAAAAAGGCTCCAGCACAAAAAGCTACGAAGTCGACTAAAAAATAAACTGTTTTTTTTAACATAATTATAAGTCCTGCAATTGAGTTTCATTTGCAGGATTTGTTATTTTTACACACACGAGACCTTTAGGTCGAACTGTACGAAGTAAAATCATTAGTATGAATAACCGCCAACAACAACTCGAAGCTTTCAACCGATTACTCGATATAATGGACGAATTGCGTGAAAAATGCCCTTGGGACAAGAAGCAAACACTACAAACCTTACGGCATTTAACCATCGAAGAAACCTACGAATTAGGCGATGCTATTTTGGATAATGACCTAAATGAAGTTAAAAATGAGTTAGGCGACTTGTTGTTGCATATTGTTTTTTATGCCAAAATAGGTAGTGAAACCAATAGTTTCGACATAGCAGACGTAGCCAATAGTATTTGCGAAAAACTCGTACACCGTCATCCGCATATATATGGCGATGTTGTTGTAAATGATGAGGAAGAAGTAAAGCAAAACTGGGAAAAACTAAAACTGAAGGAAGGAAAAAAGTCAGTTTTAGAAGGCGTTCCCAAAAGTTTACCTGCATTAGTTAAAGCCTCTAGAATTCAAGATAAAGTAAAAGGAGTCGGTTTCGATTGGGAAGAACCACATCAGGTTTGGGACAAAGTACAAGAAGAATTACAAGAATTACAGGTGGAAGTTGAAGCAGGTAATCAGGACAAAATGGAAGCTGAGTTTGGCGATGTGTTATTTTCGATGATTAATTATGCTCGTTTTTTGAAGATTAATCCAGAAGATGCTTTAGAGAGAACCAACAAAAAGTTTATAAAACGTTTTCAATATTTAGAAAGCAAAGCAGTAGCGTTAGGAAAAAATTTAGCCGAAATGACATTAGCCGAAATGGATGTTTTTTGGGAAGAAGCCAAAGAGTTGTAGTTTTAAAAATTGTTTTTTAACATTGACTTTTGAGATTGAGATTGATTTTTGAAATTTTAAAAATATGAAACCACCCTATTACGCAGTAATTTTTACCTCAGTAAAAACTGAAAATACAGAAGGTTATAACCAAATGGCAGAGCTAATGGAATCATTAGTAAATGAGCAAGATGGTTTTTTAGGAGTAGAATCGGCTAGAAACGAAATTGGGATTACGGTTTCGTATTGGCGGGATTTAGAATCTATAAAAAAATGGAAACAGAATACAGCCCATTTAGAAGCACAACAAAAAGGCATCAATTCTTGGTATAAATCCTACACCACAAGAATAGCATTGGTAGAAAGAGAATACAGTTTTGAGCTGTAAAGTTGGAATAATTATTGATACACATATTGCATGAAATTGAGGTATATTTTCTTATTTGTTTTTTTCTCGGCAGTTAGTTTTGCTCAGGAAGGTTCTTCTATTCCTTCTACTGGAATTCCAAGAGTCGATAGGACTATTCCACAAAATCAGGATGCTACATCACAATATTCCATTTCAAAACCTTTTGTACCAACACGATTTAAAACAGCTTCCAAAATTTATGAAGCTCCAAAATTAGAAAAAAGCAACACATTTAATTCGCCAGTAAGCGATTTGAATCCAGGGAAAATCTACGCTGATAAATTGAATAAAAGCGCGAATACAGGTGAGGGAGGCGATTCAAAACTCTACCGAAGAAATATGTTTTTGGGAGATTTCAAGACCAAGGAAGCTATTGTGGGTGTTTTTTACCGTGATTTTGGTTTGGTTGATGGCGATTTAATTAGAATCTTAGTAAATGATAAAATACTAATTTATGAAATTTATTTAGGAGGAAATTTTCAGCAACTAGATTTGAAATTAGAAAAGGGAATCAATAAAATTGATTTTGAAGCATTGAGTCAAGGTTATTCAGGACCAAATACCGCTGAATTCAAAATATTTGATGAAAAAGGAGTGCTTATTTCAGAAAACCAGTGGAATTTAGGTACTGGTTTTAAAGCAACAGTAATTGTAATAAAAGAATAACGCTATTTTACATCAAATTTATTTTTTATTGAAAAATAGTTGAAAGTACCTTAAAAACAGGGCTATGCAATAGAAATAGTAAGAATTAAAAACAGTAGATGTATTTTTTTTAGTGTATTTTCTTATTTTTTGTTAAAAAAGCATTACAAAATCAAAAAAAAATGTAACTTAGTTTTCGTATTTAATTCAATTTAACGCAAAATGTCTGATTTTTTAAAACGATTCGCTGATGATTTAGAGAAAAATGTGCCTGGTTTTATAGCATTTACAGTTGTCGAAGTAAAATCTGGAATTTCTTATTTTTCATTTTCGGTAGACCCAGAATACGATCCAGAATTAGCCAGCACTTTTTATCTAGAGATTGTAAGAGCAAAGCTCAATTTCATTGCAGCTTTAGATCTAAAAGATCAAAAAATGGATACTATAGTTGTTACGTTAACCTCTCAAATTCATTTTTTAGACCTTTCGGATAATGGAGAGTACTTTATCTATTTAGCCTTGCAAGATGGTGAAAATGTAAATTTAGCGATTTCAAAATTGCTTATAAATAAATATAAGCAAGAACTAAAATTAATTCAAGAGGAAAAAAAGCTAATAGAAGAAGAGTTAAAAAGGGTTTATGAAGATTTAACCCAAAAAGAAGATGAAAAATCAAGATTGATTAGACAAGAACGAGAAATAATAGAAGCGGAACTTAGATTGGTTCAGGAAGATTTAAAGAATAGCGAAGAATAAAAAAGTAAACCTTCAATAGGAAATTTCAAGTTTAATTGTATTGTCTTTTTTCGTAATCATCTAGAAAAATGGATTAAATTACTAAGACAAATGACTCGGTAATTTAAAGTAATAGATAAGTTACCTCGGCAACTTATCTATTACTTTACCATATACCCATGTTCCTACTATTGCAGAAAGCAATGTAACAGTAATTACAGTTACGCCTGTTCCTATCTGAGCAAAAAGAGGTCCAGGACAAGCTCCCGTGATACCCCAACCTAATCCAAAAAGCAAACCGCCATAAACGTTTCCTTTATTGAATTTTTTTTCTGGAAAGACAATCTCTTCGTGATTAATAGTTTTTATTTTAAATTTTTTAATCAAAAAAACCGAAATAACCCCAACGGTAACCGCACTTCCTATAACTCCGTACATGTGAAAAGATTCTAAACGAAACATTTCTTGTATGCGATACCAGCTGACAACTTCCGCTTTTACAAATAGTATCCCGAATAAAATGCCTATAAAACCATACGATAAATAGTGCGACCACTTATCTTCAAATTTACTCACATTTACACTACAAGTATCGTAAGGTCTTGCTTTTTGAAACGCAGCTTCATAATCGATATCGTCATCTAATTCCTCGTGAAGTAAATTTTGCATATCTTTCTCAGCAGCAATAGCGTTGCTTAGATTGTTATTTAAATTAACTTCAGGAGAAGTATTTGTAGAACTAGTTTGCATAGTTTTTTTATTTAAAGAGATAAAATAAGAGGCAAAATTAAATTCACCATAATAAAGCCACCAATCATGAAACAACAAGTGGCAATTAGCGAGGGTAATTGTAAATTAGATAGCCCTAATATGGCGTGTCCGCTAGTACATCCACCGGCATAACTAACACCAAAACCCACCATAAATCCTCCGGCAACCATCATTAAAAAACCTCTTAATGTCAATAAGCTTTCCCATGAAAAAAGTTGCAATGGCAGGAGTCCCGAAATATCAGTTATACCATAGTTTGCTAAACTTAATTTTAGTTCTGGCGAAATTATAATAGGATTAGGATTGGCTAAGTATAATGTAGCGATAATTCCCCCAAGCAATATACCAAAAACAAAAACCATGTTCCATAACTCTCTTTTCCAGTTGTATTTGAAAAAAGGTGTTTTCCCAGGCACAAGTATGGCACAAGTGTGTCTAAGCGAAGCGCTAATTCCAAAAGATTTGTTTCCTATTAATAAGAGGGCAGGGGCAACAAGACCAATTAACGGGCCTGCTATATACCAAGGCCATGGTTGTTTTATGAGGGCTATTATTTCTGTAAATTGCATAATAAAATTTTATTTTTGTTCGGTTAAAAGATGATTCACCTCTTCCCATGCTCCTGCATTGATAGTGTTTTTAAATCCTTTTTTTTCTAGAATATCTTTTGCAAAACCACTACGATTACCACTAAAACAAACCAGTACTATATGGGTATGATCTTTAAATTTCTCTAAACTTTTGCCTAGTTCCGCTAATGGAATATTTATAGAGCCTTCAATATGACCTTGACCAAATTCGTCTTTAGTTCTTAAATCGACTAAAAATCCTCCATTACTAATAATGCTTTTCAAATCGTTAGTTGAGGTTTTGTCTTTTCGTACAAATAATTTTTTAAAAAAGTTAAATCGGCTAAACATATGTTTTTAAAGGTATTAATTGTTTGATTTTCTTATAAAAAAAATAGTCTTTGCTGCAAAAATTATTCAGATAAGTCATTTTTAATATGATTTAGCTTAGTTGTTACTTAGCTTGACAAATGACATTCTAAAGTGTTTCTTTTCTTTTATTTATTATTTTTGATAGCAAATATATATAAAAAAAGCAAATATAAAGAAATTTCGTTTAAATATGTTGTATAATTGTTAAATAACGATTGTTTTATTCATAGATTTAAGAGATAAACCTATTTAATTTTAAATGGTTTGGTGTGCATGATACTAAGCCAAACTATTTTCCTCAACAAAATCTTCACAAAACATTTTTATCATTTCACGAACGGTTAAAAACTGACAATAAATATCATCTTCCGAACCATCAACATCGGCTGGATCAG
>CAXYWC010000089.1:0-7593 GCA_964292845.1 uncultured Flavobacterium sp. | reverse complement strand
CAAGTGGCACTCTGTTTGCAAAAATAGTTCCTGCAAAATGGTCGGTAAGCCAAGAGACATTTCCGTTCCAATCGGTATATTTATCATAACCTGATTGCAGGAAAGTAATGGCCAGAAATAGTAAAACAAAAAGCGATGCAAGGTTTTCCATGGGGTTGTTTTTTTAGTTTAAATGATAAGAATTTGTAAAATTGTGTTTTAAATTTGTTTTTCGCCACAGATTAAACAGGTTTTTAATAATCAAAATCTACTTTTTTTTTAATCTGTGGAAATCTGTGTAGTCTGTGGCAATTTTTTTATTTTTTATGAATTAAACGAGTTAGTTTTATAGATAAATCGGTTAAAATTATTTTAGCATTTCCGTTGCGTTCTATGTGATAAATAGCATCAGAAATTTCTTTAAATATATCGTTTATATTGTTTCCGTTTACAAACGGCGCGAATTTTTCGAAACTAAATTTGTCAACAGTTGTTTCCAGATACACTAGTTTTTCGGTTTCGTAATTTAACAGCAAAGCTTGGCGAAACATTTCGATGCAAAAATGCAAGAATTTTTTTTGTGTTTCACGTCCCAAACCCGCAATTTGCTCGCTCCACAAAATTAAATCATGAATCGCAGCGGCGTTTCCTTTAGCTCTAAAAGCCGCACGAACCCAAGTGACAAACCATTCTTCAAAAGGCAAATCGTCGTTTATTTCGCGGCAAAACTGCAAGGCTTTATTGTAATTTCCTTGCGATTTGTGGGCAATTTTTTGTGCTTTTTTAGGCTCAATATTTTCATTAGCAATGAGCGATTCGGTAATAGCATTTTCGCTCAATGCCGAAAAATGCAACACTTGGCATCGGGAACGAATGGTTTGTATAATATCTTCTTCGTTTTCGGTAACAAGAATAAACAGCGTTTTTTCGGTAGGTTCTTCGAGTAGTTTTAGCAATTTGTTTGAAGCGGCAATATTCATTTTGTCGGCCATCCAAACAATCATAATTTTGTAGCCACCTTCATACGCTTTTAGCGAAAGCGATTTCAAAACTTCTTGCGCATCTTCTACCCTAATTTCGCCTTGTTTATTTTTTACATCAAGAATAGCGTACCAATCAAAAATACTTCCGTAGGGTTTTTCTAATAAAAATTTTCGCCAATCTGTCAGGAAATCAGTGCTTTTCGGCTTGGTTTTCACTCCATCGGTAGTGACTGTCGGGTATATAAAATGCAAATCAGGATGCGAAAAAGTATTAAATTTTAAGTGACAAGCATTAGTTTCTCCAAAACTTTCACTATCTTTAGTGTTACATAAGATATATTCAGAATAAGCAATAGCGGTAAGTAAGGTTCCAGACCCCTCAGGGCCAACAAATAGCTGAGCATGCGGAATTCGACCAGCGGTTGCACTTTGTAGCAAGTGATTTTTTAAATGTTCGTGACCAATAATTTTATTAAAATGCATAGTGCAAATATAGGGCAATACAGTAAAATTAACAATATGATTACTATTTCTCACAAAGAATAGAGAGTTTGTATAAAACAAAACAAAAAAGTGCTAATTTTATATAAAAAAGTTTTTAATGTTGTATAAAACATATTTTTTAAATAAAATGCCCTCAAAACTAGGAGGTTATAAATAAAACAGCGTACTTTTGCGCTCCTTAAAAAGGAATAAAAAACAGCTAAAAAAATAAAATTTTATTAAAAAACAATGTGCTTTGCATACAAATAAATTTTTTGGCACGATTTTAGATTAGTAATTAAAAAACAAGAAACATGTGTTTTTTATTACACATTTTTTAATTAAAAAACAAGCAAAATATTTTTTTTTTATTAAAAAGTTATTAGAAACTTGCAAGTAAATTTAGAAGATGTGTTTTAGAGTAAGAAAACTTTTAAATTATTAAAACTATTAAACAAATTACAATGAAAAAGATTATTATTTTTAGCTTATTTTTGTTATTCACAGTAAGCAATGCAGAGGCGCAAGCAACAAAACCTGTTGGTATTATAAGCACAGGCGCTTCGGTTAAAAAATTCCATGAAAAATCAGAATTGGAAGGCATGACAAAGGGACCTTTGCTAGAATTGTACATAGAGCGTATAAGAGTTTTGGTAAACACGATGCCTTATATTGCCTTAACAACTAAACCTGGAATTACATTACAAGATGTAGGGATTCCAGAAAATGCAGATAACAAAAAAGCATTGCAATTACAAAAAGACAATACTGCAACTTTTCTTGCCGCAACGGTTGAATTTCAAAGACTAATGACGCCTTATGCAGACAAAGGAAATTTAATTATTTCAATCTTGTATTATGAGTCAATGCTAAAAGAATTGCAGCATATAAACGAATAAACTAAAGCATTATCCCAAATAATTCTTTTTAATACCTACCCCTATGAAAAATCTTATACAAATTAAATGGATCTTGGTTCTTGTGGTTTTTACCGCAACAGCACAACAAGAAAAAGGTATCGTTGGAGCCAATAATTGGATGAACAACTGGACGGAGTTTAAGCCTACAAAGACAGAGTATGATGAAACAAATCAAATTTTGTATGGTAAGATAACGACAAATACTACATGGTATAAGAAAAATACATACCTTCTGCAAGGACCTGTATATGTAACAAACAATGCAGAACTTACAATTGAAGCAGGTACGGTAATTAAAGGAGATTCAGAAACGGATGGGGCTTTAATTATTACAAAAGGCGCTAAAATTATTGCAAATGGTGTTGAAACAGATCCTATTGTATTTACTTCAAACAATGCGGTAAAAAAGCCAGGCGACTGGTGTGGATTGGTTATTTTAGGGGATGCTCCAACTAATAAATTTGGAGGAACAGCTTCTATAAATTACGAGTTAGACGCCAATTTAACAATATACGGAGGTGTAAATTCTCAAAGTAATTCAGGAGTTTTAAGATTTCTTAGAATAGAATTTGCAGGAAAAAAAATAAAAGGATTTAAAGATTATAATGCCTTATCACTAGCATGTGTAGGAAACAAAACAGTTATCGAAAATGTAATGTGTAGTTTTGCGGCAGGTAACTCTTTTGAAATTATAGGTGGCGATATTGTTGCAAGTAAGTTAGTTTCTTTAAAATCTAGTGGAGACGATTTCAGATTCACACAAGGAGCACAATGTAAAATGGATAATTCCATTGCTATTACTGATCCGTTGTATTCCGGTTCAAAACGCTCAAGATGTATGAATGTATTATCGTATGATAAAAAAGAAGAAACTGATTTTTCTAAAAAATCGACAGATGTTGCTGCAATAAATTGTACCCTAGTAAATATTTCACAAGATATACCAGGTGCTATTGCAAGCGGTTTAGTAAGAGAAGCTGTTTTTATTGGAGACAACGCATCATATGCTATAAAGAGAAGTGTTATTTCAGGATATAATCCGGCAGCTGTGTTGTCTCAAGATGTAAAATTGGAATCAGCTACTAAAAAAATAAAATTTGAAGAAATTTATTTTAACAATTGCAAAGGAAACATTTTTGTTGAAAATATTGCAAACAATGAAGATTTAGAAGATTATTATGGAAATCCATCTTTCTATAATCTTTATCAAAACACACCAAATACGGAAATGTTTTTAGATATATATAATGTTAAAAATAATCCGGATTTTAGAATAAAATTAAGTAAAATTACAGCATCATCGAAGTAGAAAAATAGTATAAAAATGATGGTATTAAAAATCCATTAGGAGAAAAATAGCTCCTAATGGATTTCTTAGATTTTATTAAATTCAGCATAAAAACATTTTGTTTATAAGTTGTTTTTAATTTTTTTTATTTAAAAAGTAAAATGAAATAGTATGAAAAGTAAAATAAATAGTCTTACCAATAAATATGTTCTCGTTTTTGCTTTATGCCTGTTTTTCTTACCAGTAACGGTTTTTGGACAAACTATTAGCAATGTAACGAATGGTTCTCCTAGCCATGGTGGAACTGTTTTTCAACGTTGTGCAAATAATGGAACAGTGACCTATTGGAGTACTTTTATTATTTCAGGAAGTGCTTTTGGAGTAGGAAATACTTTCAAACTAGAACTTTCTGATGCGACAGGGAGTTTCGCAACACCTATTTTACTATCTTCTTCCCCAACATTTTCCGGAGCCACAGGTGAGTTTAGTTTTTTACTTCCTGCTTCAACATCAGGAATTGGTTATAAGCTAAGAGTCTCAAGTACTAATCCAGTTACCAGTGCTACGAGTGCCGCCATACCCTCTTATTACATGCCGTTTAATAACGGTTTTTGGATAAACAATCACAGTACAACGGCAAATATTTGTGGAGGAGGTAGCTTTACACTTTCTGTAGATACTCCCACTATTGCAGACCCCTCTCCTATTTCATTCCCAAGCCTAAAATACAAATGGTATCGAGGAGCAACCTTACTTTCAGGTACAGGTTCTTCCATAGGCGTAACAACCTCTGGAGTATATCATGTAGAAATTGACTATGGAGTATGTTCAAGTTCAGTAACTCGATCACAAGACGTAACCGTAAATATTGTTGCGGCAGGATCTACATTCAATATTACATCAAGTGGTGGCACCACAGTTTGCCCTCCTAGCGCTACTACACTAAGTACTACCGCAGGATATGCTTATCAATGGTTTAAAGATGATGTTGCCATAGCAGGTGCAACCGCTTTCAGTTATGCCGCAAACCAACCAGGAGTTTACCACGTGGTGGTCAACCAAGGAACCTGCTCGTCAACTTCAAATAGCATTACCTTAACAGTTCCAGGATTTACAGCTAGTATTGATGTACTAGAAGAACCACAAATAAATATAATTGCTGCCGGAGAACTAAAAACAATTACAATAACAACAAGCGCAGGTGGACCTACATACGAATGGTACAAAAACGGCATTTTGCTTCCAGCAGAAACCACAAATTCATTTACCACATCAGAACCAAACCACTACAAAGCAATAGTAAACCAAACCGTAGGCTGTTTAGCAACGAAAGAATTTCTATTTCAACTTAAAGAAGGTGTAAATCCCGTACAGATCCCAAATCTTATTAGCCCAAATGGTGACGGTAGCAACGACACTTGGGAAATACCACAAGAATATATAAATGCAAATACCGAAGTGATGGTAGTCAGTGCAACAGGTCAAATCGTGTTGCAAACCACTAATTATGACGGTAAATGGCCACTTACAGCAATAGATTTCACTGCTGTAAACCCAGTGTATTATTATATTATTTCTAGAGATGGAAGTCCAATAAAAAAAGGATCAATTACAATTATTAAATAGATGAGAAAAGAATTTATTACCTTATTACTGATTTTAGGTTTCATTTTGCCAAACTACTCACAAGAAGGTGGTGTAGTTTCGTTTGATGTGCCAGCAAAAAACTCATTAAAATTTAATAAATTCTTAATAAACCCCACATTTAGTTTTGTTCGTGAAGACGAGTCTTTTATTAGTATGTACACTAAAAGACAATTTTCAGGATTCGAAAATGCACCACAAGCCTATTTTGCTAGTTATTCAGGAAAATTTAGAGAAAATAACGGCATTGGTCTCGGATTATTTCAAAGAAATTACGGCGTCCTAACCACTTTTGGAATCGTAGGAAATTTTGCCAGAAATGTAGAACTCTCAAACGACAGTAATTTTACATTTGGATTAAATTTAGCTTACGTAAACAGCGGTTTAAATACAGGAAAAGTAATAACAAATTCAACCGATTTAGCACTTCAAAACGTGCCTAAAAACTCTTTAGTTACCATAACGCCAGGCTTAAATTATAGTACTGGTTTTATGGATTTTGGAATCGCTGCAAATAACATCTTTTTTTATAATTTTACAGGTTCAGGATTAGTTTCAGATGATCCTGCAAAAAGTTTCGCAGGGCATATTATGTACACGGGTTATATGTACAATTCAGGACTTTTTGAAAACGGAAAATTTTCTATAATTCTAAAAGGAGAAGCTGCAAAAGGCAAAACCATTTTTTCTACAAATTTACTCCTTAATGCCCCAAAGGCAGGTTGGATACAAGCAGGTTATAACAGCCTTTATGGTATTTCAGGAGGTGTTGGTCTAACCATCGCAAAAAAAGTATCGCTAGGCTATACTCTTGAAAAAGGAATGGGTAATTTATCCAATTTTGGAATCTCTCATGAAATCACATTAGCCTATAAAATAAAAGGTTACGGAGATTATGAAGATGCAAAACCAATTGTTAGAGCAACTAAAAAAACAAATCCTGGAACAAAACCTGTTGATGTTAACAAAAAAACACCTGCTCAACTACAAAAAGAAAAAGCAGTTGCATTGGCATTGAAAAACGAGCAAAATAAAGCAAAATTAGAAGCAGAACGACTTCGAAAAGCAAAAGAACTCGCAACAGCTAAAGAAATAGCCGATGCAAATGCAAGAGCTAAAAAAGCGGAAGCCGATAGATTATTAGCATTAAGCGGAAAAGACAAAGCAACACTAGAAGCTGAAAAATTAAGAAAACAAAAAGAAGCCGCCGAAGCTAGAACAAAATTAGAAATTGCGGCCAGACTAAAAGCTGAGCAAGACAGAGCAAAAGCATTAGCAGAAGCCGATAGTTTGCGTAAAGCAAGAGCCGCTAAAGCAGAAGCAGCTAAGAGAAATTCTCCAGCAGAAATCCAAAAAAGGAAAAATGAAGAGTTGGCTCTTAAAAAACAACAAGATAAAGAAAATCTAGAGGCAGAGCGTTTACGTAGACAACAAGAAATCGCAGATGATAAACTAAAACAAGCCGCAAACGCAAAAGCTAATAAAGCAGAAGCCGATAGATTATTAGCGTTAAAAGGAAAAGAAAAAGCAGAATTAGAAGCCGAAAGAATAAGAAAAGAAAAAGAAGCCGCTGAAGCAAAAAGAAATGCAGAAGCAGCTGCTAGACTAAAAGCAGAAGCGGATAAAGCAGCGGCACAAGCCGAAGCTGAACGTTTACGTTTGTTAAAAGAAGAAAAAGCCAAAGCAGAGGAAAAAATAAAAATTGAAACCGATGCCAAAGCGAAAGCGGATGCAAAAACTGCTGCTGACAAACTAAAAGCAGAACAAGCGAAAGCCGAAGCAGACCGTTTACGTAAAGAACAAGCCGATGCGGATGCTAAAGCGAAAGCCGATGCAAAAAATGCTGCCGACAAACTAAAAGCAGAGCAAGCGAAAGCTGAAGCCGATGCGAAAGCAAAAGCCAAAGAGCAAGCCGATGCGGATGCCAAAGCCAAAGCGGATGCAAAAATCGCTGCTGACAAACTAAAAGCAGAACAAGCCAATGCTAAAGCCGAAGCCGACCGTTTACGTAAAGAACAAGCCGAAGCCGATGCTAAAGCCAAAGCCGACGCAAAAAATGCTGCTGATAAACTAAAAGCAGAGCAAGCCAATGCTAAAGCCGAAGCCGATCGTTTACGTAAAGAACAAGCCGATGCTGATGCCAAAGCCAAAGCCGATGCGAAAATCGCTGCTGATAAACTAAAAGCAGAGCAAGCGAAAGCCGAAGCCGAAGCCGACCGTTTACGTAAAGAACAAGCCGATGCTGATGCCAAAGCGAAAGCGGATGCAAAAACTGCTGCCGACAAACTAAAAGCAG
>CAXYWC010000088.1:0-7879 GCA_964292845.1 uncultured Flavobacterium sp. | reverse complement strand
TTTTCCTTTTATAACTACTTTTCCGTTTTGACATTCTAGCCAAGCTTTGTAATAGCTACTGTCTTTTTTGATTTCAAAAACAGTATCGTGTATCACTTCTTTAGTGATGGTATTTGTTATTTCTGTTTTTGTTGGAGAAGGAACGCTAACACTTTTGCAAGAAATTAACGTTCCGACCAAAACAACAAACAAAAACAAAATGCTAAATAATTTTTTCATTTTTAATTGGTTTTTAAATTGTCTTTAAATTCTAATAAATCCTTTTATTGTAGTAATGTTTCGGGTTCTAATGCAAACTTTGTAACCTTCACGGCTTCCGTCGTCATTAGTATTGCCCTCGATGGTTTGAATTTTCCCTTTTGGTAATACTTTCAAAACAAAACCTGTATGTCCTTGACCTTTGCCAAAATCCATTATAAAAACATCGCCAGGTTGTGGTTCCTGTTTTTTGTATTTTGTATCAATTGTATTCCACTGGGCTAAAACACCTCCTGTTTTTTTTAGTGAGTTCTTGGTTACAGTCTGAATTGAAGCTTCAAAATAACACCAATAAACGAACGCCATACACCACGAATACCCTTTACCCAACCCAACACTTTTTAAGTATTTTTCAACGTCAATTCCTGCGTTGCTTCCCTTTGGAAGTTCTTGTTTACCAATTTGGCTTTGAGCTATTTTTAAGGCGTTAGTGGCTAGTGGTGTCATGCGTTTTACCGTTTAATTGTTTAAATTTTCTGAGTTCATCTGTCAGCCTTTCTATTTCCAACATCAAAATTTTTATTTTTTCGTCTCGCTCATTTATCATATCAATAGCTTGATTTAGCCTTTTTGTGGCGTCATCCAATAACGTTCTATATAGATTTGCAGATTTTATTTCGTTATCTAAATCGTTACTTTTACGTTTAAAGAACCAGGTAATCAAGGCAGCAAAAAAACCAGTTAATGTTGTGTATAGAAATAACTCCATTTGAATGTTTTTAAATAGTGGCTTCCTATTTTAAGGAGGCCACTATGTATTACTATTATGCTGATTGAACGACAAGCCCAACCCCTTTCCAGTCTTCACGACGGCAACGACCGCCCATTTTTACCAATCCTGAATGAATGTCTCCATAGTATAATGGGTTATCCATATCTTGGAAAAGTTTAGTGTCTCCCAATGCTTTGGTAACACTATCTTTTTGCCAAAAGATACTTGCTAAATTATCAGTAGCAGCCGAAGCCTCTCCTGGTAATCTAAACACGCCAGCCGAAGTCAATGCTAAAACTGAACTTCTTTCTAAGAAAGTAAAGCCTGCAAATTTCCCCACAACTCCATTAGTTAAATCAGCAGTCGCTTGAAATGCGGCCATTTGATTAGCTGACAAAGAGTCAATGAATTGTTGATACATATAACTTTCAACCATTGCATAACGATTATCTTTAGCTACATTATCTTTATTAAATTTCGCCTGCATTCCTTGAACTTCTTTATAATTAAAGGCTTTACGCGTTCCTGTTTGTCCGTCTTCTGGATTTACAGCTGTAGCAGCTCCACTAGTTGCAATTTGTCTTCCAGCAGGAAGATATTCAACTGTTGTTCCGCCTCCTACGGCAGGCTTCACTCCTTTAATCCATGAATACGTTAATTCGTCTCCGATAGTTTCAGCAAGGGTTCCTGTATGATCTCCCAGAACGCTGTCTGTTTTCTCGTAGCTAATTTCGTTTGCTTCAGCAGTTGTAATAGCTGTTGGATCGGTTGTAAATACATCTAGTCCGTACATAACAGCTGTGTCTCCACGTTGTACTGCTGTTGCTGCGCCAAAACCTCTATTCTTGACAACGTTTGGTTTTGCTCCTGCTTGTGGGATATACACCACTGAACCGCCCATGATATATTTCGATTCATCGAAACAAAGCATGATGTGTGGATTTGTTCTACGTAGTTTCTCTACAATATAAGAGCTCCAAAACTCTTGTGGGATTTTAGGATTTGCCATAATTTTTTTTAAATATTAAGCGTTAGGAAATTTTTCTTTTCTCAATTTTTCGTACAAGTCTGGGAATTTGGTACGCACTTTTTCTAATTCATTAGAAGCGTATAAGTCGTCCCAACCTTTACCTTCAAAGTCTCCAGCTGCACCTTTATCTGCCAAAGCATCTACTACAGAAATTTGCGCAGGCATTGCATCGATTAAACTTTTTAATCCAGTTGGATTTTCAGCATAATCAATAACCAATTTATCAGCTAAATCTTTAGTCAATTTTTTATCGGCAGTTCCTTTAGCAACCAAGTCAGCTACTTCTTTAGTAGTGCTAGCTTTTTTAAAGGTTTCTAATTCCGTATTTTTGTCAGCTAAATCTTTTTCTAGTCCGGGTACTTTACTAGCTATATCGACCAAGTTTTGAACGGCTGTATTTAAATCCGTTTCGCTCGAATTGTCGCTTAAATTTAGAGCCGTAAGCAATGTGGCGGCTAAAACAATTTTACTCATATTTTCAATTTTTGGTTTTACAAAATCAGCGAGATTCAACTCGTTGTCATCAATATCATACAGGTTCGCTAATGCGTTATGATTACCCGGAATATCCACAAAGGATATTTCACGCGGAAACCATTTAGTTACAGTTGGTCCCGTTTGTCCTTCTAGTTTCAATTTTGGATCATCGGAAGCGGCAAGGCAAATAATTTTACCCATTGAAGCGGCATTAATAAAACCGTTTTCAACTTGGGCAGCGATGTCTTCGCCTTTTGGGTGTGAAAGATTAATAACTGGTTTTCCGTATAAACGGTCGCCTTCGGTTCTAAAATCTTCCCATTTAACCAAAACACCGCCTTCACGTTCATGCATCATAAATCCGATCGGATTTTTCTTGTATTGGTCAAGAAGTAAACCTTCGGTCAACAAGCGATATTTATAAACATTCACACTGTTGTCTGTTAAGCAAAATTCTTTATCAATTTTTTTGAACTTATCCATTTATCTGATTTTAATTTTCGGGTTGTTCCCTTTTGAGATTACAAACTTCCATCTATTTGTAAAGTCCTCAAAATAAGAGTGAAACCCTTGCTTTGTTTTTTTTTAAACCTTGTTTTTAAACGCAATTTTGTCTCGTTAAAAACGAGATATACAATGGGGATAAGTAAAAAAGAAGAGCAGGAATATGCTCAAATCTTATACACAAAAGAGCGATTAACCGCCAAAGAAATAGCTGTTAGAACTAATGTTACTGAAAAGACAATAGGGAAATGGATTATACAATTTGGGTGGGATAAAATGCGTAAAAGTCTTTTGACCACCAAACAAAATCAATTAATTCACTGGTATAATCAACTCGAAGCGATTAACGAAGACATTGCCAATCGTCCAGACTTATTGATTAAAGGAAAATGGGAAACGAATCCGTATCAAAAAAATATCCCAACCAATGGCGAAGCCGACACCATGAGCAAAATAACTTCTAACATTCAAAGATTAGAAGTTGAAACCAATATTGGCGAATACGTGCAAGTAAGCACACAATTATTAACATTTATTCAAGGTATTGATTTAGACGAAGCTATTCGTTTCAAAAATTATGTGGATGAGTTTATCAATGGAAAATTAAAAAATGGCTAAAAAAGTAAGTAATAAAGAATATATGGATATATGGCGTGAGTTCTGTGAAAACATGGACAATGCCACACCTATTGACTTAAAAGAAAGCCACGCCGATAAACTAAAAAGAATCAAACATTTAGAAGCTAACGACGAGGACTGGTTTAAATATTACTTCCCTAATTATTATACAAGCGAAGCTGCGGATTTTCATAAAAAATCTACTAAACTTGTCATGTCAAAGCCTGAATTGTATTTAGTCCGTTCTTGGGCACGTGAGCTTTCAAAATCGGGACGAACCATGTTTGAAGTCCTAAAACTTACCTTAACTGGTAAAAAGAAAAACATACTTTTAATATCAAATTCAGCTGATAATGCTGAACGTTTATTATTACCATATAAAGGAATTTTAGAACGTAACAATCGAATTATAAGTGATTACGGTTTACAAAAAAAAATAGGTTCTTGGGAAGCCTCTGAATTCAAAACACGTAAAGGAGTTTCTTTTAGAGCTATTGGAGCAGGACAATCACCTCGTGGAACCCGAAATGATGCCACCCGTCCCGATGTCATTCTTATTGATGATATAGATACCGATGAATTTTGCCGTAATCCAGAACTTGTAAAAGAGCGAGTAAAATGGATTGAGCAAGCGCTTATTCCAACACGATCTATTTCTAATGGTTTACTTCTAATTGCCTGTGGTAATATCATTGCAAAGTATTGCTGTATTACTGAAATGGGTAAAAAAGCAGACAAATGGGATGTCATTAATATTCGAGACAAAGAAGGTAAAAGTAGCTGGCCACAAAAGAACTCAGAAGAAGCAATTAATAGAGTAGAAAAATCTATTTCTCATGAAAGCTTTCAAAAAGAATATTGCAATAACCCTATGGATGGAGGCGATACTTTTAAGGAAATGCTATTTGACAAATGTCCGATGCTTAAAACTTGTGAGTCAGTTGTAATTTATGCCGATCCATCTCCAAGTGAATCTGAAAGTAAAAGCTCCAGTAATAAAGCCATCGTTATAGTAGGTAGAAAAGGATTAAAATATTATATATACAAAGCTTGGTTAAACCAAATGGGTAATGCTGTTTTTTGTGAGTTCTTATTTGAAGCTTATGATATATGTAGAAAAGCGGGTGTTGATACAGTTTATATTTATATAGAAAACAACACCTTGCAAAATCCATTTTATGAACAAGTTTTATTGCCACATATTTATAGAATTTCAAACGAAAAAAATATCTTTTTACCAATAAGGCCAGATGATAGAAAAAAACCTGCAAAACCAGTAAGGGTTGAAGGAACTCTAGAACCAATAAATAGATTAGGCAATTTAATCCTTAATAAGAACGAAGAAAATAACCCGCATATGATTCGATTGGCAGCGCAATTTACATCCTTTACCATGAAAGCTAAAATGATTGATGGCCCCGATGCTGTAGAAGGTGCGGTTAAAATTATTCAAGACAAAGAGATTAGTGCCGCCTCTGGAGCTATAGAATTCTCAGAACGTAAAACTAGTAAACACCGACTTTAAAAATACAAATATGTTAGTACAACCCGAAGAACTCATAACAGAATTATACCCAGAAATTGTTGAAGAAATAATACGAGGAAACTCCGACGAAGTACTTTTGCAGTTAAAATCAGCCGAAGATTTTGTAAAAGGTTATTTGTTTAAATACGATTTAAAAGCTCTTTTTGGTACAGCAACCGTAGCGCCAACCATAGTAGATGAAAGTTTAAAAAAATGCGTAAAAATAGTAGCTTCTTACTGGTTGGTTCGCAAAGCAAATCCAAACGTAAACTTACAAGTTTTTGCTGATGACTTTAGTTTAATGATTGGAACTAATAAAGAACCTGGTTGGCTAATTGATGTCAAAAACGGAGATATTAATCCCGATTGGCCATACAAACCCGACGACCTTACTACGTCAGATGTTGACGAAAGTGAAGCTGTAAACCCTGTATTTTGGGCATCAAATTATAAAAGAACACAACGATTTTAGACTATGGAAAAAGAGCAAAAAAAACCAAATATTATCATAAATGATTTAACCCTTGTTTCGCCAGACAGGAGTCATAAGGATATACAAACCTTAAAAACTAATGTACTATCAGCGGAAAGTGTATATTTTCCAAATCGTGTAGGTTTATATGATTTATATCATGATGTGGTTTCAATGGACGGCTATTTGAAAGGTATTTTAGAAAAAAGAATCAAATCAGTACTCAATAAAAAGCTAAAACGATTTGATGCTAATGGAAAAGAAGACAAGCCATTAAGCGAATTAATGGCTAGTAATGACGGCCGAAATTTAATTACTCAGATTTTAGAAAGTCAATTTTGGGGCATTTCTGGAGTCGAGTTTATAATAGGCGATAAATTTCAATTTGAACCTATTCCTAGGAAACACATTAAACCCGAAAAAGGTTTAATTACTCGAAGTCAATACGGTATTACCGAAGAAAATGCTTTTAAATATGAAGACATGCCTTTCGTATGGGTAATCGGCAAAAAAAATGATTTAGGTTTACTATTAGCTTGCTCTATGTATGCCGTTTACAAACGTGGAAACTTTGGAGATTGGGCGCAATATGTTGAGATATTTGGGCAACCTGTACGTATCATGTATTATGATGCTTATGATACACAAACAAAAACAGAGCTTAAAAAAGTTTTAGACAGTAGTGGTAGTTCACTAGCTATGATGATACCAAAGCAAGCTGAATTTGAAATGCTCGACGGAAAAAGCAGTAATGGAGATGGAAAGTTACAAGGAAGTTTTAAAGATGCTTGTAATAATGAAATGGCAATCTGTATTTTAGGTAATACCGAAACCACTTCGTCTAGCGATTCTAGCGGTTACGCACAAAGTAAAGAACACGGCGAACAACAAGACGAGATTACAGCTTCGGATTTGATTTTTGTTGAAAACATGCTTAACAGTCCATTTTTTACGAATATATTAAAATCGTATGGTTATAAAGTAGATGGCGGAAAATTTGGTTACGAGCTAGAACTCAATCTAGCCAAGTTAAAAACACGTATGGAGATAGATACGTTTGTATCGACCAAAGTACCTGTAGGCGATGACTATTGGTATCAAACTTATGGCATTCCTAAACCCGAGAATTATGCACAACTAAAAGCCGAAATGCAAGAAACAAACAAAGTAAAAGAGGATAACCAAACAGATACTACAGACGAAATTAAAAAGCCCGGAACGGATAAAAAAACGAAAGATAAAAAGCAACTTTTAGAAACTAAAAAACAAAATCTTGTAGACAAACTCTTTAAAAATTTAGCTGATTTTTTCGACCCAGCCCAACCATAGTTGGGCAATTAAATGATTTATATAGCCATGTTTGTAAAGATTGTGGCGGTGCAATTTTGCCCGATTTAGCAGATGATAATTGGGATGATATTTATACCCAAATAGCTCGTGAGCTCCTACAAGAAAAGCGAGACAAAGGATATATAAATAAAGATTTGTACTTCAAAACTGCTCGTAAGTTAATTGATGGAGTGAATGACGGATTAGGCGGAAAATCATTTACTTATGACGATAGTCGCACCATATTGTCAACTTATTTACAGCATAATATTTATGCTTTTTCGGCAGCCAAAAGTTTAACCGAGATGTTGCATTTTAGAGATAGAATGATAGACGAAAACGGTAAAATAGTAGGTTTTGAATCATTTAAAAAGCGCATCGCCGATGATGGTTACGCTTTCAATAATAACTTTTTAAGAACCGAATACAACGCAGCCAATCAAAGTGCTATAATAGCGCATAAATGGGATAGCTTGCAATGTGAATATTTAGAATATTCGACCGCAGGAGATAGTCGAGTGCGACCGGAACATAAATTACTAGACAAATTAACCTTATTAAAAACAAGCCCCGTTTGGAATAGAATAACGCCGATAAATGATTTTGGGTGTCGTTGTACAATTATTCCTGGTAAAGCACAAAATGTAAAATATTCTGATGCAGAGGCAGGTAAAATAGCCAAACAAGTTGTAACAAATCCTTTGTTTGATAACAATGTAGGTAAGTCCAGAGTGATTTTTAAAAATGAGCATCCGTATTTTAAAAATGCTTACGGAAAGGAAACTCAATTAAGTTTTGAGCAATATGGTTTGCAACCATTATCAAAAATTAGCATGACAACAGACTTGCCAACTTGGACTGAAAAAACTTTTGAACAATACAATGACTGGTGGAATAAGAATGTAAATCGTAACGAGAAAGAAATTATTGTAAAAGATAATTTAGATAATAATA
>CAXYWC010000087.1:0-7909 GCA_964292845.1 uncultured Flavobacterium sp. | reverse complement strand
AAAATAATTAAAGCCCACCTATTGGTGGGCTTTTTTTATGCATAATAATTGTGTATTTTTGCAATTCAGTTTTACTATATGAAGCAATTAGTTATATTTTTAGTATTTATATTTACGAGTAGCAGTTTTGCACAAGTGGATGATGAATTGGCTATAAACAAAAACGATACGATAAAAAAATCGTTGCGTGAAAAACCCAAAGAAAACCCGAAAGCACCTATCACGATGTATCGTATAGTAACCTTGCAGCGAGATACTACTTTTGTAGATACTTCAATGACCATACACAAAGACTATAAATTCAATCATTTACGCAAAGATAATTTTGGGCTTTTGCCCTTTGCTAACGATGGACATACATACAACACTTTAGATTTTGGTTTGAACAACGGAAGCACTTTGCCTCAATTTGGATTCAAAGCCAAGCATTTCAATTATAGTAATGCCAAGGACATTAATTATTATTCCGTAGCCACTCCCATCACCGAGTTGTATTTCAAAACAGTCTTAGAACAAGGGCAATCTGTCGATGCTTTTATAACCTTAAATACTTCCGAGCAGCTTAACTTTTCTATTGCGTATAAAGGATTACGTTCTTTAGGAAAATATGTAAATTCCTTGTCAAGCGCTGGAAACTTCCGATTCACAACCAGCTATTTTTCAAAAAACAAGCGTTATTTAGCCAATTTTCATTATGTAAGCCAAGACGCTTTAAATGGCGAAAACGGTGGCGTTTCTAATCTTTCCGATTTCAAATCGGGCAATTCTCAATTTACAAAACGTTCCCGACTGGAAGTGTTTTTTGCAGATGCCAAGTCATTGCTCATCGGGCGACGCTACTTTCTAGATCATTCCTTTCGTTTGACTAGTAAAGAGAGCCAAAACGCTATCGCACTAACTCATCAGTTTAGTTACGAAACCAAAATGTTTGAGTTTAGCAGTAAATCGGCTATAGCAAAATTCGGAACAAGTTACGTTGCCACCAATTCTTTTGATGTGACTAGAAACAATAGTACTTACAACAAAGTTGGGGTCAGTTTTGCCAATAAAACATTAGGAACCGTTCACGTATTTGCCGAAAACTACCAATACAATTATTTATACAAGAGAGTTTTGATTTCAGGAAATCAGGTGGTTGTACCTAACTTAAACAATGACAAGCTCAATGCCGTTGGTGGAAAATATACGTATTCTAAAAACAAATTAAAAGGAGAGGCTTTATTCTCTAAATCAGTTTCAAAACAAACCTTTTCTACTTTGGCCCTTTCGGCACAGTACAAATGGAACGAAAAAAATACTGTTTCGGCAGAATATGAAAACCAAAGTAAAGTACCGGATTTAAATTATACCTTGTATCAAAGTAGTTTTGTAGGGTATAACTGGCACAACAATTTTAAAAATGAAAAAATAAACACCCTAAAAATAAAAGCCAATACACAATGGTTTTCTGCCGAGTTGCAAACAACCGTCTTAAACGATTATTTGTATTTTAGCGACGATAATACTTCAGACACCATTACTATTTCAACGCCAAAACAGTACAATACAGCCATAAACTACCTGTCGGTAAAAGTAAGTAAAGAGTTGAAATTCAGAAAATTTGCTCTCGATAACACCATTTTATTTCAACAAGTAACACAAGACAATAACATTATCAACGTTCCAAAATTGCTCACGAGAAACACGTTGTATTTTTCAGATTATCTCTTCAAAAGAGCCTTATATTTGCAAACGGGTATTACCTATCAAGCCTTTACAAAATACTACGCAAACGAATACAACCCGCTAATTGGCGAGTTTTACGTACAAGAAAAAACCAGAATTGGCGAATTTCCTCTAATCGATTTTTTCATCAATGCACGCGTTCGTCAAGCTAGAATTTTCCTAAAAGCCGAACATTTCAACGCCGCATTTACAGGCAGAAACTATCTTGCATCTCCCACCAACCCATACAAAGATTTCATTGTGCGTTTTGGTTTAGTATGGACATTCTTTCAGTAATTTGACTTGTTTTTTTGGGCGTGACTCTCGTCGTTCCTCCTCAAGTCGGGCTTTCGGCTATATCTTTTTTTCGTACCTCAAAAAAGGATACCGCCTCAATCCCTCACGCAAACAACATTCCATTTCACAATTAAAATTCTAATATGTATATTTGCAATTCAATTTTTAAGGATTGAATTTAAACCCAACACCCGATACCAACACTAAAAAGATGAACTATTCAGAAAACATACTAGGAACCATAGGCAACACACCCTTAGTTCGATTAAATAAAATTACCAAAGACGTAAACGCATTAGTACTCGCCAAAGTCGAAACTTTCAATCCAGGCAATTCCGTTAAAGACCGTATGGCCGTAAAAATGATTGAAGATGCCGAAGCTGATGGTCGCTTAAAACCAGGCGGAACCATTATCGAAGGAACTTCAGGAAACACAGGAATGGGATTAGCATTAGTCGCCATCGTAAAAGGATACAAACTAATTTGTGTGATTTCCGACAAACAATCCAAAGAAAAATGTGATATCCTTCGCGCTGTAGGAGCAAAAGTAATTGTTTGTCCTACCGATGTGGAGCCTACCGATCCACGCTCTTATTATTCAGTTTCAAAAAAATTAGGTGAGGAAACACCTAATTCTTGGTATGTAAACCAGTACGATAATCCCAGCAATGCCACAGCGCATTACGAGCAAACAGGACCAGAAATTTGGGAACAAACTGAAGGAAAAATCACTCATTTTGTCGTTGGAGTAGGAACTGGAGGCACCATCTCTGGCGTAGGGAAATTTTTAAAAGAAAAAAATCCAAATATCAAAATCTGGGGCGTTGATACCTACGGTTCGGTATTCAAAAAATACCACGAAACAGGCATTTTTGACGAAAACGAGATTTATTCATACATAACCGAAGGAATTGGTGAAGATATTTTACCTAAAAATGTCGATTTCGATATTATTGACGGTTTTACAAAAGTAACCGACAAAGACGCAGCAGTTTATACTCGTAAAATTGCGTTGGAAGAAGGGATTTTTGTAGGAAATTCAGCCGGTTCAGCCATAAAAGGGCTGTTGCAACTCAAAGAGCATTTCAAACCAGAAGACGTTGTTGTTGTTCTATTTCATGATTCAGGAAGCCGTTACGTAGGAAAAATGTTTAACGACGATTGGATGCGTGAACGTGGTTTTCTAGACGAAGAAATCACAAAAGCCGAAGACGTAATCAAAGATCATATCGACAAACCGTTAGTCATTGTTCGCACCGAAGAGTTAGTTTCGCACGCTATTGAGCGCATGCGAAAGTACAAAATATCGCAAATTCCAGTAATCGATATAAATGGTTTTGTAGGTTCTGTAGATGAATCGGATTTATTTAGAAGCTATGTTGAAGACAAAAACATTTCCGAAAAACCAATTCGCGAAGTCATGGGAAAACCGTATCCAGTTGTAAAAGTGGGAACACCTATCGAAGAAGTTTCGAAACTTTTTACCAAAGAAAACCAAGCTGTTTTGCTTGATTTAGGAAACGGAAAGCATCATATTATTACAAAATATGATATTATAGGTTCTGTAAAATAAATTTTCGTCAGTTCGAATAATTAGTTTGCTTTTTTGCGAAATCACACACGAACGTTTAATGATCTAAAGTTGAAAGAAAAAACAATATTCATCATTGCAGGTTGCAATGGAGCAGGCAAAACGACTGCTTCCTATACTATTTTGCCTGAAATTTTAGATTGTAAAGAATTTGTTAATGCAGACAATATTGCGGCAGGATTATCGCCTTTTCAACCCGAAAAAGTAGCCTTCGAAGCAGGACGAATTATGTTAGAAAGGATAGAGGTTCTATTGAAATTGAACGAAAGTTTTGCTATTGAGACAACGTTGTCAACTAAAAGCTATAAGAATAAATTGATTCAAGCTAAAAAAGATGGGTTCAAAGTAAAATTATTATTTTTTTGGTTACCTAATGTAGAAATGGCAATTGAGAGAGTTTCTTTTAGAGTAAAAGAAGGTGGTCACAATATACCAAAAGACATTATTACACGAAGATATTTGCGAGGAATTGAAAATCTATTCAAAATTTATATACCTTTGTGTGATGAATGGATGGTTTTCGATAATTCAGAAACTGACGCTCAAATGATGGCAAGAAAAGTTTTGAATGAAGAAACTGAAATTTTTGATTTAAGTAATTGGAATTTATTAAACGATAATAGCGATGATAATAGAAAAAAATAAGACTTCGGATTTTTCAGATAAAGTGATTGAAGGAATGAAGTTAGTTTCTAAACGATTAATTCAATCCAAAATAGAGAAAAACCAATCGGTTGTTATTATGCACAATGGCAAAATGATAACAGTGAAAGCTTCAGAATTAGGAAAATTATAGTTTTTATATTGTACAACATAAACGGATACGGTTTTTAAATCGTATCCGTTTTTTTGTTTTGAAGTATATCCAGTAGTAGAACCCAAAAATTTACAGGAAGAAATGAAAGCAAAATTATTAAAAATATTAGAGTTGTATTGTTTTCTATATTGGCATATGTTTTGCGATTTTTTTTATTACTTTAGTTTTTCATTTATAAGCCTATAAATTAATTACCATGAAAGAAGATTTTCTCCACTATATCTGGCAATATAAAAAGTTTGATTTTACCAATTTAAAAACTACTTCGGGAGAAAGTGTGTCTATTTTTAATGTTGGAAATTTTACCCAACTTGCTGGACCGGATTTTTTTAATGCTCAAATAGAAATCAATAACCAGAAATGGGCGGGCAATATCGAAATCCATATCAAATCTTCTGATTGGTACGTGCATCATCACGAGCGAGATGATAAGTATGATTCGGTTATTTTGCATGTAGTCTGGGAGCACGACGCCGCTATTTTTAGAAAAGACAATTCAGAAATTGCCGTTTTAGAACTCAAAAACTATGTTTCTCAAGATTTGGTTCATCAATATGAAAAGCTAAAAGCTATAAAATCTTGGGTGTATTGCGAAAATGAGATTAAAACCATTCCGCAATTTGTCTTAAAAAACTGGCAAGAACGTTTGTTTTTTGAGCGATTGGAGCGAAAATCAATTCCAATTGAATCGTTACTTTTAGAAAATCAAAACGATTGGGAAGCTACTTTTTTTTGTTTTTTATCCAGAAATTTTGGACTAAATACCAATGGGGATTCTTTTTTCAAAATGGCACAAACGGTTCCATTTTCAGTAATTAGAAAAGAAGCTTTTGAAGTCGAAAACTTAGAGGCTATCTTCTTTGGGCGAGCGCATTTGTTAGAATTAGACAAAGAAGATAATTATTGGAAAGACTTGAAATTCCGTTGGAATTATATTCAGCATAAACACCAATTAGAACCTGTTTTTATTGATTCGGTTCAGTTTTTCAAACACCGACCTGATAATTTTCCAACCATACGATTGTCTCAATTAGCCAGTTTGTATCACGTGCATCAAAATTTATTTTCTAAAGTGATTACCGCAAAAAGTAGGGAAGAATTGTATCAAATTTTTCAAGTTTCGGTTTCAGAATATTGGCAAACACATTATAATTTTGATAAAGTAAGCCCGAAAAAAGCAAAATCATTGTCTAAATCGTTTATCGATTTGCTGATTATAAACACCATTATTCCTTTTCGATTTGCGTATGAAAAAAGTTTAGGAAAAGAAACCATAGAAGAAAATATAGCTTTTTTAGAGAAAATTACGGCCGAAAAAAACACTATTATCGATAAGTTTAAAACCATAGGAATTGCATCAAAAAACGCTTTCGAAACCCAATCGTTATTACAACTCAAAAAAGAATATTGCGACAAAAGTAAGTGTTTGCAATGCGCTGTAGGTTTGGAACTATTGAAGAATTAGATTTCTAGACTTTTAGATTGTTAGATTACTAGATTTTTGTAGTTTTACAAAACGATTACACAAGTAACTGAATAAACAAAAATGCGACTCGTTATACAATTAAAATATTTTTTTGAAAAACAAGGTTTTCACATTGCCTCCCGACTTGCCGACAGGCTAGGAATGCGAGCCAATAGCGTTCGATTGTTTTTCATTTACATTTCCTTTGTAACTGCTGGGTTGTGGTTTGGGGTGTACCTTACGCTAGGTTTTGTAATCCGATTGAAAGATTTAGTGCGAGCGAAAAGAACCTCCGTTTTTGACTTATAGGCTATGAATTTCAAAAACTATTTTATCTTTAATAAAGAACAAAGAATTGGTTTGGCAGTATTAGTCGGATTGATAATTATAGTGCAGTTGCTATACTTTTTTGTTGATTTTTCTTCAAAAAAAATAATTTCAAAAGAAGAACAACAGTGGCTGTCGATGCAAACTGAAGTTGATTCGATGAAAGCAATTGCTGATGACAATACGTATAAGATGTATCCTTTTAATCCTAATTTCATTGCCGATTTCAAAGGCTATAAACTCGGAATGAAAGTAGCTGAAATGGATAGGCTATTAGCCTTTAGGAAAACAAATAAATATGTTAATTCGGCACAAGAATTTCAAAAAGTAACTCATATTTCAGATTCTTTGCTGGCTGCAATTTCTCCGTATTTCAAATTTCCAGATTGGGTTACCAATAAGAAAAATTTCCAGTCGGATAAATCTTCTAATTTTGAAGATTTTAAAAATAAAAAGATAGTAGTTATCGACATTAACCAAGCTACAAAAGAAGATTTGATAAAAATTTATGGAATAGGCGAGGGGATTTCCGATAGAATTTTGAAACAAAAAGAAATTCTAGGCTCGTTTGTCAGCATGGAGCAAATGCAAGATATTTGGGGGTTATCGCCCGAAGTAATTGCCGAATTGAATGCCCACTTTAAGGTTTTTAAAATGGGAACAGTTCATAAAATTAGCATTAATAATTTGCCTATAAAAGAGCTAACAAAATTCCCGTATTTTAAATATGCTTTAGCCAAAGAAATTGTCACGTATCGAAGCATGAATAACGGAATTAAAAATAATGAAGATTTAGCAAAAATTAAGGGTTTTCCTATTGATAAAATAAAAATTATTACCTTATATTTGGAATTCTAAAATAAAACAACAATTTTTATTAAAAACCAAAGAGTCTTACTTATATGAATTCATTATATTTTACTGAAGAACACGAATTATTTAGAAAAAGTTTACAAGATTTCTTGCAAAAAGAAGTGGTGCCACACATTGAAAAATGGGAAAAAACAGGCACAATAGAACGCTTTATTTGGAAGAAATTTGGAGATATGGGGTTTTTCGGAATAGCCTATCCAGAAGCTTACGGCGGTTTAAATTTAGATTTGTTTTATACTGTCGTTTTTTTAGAAGAACTTCAAAAAATAAAATCGTCTGGTTTTGCAGCAGCCATGTGGGCACACGCGTATTTAGCCATGACACATCTAAATGCGGAAGGCGACGAGCGTATTAAACAAGATTATTTAGCTCCTAGTATTGCAGGCGAGAAAATAGGTGCTATGTGTATTACCGAACCTTTTGGCGGTAGCGATGTGGCAGGCATGCGCACTACAGCTGTCAAAAACGGAAATAAATTTGTAATAAATGGCTCTAAAACATTTATCACAAATGGAGTGTATGCCGATTATTATGTGGTTGCAGCCAAAACAAATCCAGCTCTTGGAAACAAAGGAATTAGCATGTTTTTGGTAGATGCCAATCTAAAAGGGATTGCCGCAACAAAATTAGATAAATTAGGCTGGAGAGCTTCCGATACTGCCGAAATTGCCTTTGATAATGTAGAAATTCCAGCAGAAAATTTGATGGGAGAAGAAGGAAAAGGATTTCCATATATCATGCAGCATTTTGCATTAGAGCGTTTAATTATGGCTATTAATGCACATGCAAGAGCAGAATATGCAATCGACTATGCCATTGATTATTTGTCGAAACG
>CAXYWC010000086.1:0-8225 GCA_964292845.1 uncultured Flavobacterium sp. | reverse complement strand
TAACTAAAAAGAATTCTTGGATTGCGTTAGTATCTATTATCGGAATGTTGTTTTTCTCTTTTATACTACTAGGTATTTTCCCAAGAAAAGTATTGTTTTTCCCAGACAATATTCCAAATCAGGTGATTGCGTATATCGAATATCCACAGGGAACTACGATTGAAAAAACGAATACAGCAACCTTGTTTGTCGAAAATCAAATCATTGGCATTTTACAAAAATATGTCGATCCAAAAACAGATAAAAACTTCCTTGCAGAATCAATTGTGGCTCAAGTAGGAAAAGGCGCTGGAAATCCGAACGTTGATGCAGGTTCAGCTTCGGAAACACCATTTAAAGGAAAAGTAACGGTAAGTTTTTCGGAATTCAAATTCCGTGAAGGCATCAACACTTCGGACATTTTAGATGAAATTCGATCTAAAGTAAAAGCCATTGCTGGTGCCACAATTACAGTCGAAAAAGATGCCAATGGACCGCCAGCAGGATATCCTATTAGTATCGAATTGAAAGGAACCGATTATGATTTGATGTTGAAAGAGGCCGATAAAATGATTGCTTTTGTCAATGCAAAAAATATTCCCGGTATCGAAAAATTGAGCGTGGACATCAACAGAGACAGTCCTGAACTTGAAGTGAAAGTAGATAGAGTAAACGCCGGAAGTATGGGTGTTTCTACAGGACAATTAGGTTTTGCCTTGCGTCGCTCGGTTTATGGTCAAGAAATTTCGACGTACAAAGAAGGCGATGATGATTACAATATTGTAATGCGGATGCAAGACGATCAACGTAAGAACGAAAACATTCTTTTCAATCAATCGTTGACGTTCCGAAATATGAATAACGGTCAAATTCAGCAAATTCCAATTTCGGCTGTTTCACAAACCGAAAAAACATTGACATATAACCAGATTAAAAGAAAAAATCACAAACGAATAATGACTATTTATTCGAATGTCTTGACAGGTTTTAATGGTGATGAAATTACCAAACAAATCAAAACGGAGTTAAAGAATTATGAATTGCCAAGTGATGTAAGTTATTCCTTTTCTGGAGTACAAGAAGAACAAGGCAAGAACCAAAGTTTCTTGATGTATGCCCTTTTCTTAGCCTTGGCAGGAATCACGCTTATTATTGTGTTGCAATTTAATTCGATTTCGAAAACAATGGTGATTTTATTCACAGTTATCTTGAGTTTTAGCGGTGTTTTCTATGGTTATGTCATTGCAGGAATGGATTTTGTAATCCTAATGACCATGATGGGAATCATTTCGCTAGCGGGTATTGTGGTGAAAAACGGAATCGTATTGATGGATTTCTTCGTCTTATTATTAGACAAAAAAGTTACCGATAATAAGCTAAAAAGCCACGATGATTTATCGCTAGAAGAAATAAAAGAAGTGATTATCGAATCAGGAAAATCGCGTTTGCGTCCGGTATTACTAACCGCTTTAACGGCAGTTTTAGGATTGATTCCGTTGGCGATTGGATTGAACTTTGACTTCTTTACCTTGATTACCGATTTTAATCCGCACTTTTTTATGGGTGGAGACAACGTGATTTTCTGGGGACCACTAGCTTGGACTATTATTTTCGGACTGACGTATGCCACGGTTTTAACCTTGGTAATGGTTCCAGTAATGTTCTATTTAGTAAAAAGAACCAAATATTGGTTGCGTGACAGAAGATTAGCTAGAGCTACTGAAAGCTAAAAATTTTAAAAAAAGTATTCAAAAAAACCTGAAATTTAATATTTCAGGTTTTTTTTGCTTATATACAATCGTTTTTATTATAAACTAGTAAGGAGGTAATTTGTTCCTATAAGTTGTAATTTTAAAACAGCAACTTTTACCATAACTTCGTATAATACTAAAAAATAGTTAAATTTTAGGTCAATATTTATAGTATTGGTAGTGTGTTCAATTTGTTATTTTAAAGGTAGCTAAATTTTTAGCATTTTTCCTTTTAGTATTCTAAATGCGCTATTACAACGTTTCTGTTTTTACATTCAAAACTTTGTAGGTTTTTCCATCGGCAACGGCTTCTACCGTTTTAGTAATTTGCTCTGGAGTTTGCAATGCTGCATCATACTCGATAGTAGCTGTTTTTTTATCAAAATCGACAGTGGCTTTTTGCACGCCTCCAAGTCCTGCTAATTTTCCTTCAATAACTTTAGCGCAACCCATAGCACAGGTCATGCCTTCTATTGTAAAACTTGTACTTGCTGTAGCTTTTACAATTTCTTTTTTTACAGTTGTTGCTTCCGTTTTTGTTACGGCTTCTTTTTTGCAACTGGTTAGTGCTATTCCTGTTGCTAAAATAAGTGCAAATACTATTTTTTTGGTTTTCATATTTTAAAAATTAAATTAATCTAATTTAGATTGACAAAAATACTCAAAAAACGACTTGATATTCATAAAAATAGTAGAATTTTGAGCACTCAAAACAAACAACATGTTCTCTAAAAACAATAAGTGGATTTTATTGATTGCGCTTTCTCTAATTTGGGGAAGTTCCTTTATTCTCATAAAACGAGGATTGGTGGGATTAACGCCATTTCAGGTAGGATCTCTTAGGATACTTTTTACAGCTGCCTTTTTGCTGCTAGTAGGGTTTAAATCATTACTAAAAATTCCGCACTACCAATGGAAATATATTGCTATGACGGCTTTTTTTGGTACATTCTTGCCTGTTTTCTTATTTGCCTACGCTCAAACGCAAATAAACAGTTCTGTAAGTGCTATTTTAAACTCTTTAACCCCTATGAATACTTTACTTATTGGGATTTCTGTTTTCGGACTGCAATTTAGGAGACAACAAATGATTGGTGTTTTTATAGGATTACTAGGGAGTATTCTGTTGGTTTATAATGGAGCCGTAAACCATCCAGGACAAAATTATTATTATGCCCTTTTTATCATTTTTGCATCCTTATGTTATGCTACAAATGTGAACTTAATTAATAAATATTTGTCCGATTTGAGTCCCATGAGTATTAGTGTGGGTAATTTTGCTGTAATGACAATTCCTGCTATCCTAGTGCTAAGCTTTTCTGGGTTTTCTGATGTGGTATTTATAGCAAAAACCCAAAATGCTATGGTATATATCGCAATATTGGGTGTTGTAGGAACGGGTATTGCCAATCTTATTTTCTTCCGATTAATACAAATTTCGTCCCCCGTTTTCGCTACTTCTGTTACTTATTTAATTCCAATTGTTGCCTTTTCTTGGGGATTATTAGATCACGAAATGCTAACGCCAATACAGTTTGTAGGAGCTTTTATTATTTTAGTGGGGGTTTACATGTCGAGTAGAAAATAGTTCGTTGACAAAACGGAATGTCCATTTTTACGGCTGTTAATTTTACTAAAAATACAAGCTAATTTAAAAAAATGTGAAATCTGGTTTTTAAATTTGCACTATGTCTGAAAATTTACAACGAAAAATAATTCATGTCGATATGGATGCCTTTTACGCATCGGTCGAGCAAATGGACAATCCTGAGCTAAAAGGGAAACCCCTAGCGGTTGGCGGAAGCGAAGTTCGGGGTGTGGTTTCGGCAGCCAGTTACGAAGCGCGAAAGTTTGGCGTTCGTAGTGCTATGAGTGGCGTGCAAGCCAAGAGAAATTGTCCTGATTTAATTTTCGTTCCACCTCGTTTTGACAGGTACAAAGAGATTTCGAAAAAAATCCAAAAAATATTGTATGATTATACGGATTTAGTCGAACCTTTGTCGCTCGACGAAGCGTATCTGGATGTAACCCAAAACAAAAAAGGAAATCCTAGCGCCACACTTATTGCACAAGAAATTAGGAAGCGTATTTTTGATGAGGTTGGTTTAACAGCTTCGGCTGGAATATCGGCAAACAAGTTTGTTGCGAAAATTGCTTCCGATTATAACAAGCCTAATGGTCAAAAAACCATCAATCCCGAAGAAATAGAAGGTTTTTTGGAAGGGTTAGATATTAAAAAATTTTATGGAATAGGGAAAGTAACGACCGAGAAAATGTACCAACACGGCATTTTTACAGGAAAGGATTTGAAACGAAAAACGCTCGACTATCTTGAAACCCATTTTGGTAAAAGTGGTGCCCAGTATTACAACATTGTTCGGGGCATTCACAACAGTGCCGTGAAACCCAACCGAACCGCAAAATCGGTTGCTGCCGAACATACTTTTGAGACCAATCTTACTTCCGAAATTTTTATGGAAGAACGATTAGAACGAATTGCTTTTGAGCTAGAACGAAGACTTCAGAAACACAAAATATCAGGAAAAACCATTACGTTAAAAATCAAATACAGCGATTTTAGCCAACAAACTCGGAGTAAAACGTTGCCGTATTTTATTTCTGATAAAGGCCTTATTTTTGAAACCGTCAAAGAATTATTATACCAAGAACGAATGAAAGATTCCGTAAGATTGCTTGGAATAGCTTTGGCAAATTTGAATACAGAAATAAAAAAATCGGTGGTGGTACAACTTCGATTTGAATTTTAGAAGGCATAAAAAAACCGTCAAGAGAATTGACGGTTTTTGCATTTGTTCTACTAAAGATTATTGAAAATCGGCATCGGTAACGCCTTCGTTAAATTTCACTTCAGAAGTTGTTAGTTCGATATCTATTCCTACATTCATTACTGTTTTGTGAGGAACTTTTATGCCTTTTACCTCTTTATAATCGCTAAAACTGATGTTTTGCGTCATGCTTTGTCCGTTTGTTTCAACAATTTGAGAGATTCCAACTTTTAAACCTGTAGTGGTGTCGAAAAAATAGGTTTTTTTACCGTCTTTAACACCATAAGCTTCTTTACCATCAATAGATTGTATAGGCAATAGTGTTACGCCAGTTTTGGTGGCTAATGCTAATTCTGGGAAAGGGTTTGCATTGGCTTTTACTGCTTCTAGTTGTTCTCCTTCTAGAACTGTTTTTTTGCCTTGATTTTCTATAAAACCTACTTTGTCATTTACTAATTGTTTCATCATGGTCATTCCCATAACCATCATTTCAACTTTCATTTTACTGGCATTGGTTGTTTTTACATGCAATTCCATTGGCATTCCTTGTACCGTTCCAGTTGCTTTTGTGTACGATGTTTTTACTGCTTTTAGCACTTTTTCGCCACCTATCGCAGTAATGTATTTTTCGACTACTGATTTTACAGTAATATCTGCACTTACTTTTTTGTCTTCTTTTTTAGTTGTCGGTAAGCCAAATTTATCAAAATAAAACATTGGAATTTTTAATTTTTCTAGCGCAGGCACTACTTCACTTCCTTTTCCTACAATGACGATACGTGTGTTATCGGCAAGAAAATATTTGTTAGCTGCTTTTTGAACGTCGTCTGGTGTTACAGCATTGATGCTTTTGATGTAATTTTCGTAAAAATCAGCTGGTAATTTTTGTGTTTCTGTCAATAAAGCATATCGGGCTACTGTTTCTGGTTTTTCAATTTGCATTACAAATTTCCCTACATAGCCTGCTTTTACATTGTTTAGCACTTCGTCCGTTACTTTTTCTTTTCGAATGCGTTTTAATTCATTCATAAATTCAACCACAGCGCTATCGGTAACGGCGTTTCTAACTTGCGAAGACGCTTTGAATTTAGTTACATATTTGTTTCCGCTAATGCTTGAACGTGCACCATATGTCCAACCGTGTTTTTCGCGCAAATTCATATTCAAATAGCTATTAAAATCGCCTCCTAAAACTTGATTGGCTAATAATGCTGCAAAATAATCTTTGTCGGTCATTTTTAAATTTACGGTATTTACTAAAGAAATTTCAGATTGCACCGCATTAGGCATGTCGACAAAATTAATTTGCGTGTATTGCAAGTTTTTAGGGTCGCTATAGGTTAATGATGGCGCTACGCCTTTGCTCCATGATTCAAAAGCAGTTTCTACTTTAGCTTTAACATCGGCAAATTTAACATCGCCAATTACTACTAAATAAGCATTTTGTGGTACAAAATACTGAATGTAATGTTGCGTTAAATCGTTCAAAGTAACATTGTTTATAGTTTGCTCTGTCAAATATTCGCCTGCAGGATGGTTTTTTCCAAACGCTAAAAAGTTTTCAACTCTACCGGCAACAGCAGCAACACTTTTTTCGTTAGATTTTAATCCTTCAATTAATTTGGCTTTTTCTTTATCAAACTCGTCTTGTGTGAAGTTTGGACTCAAACATCCTTGCGCCATTAGCTCTAAAATTCGTCCGGCATATTTAGACAATCCGCTGGCATAAGCACCATCGGCAGAAAAATTGATATTGGCACCTAGAAAATCAATTTCTTCATTAAAAGCATCTTTAGCAATCGTTTTAGTTCCCTTGCCCATCATAGCGCTGGTCAAATCATCGATTCCTTTTTTGTTTCCTTCTACAAAAGGACCATTGTCTAATTGCAGATTGAAAGAAACTCTTGGTAGTTTGCTGTTTTCAACCACCATTACTTTCATTCCGTTAGGCAATGTAAATCGTTGTGGTTTCCCAACGTTTACAGTTGGTGCAGGTCCTGGTTTAGGTTGCGTTCTATCGTTTTGTGCTTGCATAGTTGTCATTGTTAAAAACAAGCTTGCTAGTATAAGTATTGATTTCATATTTTTAGTTTTGAGCTTTGTCTTTAGATGGAGTATAGTCTAGTATTAATCGTTGGTTTGGATTTAGATATTTTTTAGCAACGTCTCTAATTTCTTCACGAGTTATCGAACGATACATGTCGGCTTCAGTGTTAATTAAATTTACATCACCGTATAGCATATAATACGTTGCTAAATTTGAAGCAATTCCTTCAATATTAGCATTGTTGTCTACAAATTGATTTTCGTTTTTGTTTTGCAGTTTTTGAAAATCTTTTTCAGAAATTAATTCGGTTTGAATTTTTACAATCTCTTCGTCTATTTCTTTCAACAAACCTTCGGCAGTGTTGGCTCCTAATGGCAGTCCGTACAAAATATACATTCCGTAATCTTCTTGTGTGTAGCTAAAAGCACCTATTTGCAAGGCCATTTTTTTATCATCAACAATTTTTTTGTATAATTTAGAACTTTTCCCGTCGCTCAAATACGTAGAAATCATGTCTAAAACTCTAGCGTCACGCGTTTTCATAGAAGGCGTTCTGTAAGAAGCTACCATCATCGGGATTTGAATGTTTGGATCCTCGTAAGTAGCTTTTATTGTTTGGGTAATAGGTGTTTCTGTAAACGTTTTTCTTTCAATAGGTGCTCCTTTAGGAATTGATCCAAAATATTTCTGAATCCATTCTTTCGTTTTTGGAATATCATTTAGATCTCCAGCAACAACCAAAACAGCATTGTTAGGAATGTAGAATTTTTTGTTAAATGCTTGAAATTCTTCTAGTTTTGAAGCGTCTAAATGTTCCATAGAACCAATAGTTGCCCAACGGTACGGATGGTTAACAAACATATTTTTTTTCACCTGAGCAATCAAGTTTCCATAAGGCTGATTGTCTACACGAAGGCGTTTTTCTTCCTTAACTACTTCATTTTGAGTGTCTACTCCAATTTGATTAATTACAGGATGCATTAGTCTTTCTGATTCCATCCATAAACCTAATTCTAGATTATTAGACGGGAAAACTTCATAATAATACGTTCTGTCGTCAGAAGTATTGGCGTTATTGATACCGCCGTTAGACGTTACAATTTTAAACCATTCGCCACGAGCGATATTTTTAGTACCTTCAAATAATAAATGCTCAAAAAAGTGGGCAAAACCAGTTCTTTCAGGGTTTTCATCTTTAGATCCTACATGATACATTACCGATGTAATGACCACTGGAGCCGATTTATCTTCATGTAAAATAACATGCAATCCGTTGTCGAGTGTGTATTCTTGGAAAGCTACTTTTTGTGCGGTAGCCGTTCCTCCCAGTAGGAATAATGAACTTAATGCCATTAATGATTTTTTCATAATGATTAGTAATTTGTTTTCTGTTTAGTCTAACGAATTTAATTTTTGTTACATCAAATGTACTTTTTTTTCAATAGTTGCCTATTGGTTTAACCAAATTTTATGAAAAAAGAAAGGTTGTGAGTAGAAAGAATATAAAACTTTTTTGCTCTCAAGTTGCTTGTTTCATAAATAGTTGTATATTTGCAACCTTAAAAAAAATTAACTAAACAATTTTGTTATGTACGCAATCGTAGAGATAGCAGGGCAACAATTTAAAGTAAGCAAAGACTTAAAGGTTTATGTTCACCGTTT
>CAXYWC010000085.1:0-8596 GCA_964292845.1 uncultured Flavobacterium sp. | reverse complement strand
TCTTTTCCTAATCCAATAGCAAAAATTGTGGCAAATAAAGGTTGTAAATAAATGAAAACAGCTACTGTTGTAGGTTTGAGTTCTTTCATAGAAAGCAAATTCAATAAATAAGTCAAGAATGTCGAAAACAAAACGACAAAACCTATTTTCCAAAAAATATCGATAGGAAAAACAGACCAATTTACAGCTTGAAATTCACGGAATCCGAAAGGCAAAACCATTAGAAACCCAAATAAATAAATCCATTTCACAAACGAAAAAGCATTGTATTTATCCATGAGTTTTTTAACAATAATAAGATAAAATCCGTAGGAAACAGCGTTGACAAAAACCAATAAATTTCCCAAACCTGCTTTTGGTGCATTGTTCATCGATTTTCCGTACAAAATAAGAAATAAAGTTCCTGTCAATCCTAAGATAATCCCTAGAATTTTCCTGAGTTTCATTTTTTCTTTAATTAAAATAGCTGACAAAATGAGGACAATCATAGGTGTTGTAACCATGGTTACGGCTCCCATAATAGGCGACGTGTAACTTAACCCTTTAAAAAAGGTAAGCATATTGAATGCTACACCAAAAAAAGCGGCCGCAATTATTCGAGGAAAATCAGTTTTTTCAATTTTTTCTGTTTTAATAAACAACGAAATGATCCAAAAAAGCAACGTTGTGCCGCCAACACGGAGTAAAATAAAACCAAAAGCATCTATGTGTTTTGGCATCACATCTTTAGCAATCGTAAAAGTTACACCGTATATGATAGAAACGATTGTGGCGCCTATAAGAGCGAGATTTCTTTTAGACACTTGCCATAGCTTTTGTTAATTTCAAAATGTTGGGTTGTGTATTTCCTATGAAAATTTCATTATTAAGAATAACAACTGGACGACTCAAAAAAGTATAATGTTCCAAAATATAATTTTTATAGTCGGTTTCGGTTAGGTTTTTGTTTTTTAAATCCATCGATTTGTACAATTGTGCTTTCTTACTAAAAAGCGCTTCATAGCTTCCTGAAAGTTGGTACATTTCTTCAAGATCTGCTTCCGAAATAGGATTCTGACGAATATCAATATACGTTAATTTATCCGCATTAGGTAAGGCTTTTATAATTTTTCGACAGGTATCGCAAGAAGCGAGGTAATATATTTTGTTCATGAGACTATTAGATTTCTGTGCAAAGAAAATTCATTTCAAGCTTAAAATTACTATTTTTATAAAAAATATAAATTCATGCAAGCCACTTTTGAAATTAACCTATCTAGTAGAAATTTATTGTTGCAATTTCTCGAAAATCATTCCTTAGAAAATTTAAATAAAATCCCTGACGGTTTTAGCAACAACCTCATTTGGAATATTGGTCATATTGTTGTTGTACAACAAATGTTAGTGTACAAATTATCTGGTTTACCCATGATGGTTTCGGACGAAATGGTCGAGAAATACAAAAAAGGTTCTAAACCCGAACATACCGTTTCTGAAGAAGAAGTAAATGAAATAAAAAAATTGCTTTTTGCTACTTTGGAACAAACGAAAGTAGATTTTGCAAACGCTATTTTCGATACGTATATGGAATTTACAACAGGTATTGGATTTACAGTAAAAAGCGCAAAATCTGCTATGGAATTCAATAATTACCACAAAGGATTGCATTTGGGAATTATGATGCAGATTAAGAAATTTATTTAGGAACTATTTCCTGCTGTCCGTTGTAATCTTTTCTTTTTTAAAGAAAAAAAGAAAAGGATTTCCACTTCCATCAGGGCTAAAAAAACCGTTAAACTTCATAATTTTCCTAAGAATAAAAAGTAAATTTGCCATTCAAAAAATAATACCATGAAATTCAATACCAAAGTAATACACGGTGGTCAGCACCACGATCCCAGTACAGGAGCCGTTATGCCTCCCGTTTATCAAACATCAACCTTTGTGCAAACCAGCCCAGGGCAACCCTTAAATCCTGATTACGAATATTCTCGTGCCGCAAATCCAACACGATCTGCATTAGAAAATGCTTTAGCAAGTATCGAAAACGGAACACGTGGATTGGCTTTTTCGTCAGGATTAGCGGCTACCGATTGTGTTTTACGTTCGTTTAAAGCGGGTGACGAAATCATCGCTATGGACGATTTGTATGGCGGAACATACAGAATGTTTACTCGCATTTATGCAAATTCAGGCATCAAATTTCATTTTGTAGATATGAATGATTTGGCAAAATTCGAATCATTAATCAACGAAAATACCAAATTAGTTTGGGTAGAAACCCCAACGAATCCATTAATGAAAATTGCGGATATTGCCGAAATAGCAAAAATCACAAAAAAACATAAAATCCTTTTCGCAGTCGATAATACTTTTGCAACACCTTATTTGCAAAAACCGTTAGATTTAGGAGCCGATATCGTGATGCATTCTGCAACAAAATATTTAGGAGGACATTCTGATGTGATTGCAGGAGCATTAATTGTAAAAGATGCCGAATTGGCAAGTCAATTGCATTTTCAACAATTTGCAACAGGCGCAACATTGGGACCAATGGACAGTTTCTTGGTACTTAGAGGGATCAAAACATTATCTCTTCGTGTGCAACGTCATTGTGAAAACGGGGCGAAAATTGCTGAATTTTTGTTGAATCATCCAAAAGTGGAACGTGTTTATTATCCTGGATTGCCTTCGCATCCGTATCATGATATCGCAAAAAAACAAATGATTGGCGGTTTTGGTGGTATGGTTACTTTTACCTTCAAATCTGGTAAAAAAGAAGATGCTATTTCATTTTTAGAAAAAGTAAAAGTATTTACATTGGCAGAATCTTTGGGTGGTGTAGAATCATTAGCCAATCATCCAGCGCTTATGACACACGCTTCCATTCCTGAAGATAAAAGAAAAGAAGTGGGTATTACTGACGATTTAGTAAGACTAAGTGTTGGCGTAGAAGACGCGGAAGATTTAATTGAAGATTTACAACAAGCTTTGTTGTAAAAAACAATTTATTATAATTATAAAATGCCGAGATTAAAAAACCTCGGCATTTTTTTTGCATAAAAAAACCATTTCGGTAAGAAAGGGTAGATTTTGAGGCTTTATTTCTGAGTTAGTTTCTTTGCACTATCGTTTCGTTAGACCATTTCTTTACTTCAGCCACACGACTGTCAGCATAGTCCACTTCGTTTAGAACATTTTTATTCCAGAAAAACCATTTTCCAGTTTTCATTCCGTTAGTATATTCACCTAGAGATAATTTTTCTCCTGTTTCTGTATAAGATATCCATTTTCCTTGAACTTTCCCATCTTTGTAAAAACCAACTTGTTTTACATTTCCGTTATCATGATAATACGTAACCTTAACTAGATTTCCTTCTATTTCATATTTTGGCTCAATAGGCTGAGCAAAAACAACTCCTGACAACATCATTACGACTAATAGCATGTACTTTTTCATAGCTTTGGGATTTTAAAGTTAAATAATTATAAGTCAAATATATAATTATATTTACAATAAAAAAACTTTTACTTAACAATTTAGTAACATTGGGTAAAAATTTAACATTCGGAAATTGTAATTAATGCTGTAAAGCCCTTTAAAACCTATGAATTCTTGCTTTTAAAATTTAAAATGGAAAAAAGAAAAAACCATCAAAAAAATTAATTTTGATGGTTTTCTAGTAAATTTAGTACTGTTTATAGATGCAATATGCTTTTCTATAATGGTGCTAAGTATGTTTTATTGAATTAAACTCACTCCATTTACAACTGTCCAAGCACCTGTTATGATTGTAGCTCCAGTAGCTGTTGAGCTAGTTGTATAATTTGCTGGAGCAAATGAAGGACTAACTGAACCAGCTCCTGCAAATTGAGAAGTTCCATCATTTATTTTTACGTTAAGTAATTTGATTTTGCCTCCTGTAACTTGATCTGTATTGGTAGCAGCATCTTGAATACGTACTGCTGTAGCTCCAGCTGTTGTGTATCCTGAAATTAACACGTTACTGTACTCTCCGTTACCTTGTTTTTTAAATTGAATTGCATCGTATTCAGCAGCCGAACTACCACCTTCTGTAACTGTTCCTGCAGCTCTTTTCAATGTAATGTTTGAAACTTTTGGATAAAAGGAATTGTTAACTGATTTTGCTTCGATTTCCATTCCGAAATTTCCTGTTCCTACTTGGTAAGCGTACCAGTTTGTGCTGTTTTGTCCTTTCCAACCATCTTGCCAGTCGAAAGAGTCATCCGAATTTCCGTAAGAAATAGAATTTTTTAAACTTACAGTTCCTCCATAAAATTCGTATCCATCATCGGCTCCTTTATAAGAAACTAGGTTTTCTAAAATCGTACCAGATCCTACAGAATAGAATGAGAAACCATTCATTTCGCTTGTTCCATCTGTAATTTTTTTACCTGCATATTCCACACGAACGTATCGTAAAGTACCGCCATTGTGTGTGTCATTTGTTCCTCCGTAAGGCAGGGCTAATCCGTCTTCAGATGTTGCTGTTGTAACGCTAGACGCTCCTACTATTGGGGCATCTCCGTACATGATAATTCCACCCCATGAACCTGGTGTGCTTGAAGCTTCTGTACAAACAATAGGTTCGGCAGCAGTACCGTTCATGATTAATTTACCTCCGTTTAATACTACTAAAGCATCTACACCACTTGTAACATCAGCTGTAATTACAGAACCTGCATCGAAAGTTAAAGTTACTCCACTTTGAATTTTTACGATTCCTTTTAGGGTATAAACTCCTTTTATAAAAGTTTTGCTTACTGTTTGGTCTCCTGTTATTTCACCAAAACCTATAGGAGTTATTGGCGCTACTGTTTCGTCGTCACTTGATGTGCAACCTGTAAATATAACGCTTAAAAAAGCTAAACTAAATACTAATTTTTTCATTGTTGTGTTGTTTTGATTTATGGGACAAATTTATATGGAACCCTTTTAATCTATGTTATGCAAGTGTTATAGTATGGTTATTATAAAAAAAAGCTATTGTAACTAAAATGTTAAGACTGTGATCTAAAATTTATATTGCTTTCTGTTTTATTTTTCCCACAGATTTAAATGATAAGAAAGATTTTAATTTCTTAAAAAAATATAAGAATCTGCGTTAATCCGTATAATATGTGGCTTTAAAATGTAAATATTAGACTAAAGCCAATGTTAATTAAACTGATGAAGGCTACCAAAATGGCAGCCTTCATCAGTTACACATACTGTTTTGTTAAAAAGTGTATCCTATACTTAAAGAAAATCCTGTTCCTCTTTTGTATTGTTTTACCACTAAATCGGATTCAGTAATGGCTACTTTACTATCATTTCCTAATTCTCTTTTGAAATAAGGGTTTAGAATGTTATCTACTGAAAGTTTTGCTTCAATATTTTTAGACAATTTACTTGACCAAACAAAATCTAGTTTGCTAAATGGTTTTTCGTAAATATGGTCTAATCCAGCTGTTCCTACGGCATATATTTTCTCCCCAGACAATCCGTATACCACAGAAATCGTATTTTTCATATCCTCATTAAACTGGAAATCGTATTTTAAATCCGAATTGATTAACCAGTTTGAAGCCCCTTGCAAAGCTCTTTTAGAATTATTTTCTAAAGGATTTTTAGTTAGATTAACTTCTACATTTGTTTTCATTAAAGAAGCATTGAAACCCCATGAAAAACTATTTAAAACCGAACTTATTCTGTTTAGTTGTAGTAAAATTTCTAATTCTGCACCAAAAAGAGTAGCTTGTTTAGAGTTTTGGTAGGTAGTTATTTGCCCGCCACTACTTGCTGTTGGAATAAAAACTCGTTCTATAGGATTTGTAATTTGTTTTCCAAAAGCACCCAAAACAATCATTTCTTTTGCATTTGGAAACAATTCGTATTTTAAATCAAAATTAGTGTTTTCGCTGTTTTCTAAATTCGGATTTCCTAATTCGACAGTTCCGTCAGGATTAACGTATTGTATTGGTAAAACTTCAATTGAAATTGGTTTTGTTATTGTTTTTGAAGCTGCAAAACGGATGTTGTTTTTTTCGTTAAGCGCATATTTAACATTTAAAGACGGTAAAACATATAATTTATCGTTAGTTAATTTTTTATATTTATCTGTAAATGAATCCCCTATGTTTCTATATTTAATTTCTCTAACCGAGCTTTCAACTCTTGCGCCTCCGTTTACTTCCCATTTTTCTCCAAAATTTAAAAACCCGTTGGCATACCCAGCATTAACTGTTTGGTGTAGTTTCGATTTGTAATCTCCTGTAGATTCTTCGGTAAATTTTAGTAAGCCAGAATTTACATCAGTATTTATACTCGAATTAATTTCATTTATATTTGTAATAAAAGAAGTTGCTATTATTGGTTTTCCAAATACGAATCTGTACGATGAAACTTCTTCATTACTAAAACCGTTGTATCCAATAGCAATTTTATTAGATTTTCCGTTTGCTTTTTCTTTAAGCTTTAAACTGTATTCAAACATTCCTGAAAAATACCTGTCGCCTGATACGTCTAGAAATTGACGAATTAAATTGTTTCCGCCATAAGTGGTTTTTATATCGGTTTCGTTTACTTTTTCGCCCGTAATAAATTTACGATCAGGTTGTCCGAAAGCTGTTTTTACATACGAGAAACCTCCTTTTGCGCTATGCTTCCCGTCTTCGGTAATATCATAATTGGCTAAAAGCTGGTTGTTCCAGTATTTAGATTCTTCAAATTGGTTTCCTCTTATTAGTATGTTTGGGTTTGTAGACAAACTGTTGGTATATCCCAATTGATCTTCCATCATACTAGAGGTCGAGCGAAGTAAAAACGAATTTAATGTCATTCCAAATCTTTTTGATTTGTATCGTAAACCAACTAATCCTGAAAAACTTGTTTTGTAGTCGTAATTTTTTACGCTCAGATTGTTGTCGTAGTTCCCTTGACCTTGGTTAAAAGTTCTTGCAATTCCTTCTCTAATTTGGTACTTGTTATCAGCATTGAATGAGAAAATGTAATTTAAACTTCTTTCTTTATTTAAATCAAATTTTTCTGCGTGCAAAAAGCTCAAGCTGCTGTTTATAGGGCTTGTCGTTTTGTTTGTGTCCCAAGAGTTTTGTTTTGTAGATTCTTCGTATTGCGATGGCGATAATTTTACTCCAGAGGGTACATTTCCAAATGCAGCAGAAAGTTTTCTGTCTTTTCCTAAAAACCCTAAAAATCCTTGAGTTGTATTGGCATCTTCAGAAATAAGGAAATCTTCATTGTTGTTTCCTGTTGTGTAACCAAAACCTGTACTCAATTTTGTGATGCTACTTCTTGGTTGTGCCGTTTCAATATTGATTGTTGCTCCAGCAAAATCGCCAGAAATATTAGGGTTAAACGTTTTGTAAACATTTAAAACACCCACAATGTCGGTAGGAAACAAATCTAACGGAATCATTTTCTTAAACGGGCTGTTAGAAGGTGCTTGCAAATCATTAATTAACAAATTGTTGTATCTTTCTTCCAATCCACGAACAAAAAGTCCACGTGACTCTACTTTACTAATTCCTGTAATTTTTGTTAGTCCTTCTTCTACATCGCTAACGCCTTTTCTCGACATTTCTTGTGCACCAATACTTTGTTTTATTTCGACTGCTTTCTTTTGGTCTAACAATAAAGCGGTTTCTTTTTCACGCCCTACGGTAGCCTTTACAATTACATCTTCTATGGTTACACTTCCCGAACCAATAGTTTCGTTGATTTCTTTTTTCTCGTCGGCTTTAATAGAAAATACAATTTCTTTAGATTCGTATCCTAAAAAACTAAATACAATAGTGTGCGTTCCTTCAGGAACTTGAATTGCATATTTACCATTAATATCGGTTGTGGCGCCAATGGCAGTTCCTTTAATATTTACGTTGGCAAAAGGAAGTGCTTCTCCTTTTAAATCTTTATCAGAAACTATACCTGTAACCGTTGCTTTTTGTGCAAAAGATACTAAGTTGATGAATAAGAATAAAATAGCTAATTTAAGTTTCATTTGTAGTTGTGTTTAAATTTTGCGCAAAGAAACTGCTATAATGTAAAGTTTGTGTTACACAGAAGTTACTATTTAGTTTTCATAATGTTATCAAATAGTTATCTACTTATGAGTTTCTAAAAACAGACCAGCCTTGATTTGCCAAAACCAAAACTGCGATGTGCTTAAACCAATTTTTACACGCTTAGGTTGTTTCCAATGTTAAGTTTTTGCCGAAACTAAAAACTTAACATTGAATGGTTTATTTATGTAGTACATTTGTTTAACAATAAATTTACATTTTAGTAACTATTAATTATATTATGGAAACACCAGAAGAAATTGTAACCAACCCAAATACCAGTGAAGTAATTAACAACATACAACCGACTGTAAAAAAACCAACCGTACGAAGACCCGCTGTTAGAAAACCTGCTGTAAAAACGGAGATAGTAGCAAGTGAACCTATTGAAGTGATTATTGAAGAAGTTCAAACAGAAGATGTTTCTATTGAAGAATTATTGGCTGACGACAAAGTTATCCTAAAAAAATTAAAAAAAATGAGCGACAAGGACAAAGAAAAGGACAAAAAAGCCAAAGCGAAAAAAGAAAAGAAA
>CAXYWC010000084.1:0-8932 GCA_964292845.1 uncultured Flavobacterium sp. | reverse complement strand
TGCTTTTGTTTATAAGACCTTTGCTTCAAAATAAACTATTTTAAACATGAAAAAACTTTTACTTTTTATCGCAATCGCTTTTATAGGGATGAAAGGATTGGCACAAGCACCAAATAACAACTTATTAGCATATTATGGTTTTGAGGGTAACGCCCTTAGTCATAACCTCATGCATGATTTAACCAAATTGAATACAACGGCTGCAAATGTTAGTTATACAATTGGTGTTTATCCTGGTACTTTTTGTGCTGATTTTAATGCAACTGGACTAAAAAACACCACTATTGCACCGCTAATAACCAGTGAGTTTACAGTGGCATATTGGGCAAAATCAGGAACGCCTAGTAGTCTGCAATCTGATTTTGAAATGTTTGCTGCTGCATATGTTCGTAAAGCAGCAGGTACAAATTTATATGACTGGGGATTATCTGTAACCAATGGCGTATACCAACCAGGAAGTATTACCACCAATCAATCTGCATGGAGACATATTGCTATGACCTTTAAGACGGTTGGGTCAAATAAAATTGTTTCCATTTATTTGAATGGAAATTTACAAGGCACAAGCACTATTCCAGGCACTAACAATATCTTCAAATACGACCAAGTATTTTGTGTTGGCGGTGGCACAAATGGTGCAGGTGCAGTAAGTACTGTAAAACTTTTTAACGGACAAATAGATGAATTTTATGTTTACAACAGAGCACTTACTGCTGCTGAAATTAGTTTAGTTGCAAACGACACCGATGGACCTATTCAAGTGGTTTCGTCAGATGCATATTATGAAGGTACGACTGCTCAAATAACTTCAAAATTTCAGCCTTTTAATCAAAATACATCGGTTGTAATCAATTATGGTATAGCATCAAATAATTTGAATATGAGTGCTGCTCATGGTTCTGTTTCGGGTAATTCAGAGCAAACTTTGGTAACCAATTTAATGGGTTTAAGTGGCGCTACATTTTACTATCAATTGGTTATGACAAACGATCTAGGAACAAAATCATCTCCAGTATATACTGTTACACCATCACTAGTTAGTGCGTTTAGATTTAACAATTCTTTTGCAAATACCACTAATACGGTAACATTGCAAAAAGCAGAAACTGTATATACATTACCATCATTTACTACAGACCGCAATGGTAATACTTCAAGTGCCGTGTTTTTGAAAAATTTGGAAACATTAAAAGCAACCATTTCAAATTTGCCTTTAGGTAATACTAAAAGATCGGTTTCTTTATGGATGAAAAGAGATAATACTATGGCTAATGATAATAATGTTTTTGTTTGGGGAACGGCTGTAAATAATCAGGCTTACGGACTTACATATCAAGCGAGTAATTTATTAAGAAACTATGGTTATGCAAATGATGCCGAAACGATTACAACTTTAGCAAACGATACCGCTTGGAGGCATATTGTTTTGACTTATGGTTATGATACAGTAAAAATTTATGTTAATGGAACTTTAGTTCGCGCTTTGAGTATTTTTGGTTGGAACACTATAGGTAATGAGTTGCGATTAGGTGAACAAGTTGGAGCTGGTAATAACACAAGAATTCATTTAGATGATTTTGAAATTTATAATACCGTTTTATCTGATGCTCAAGTTGCTACTCTAAATAGTTCAGGTGTTGTGCTTTCCAACCAAAACTTCAACGCCAACAACCTAAAAGCTACACTTTACCCAAATCCAGCTTCAACAAATTTTACAATTGAAATGGAAAACGAAGTAAAATTGGTTGAAATTTATTCGCTTCAAGGACAAAAAGTAATGTCTGCAACAAGCAAAAATGTAAACGTTTCTAACTTATCAAAAGGAATGTATTTAGTTAGAATTGTAGATGAGAATAATGCTTTGGCTACTCAAAAATTAATTATCAAGTAATCTGAAATCTTAGTCAAGGTTTAACTATTGACAAAGATTTTAAAACAAACAATCATGAAAAAAATAATTTTTACAGCAGTTGTAGTCTTTTTGTCATTTGCAACACAAGGAGTACAAGCAAAATCAATTTTAAAAAGCACAAAAACTAATGCTGCAAAAGCGTGGTGGATGTACTTTGAAGATATGGACGATAAAACGAAAAGCACTCGTGTTTTAGAGAATATCCGATTTAAAGTTCAAGACGAAAACACTCTTATTGATGATGACAATTCTGATGGTGATGGAACTAGAAGTTCAAGAATAGTTAATTACACTAAAAAGAGCTTTTCTAATACGACCGAAAGTATTTTTATAAATGGAAATTCACATCACAACGGAATCATCAAAATTTCTGATCAAACTTATATGAAAATCTGCTTTAAAGGCGAGAACAAAATGGAAAGTTTAGTTTTGATTAAAGTGTATTCTCAAGATGAAAAATTTGTTCGTGATCTTGTTAAAAACTACGACAAAAGTCCAAATTACAGAATTTTAGAGGAAAAATTAAAGACCTATATGGCAGCTTGGGATGCCGTTTATGAAAACGACAAAGCAGAACAAGTTAAGAAAAACGCTGCGATAAGTGCTGCATTTGAAATGCCTTTACCTTCAAAATTTACTCCTGTTTCAAACAAAATTTGTTTAGAAGCTGCCAATGCACGTTTTAACAAAGATGGTAATTGTAAAATAGCATATTGCTATTTTGGATCAAGCAAACATATTCGACTAAAAACTCAAACCGAATGGGGAATTCATAAAGAGAAAAAATTAGTTTCGGGAACTTATGACGATGTTATAACAAAACGAAGTCTAGACTTAATAGTAGTTCTTCAATACAAATCTAAATGGGGAACCAATGAATACAGCGTAAACCACGCTACACTAACCGAAGACGCAGCCTATGGTGTTTACAACGGAAGCAAATTTACTGGAAAGTATTATATTTTAAGTTCTAGTGCGCTTGGTCTTGATATCCCATCTAAAAATGCATTAAAATACAAAACAGTTATAAAATAGTTTTTGTTAAATAATTTTTTGGTTTGGGTTTTAAAACCGTTACTTTTTAGGAAGTAGCGGTTTTTTTAATTCTCAAAAAATAGGTTTACACACCAAAACAACACTTTCGTGAAAAGTTTTTAGGCTTTCGTGAAAAACTCCATTTTTTGAAATTTTTATACTAGAATTTTGCATGATATAATTAAACTTTAAACAAATGAAAAAACTTTTACTTTTTATTGCAATTGCTTTTGTGGGAACAAAGGCAGTGGCACAAGTTCCTACAAGTGGCCTGGTTTATCGCCAAGACTTTACTGGGAATTTTAATGACACATCAGGTAATAATGCTACTTCAAGTTCAAATACGGCAACTTTATCAATAGATGAATTTGATGCGACTTCTAATTCAGGAAATTTTGATTTAGGGCAAACCATAGAATATTCTTTTGCTACCAATCCGCAATTAATGGTAGGAACTCCCACGGCAGAAATGTCGGTTTCGGTTAGACTTTTTATAGACCCAACTTGGTTAGCGGCTTTGCCAATGAATGAATATATAACCTTTTTGAAATTAGGACAAAGTTATATGAGGATTTTAAAACATGCAGGAGGAACTAATTTGCAATTTGCTGTTTACAATGGTTCGATTTATGGAAGTGTTACTAAAATAAATAGTCCTGTAACACTTACAAGTGGTTGGAATACATTTACAATGACTTATGGGTCGGCATCAGCAAGTTTAGATGTTTACGTAAATGGTAGTATCCTTCCTAATACGTCTGTAGGACCTACAAATTTAGCCTTGATATACAATAGCGCTACCGAAAAATTAGTTTTAGGAAAAGCCACTACATCTGTGGAAAGTTTTAAAGGAAAAATGGACAAAGTTTTGGTTTATAATAGAAAATTAACAGCTGCAGAAGTATTGGCAGTACATAATGATAAGCCAGGAATATCTGCTATTTCTGTAGCGGGAAGTACGCATTTTTATACTTTGTCTGCAAATGGAAGTCCAACTACATCGCTAATTCGTTATGGTACTTCCGCGGTATCTCTTACAAATACATTTACAGGAGCATCTACTTCTGCTCTTACAAATGCAACCACGACTATAACAGGACTTGCAAATGGAGTTACTTATTATTATCAAATTGAAGCTACTAATACTTCAGGAACAACCATTTCGGCTATTAAAAGTTTTGTTGCAGGAGCAATTTCCGAATATGATTTTGATAATACTTATACTAATAAATTTGGAACAGCACCTTTTGCTTCAAATACAGGAACAACATTTGTAACCGATAGGAACGGAAATGCAAATAGTGCTATAGATATTCCTTTATATGCAGGACCTATTGCTATAATATCTAACTTGCCTACTGGTGCAACAGCAAGAACAATTTCAATTTGGATGAAATCAATTGCTGTGTCTGGTCAATCAATATATACTCCTTTTTATTATGGAACTACTGGTTATAACGGTCTTGATATTAGAACATCAAATGCAAGCTTTTATGCTAATTCAGGAGGAAATAATACGGTATCTACTACAAACAATCACGGAACTTGGTACCATTATGTTTGTACTTATAATGGTACAACTTCAAAGATTTATAAAAACGGAGTTTTGATAAGTTCTGCTCCTGGAACTTGGAACACAACAGTTAATGGGCAGTTTTATTTAGGCTCAAATGGTTGGTCTTCTTTTTTTATTGGTTCTCTTGATGATTTAAAAATTTTCAATGTAGCCTTAACAGATTCTGAAATATTAAATTTATATTATAATAATACATGTGTCGCTGTACCTCATATTTATGGAATAACAGAAAACCCTGCTAGTGCAACAGAGAGAACCATAAATTATATGCTAAACGCCAATAATGCTGCAACAACATCGGTTATAAAATACGGAACATCGTCAGGAAACCTGTCCTCTCAAGTAAGTGGAGGAAGTGCTTCTGGAAATACGGCAACAGCTGTTTCAGGAGTTTTAACAGGATTAACAGTTGGATTAACCTATTACTATCAGATTGAAGCAACTAATAGCTTTGGAACTTCAAAATCGGCTATTAAAAGTTTTATTCATATAGTTCCTGCGGCAATTGCAGAATATAGCTTTGATAACACCTATAATAACATATTAGGAACCAACCCCTTTACTGCCATTGCAACAACTTCCTTTGTTGCTGATAGAAATAGTAATCCCTTAAAAGCGATGTATATTACTAATACAGGAACAACTGCAACCATTCCAAATTTACCATATGGTAAAAATGCACGAACAATTTCCATGTGGCACAAAGATGATAATATTTACAATTTAGATTATAATTATTCTTTTCATTATGGAGCAATTGGTGATGGTTACGGCTTTCGTTTTAAACCTTTAGAAAATGGAGTTTATGGAAGTACAACAACCAGTATGCCTTTAACTGGTCCAACAGGAAATGCAACAGGAACTTGGTATCATTTTGTATGTACTTATGATGGTGTTAATTCAAAACTGTATAGAAATGGAGTGTTAATATCAACCATTCCTGTAAGCTGGGAAACGGTAAATAATTCGGATATTTTTAGTTTGGGACTAGATCGCATTAATGGCTATCCTGGTAGATTTAATGGAGCCGTTGATGATTTAAAAATATACAATTATATTTTATCTGATATTGAAATAGCAAATTTGTATAATTTTAATGTACTTTCTAATCAGAATTTTAGCCTCCAAAACCTAAAAGCAACTATTTACCCAAATCCAGCTTCAACAAATTTCACAATTGAAATGGAAAATGAAGTAAAATCAGTTGAAGTTTACTCTATTCAAGGTCAAACAGTAATGATTTCAAATTCTAAAAATATTGATGTTTCTAACTTATCAAAAGGAATGTATTTAGTTAGAATTGAAGATGAAAATAATGCAGTAGCAACACAAAAATTAATAATAGAATAGAAAAATAGTAGTAGTTTTTTTTCAAAATCGCTTCGGATTAATTTCTGGAGCGTTTTTTTTTAAAACCTAAACGATTCAAATTTTTCTAATAAAGTTGTTTTTCTATCTGAAGAAATAGACAATTCATCGCCATTATCCATAATTACCGTTCCGCCATCTTGTTTTACTATTTTCTGAATACGCTCTAAATTAATAAGATGACTTCTATGAATTCGCATAAAATTACCAACTTGTTCTAGTCGTTCAAATTCCGAAATTTTTTTGCTTACAGTAATTTTGTTTTTATTAGAAATATAAAAATGTGTATAAGAACCATCGGCTTTTAAATATAAAATATCTTGCAATTCTATAAAAGTTATGCCATCGCCAGTATTTAAGGCAATTTTTTTGTTTTGTGGCATTTCCAAATTATTTTGAAGCACTTTCAAAGATTCGCCAGATTTAGTATCATTTAGTTTCGATAGAGCACGTTGCAAAGCTTCTATTCTAACGGGTTTCAAAATATAATCTACAGCCGATAATTCAAAGGCATTTATAGCATATTCGGCATACGCGGTAACAAATATTATTTTGAAATTAATTTGACTTTCATCAAAAAACTTCAACAATTCTAATCCAGAATAACCAGGCATTGCAATGTCTAGAAATACCAATTCAGGTTTGTGTGCATGTATCGATTTTACAGCACTTGGCACATCATGATTTTCGGCAACAATTTCTATTTCGGGAAAGTTTTCTTCTAGAATACCTCGTAATGCCAATCTTGCATTTAATTCATCATCTACTATTATTGCTTTCATTTAATATATTTTTTTTACAGGAATGCACACTGTTATTTTTGTTCCTAGTGGTTCATTGGAATTACTCATTTTATCTTCAATTGATAATGAAATTTTTGAAGAAGAAATTTTGTTTATCAATTCTATTCTGTTTTCAATTGCTTCTGTTGCAAACGATTGATGACTTTTGAGTGTTTTGTTTATATGAGCCGATTTTTCTCTACCTACACCATTGTCCTCAATACTAAAACACCACAAATTATCGATAATCTCACCCAAAATTTGTAATTTTTTAGCACCAGCTTTATGCAACAATCCATGTTTTATTGCATTTTCTACATAAGGCTGAATAATCATCGACGGAATTTTGTATTGTTTTAAATCGATATTAGTTGGCAGTTGAATGGTGTATTCAAAATCGCCATCAAATCGAGATTTTTCAAGCGAAATATACAAATCGAGCATTTCAAATTCTTTTTCTACACTAATTTCTTTTTTGTCGGATACGTCTAAAATTTTGCGCATTAAATCAGAGAATTTTCCCAAAAACTCACTCGCTTTACTTTTTTGGTTGGAATAAATGAGTCCTTGTACCGAATTTAAAACATTAAACATAAAATGCGGATTCATTTGCGAACGCAAAGCAGTAAGTTGCGACAAAGCGAGTTGTATTTTTACTTCGTCTTTCTTTTTTGTACGAATTACAGCCAATTTATATACATAATAAATCAACAATCCTAATGCAATAATCTCCAGTAAAATAAACCAATAGCGCAACCAAAAAGGTTTTTGAATGACAAAATGAATGGTTTGCATTGGCGAATAATTTTCACCTACTTTAACTCGTATTTGAAATGTATAATTCCCTGAATTTAAGGCAAAATATTTAATATTAGTTGCATTTGAACCTAGCGTTTGCCATGTTGCATCTTGGTCTAGCAATCGGTATTCATACTGATAATCGCCCAAACTTTTGTAGTGAATGGTGCTAAAATCAATTTGAATATTGTTTTGATTATAAGCTAAATCTAAATCATTTATAGGATGTTTTTCCTTATTTACCCAAATTGAATTGATAGAAAAAAATGGAATACTTTTTTGATTAATTACCCTTTTATCAAAATAAAAAACGCCTTCATTGGTTGCAATTCCTACAGTATTATTATCTACAAAAAAGTCGTTTACTGCAATTCCTTTCATGCACAAATTTGTGCCAATGTTTTTTATTTTTCCTGTTTTAAAATGATAACTTTCAATGCCATTTTCGGTCAATATCCATAAATAATCAGCATCAATTTCAATTCGTTTGCAATTGTTACTTGAGAGTAAATTTTGAGTTGTTATGTGTTTACTAACTTTTTTATTCTTGAGTTGAATTATCCCATCTTGTGTGGTAGCAATCCAAATGGTTCCATTAGCATCTTGTAGTATTTCTGACGCTATGATTGGCTTATTGCTAGGTGATTTTATTTGCTTTTCAGTACCATTAGAATCATATAAATATAACCCGTCTGAAAAAGCAATATAATAACTATTGTCGTTTTTGTCAAAAAATACCGTTCTAGCTCGCTGTTCTCTGAAATCAAGAGTATTCATCAAATCACCATAACTTTTTAATGGATATTTAGAAAAATTGGAAGAAAAAATAGGGTTGTTTTTTAATTCAAAAGGCATTAATCCACCAAAAAATGTGTTTGCAACAACAAAATTACCTTTATTGTCTATCACAACATCTTTTCCAAAATATATAGCTTTGTTTGAAATAGGGATAGAATTGCCTTGCTCAAACATACATGCGGAAGTAATAATCAGGTTTTTATATAATGTAATAAACTCGATTTCTTGATTAGAAAAAGCTTTATATACTAAAACTTGTTTGCCTTTTTCATCAAATTCAATTACTTGCCCGTTACTAGCGCCAACATACAAATGTTTGTTACTTCCTTTTTTTATTCGATTGTAGCTTATTTTTTCTGTACTTGATAAATTCTGAAAATTCAAAGACTTAATTTTCTGACTCGGCATTAAATACAATCCGTTATCTAACGAAGAAATCCAATAATTGCCTTCTTTGTCTTGAACAATATCAGAAATTCTATTGTTTTTTAGAAATCCATTTTTAATGCTTTTTTGTTGTTCGTCAACTTTATAAATTCCATTGTTACTACATAACCATAAATCGTTTTCAATACTACATGTTTTATTAAATAAAGAGTTTTTTAATCCCAAATCTAGAGTTATTAAATTGGTTCCAATTGCCAGACATGTTTCGCCAGATTT
>CAXYWC010000083.1:0-9207 GCA_964292845.1 uncultured Flavobacterium sp. | reverse complement strand
TGTATTGCCATGGTTATCGTTTGGAACGAACTCGCCGAAGGAAATCGTGAATTAACCGCTGGTTTAATCGGAATTAATAGTTTGTTGCAAGTGTTTTTCTTCAGTTTGTATGCCTATTTTTATTTGGAAATCATGTTGCCTTTATTTGGAATCAAGGGTTTAGAACTGAATATCACGATTGTCGAAATTGCGCAAACGGTTGGAATTTATCTCGGAATTCCGTTTGTTTTAGCGGTAATAAGTCGTTTTGCAATTAAAAAATATGTAGGAGAAGCCTTTTTCAACCAAAAATTCATTCCGTTTGTTTCGCCAATTACATTGATTGCGTTGCTTTTCACAATCGTAGTTATGTTCAGTCTAAAAGGCGAAATGATTGTCGATTTGCCTCTAGATGTTGTCCGAATTGCTATTCCATTAGTCATTTACTTTGCGATTATGTTTTTCTTAATGTTTTTTGTGGCTAAGAAAATCGGAGCCAATTATAGAGATGCAGTAGCCTTATCATTTACAGCTTCTGGAAACAATTTTGAGTTAGCAATCGCTGTTTCCATCGGTGTTTTTGGCATCAATAGCGGACAAGCTTTTGCAGGTGTTATTGGACCTTTGGTAGAAGTCCCCGCTTTGATTATTTTAGTAAATGTGGCTTTTTGGTTAAGAAAGAAATACTTTTCAGCTACAGTCTAATCTTTAAATTATTTGATTGGAAACCATTGCTAATTTTTCTGGTAGATAAAAATCCCTATCTTTGGTTTTTGTCCTCTCGATACTCCTATTAGAATGATAGATACTCAAATAAAACCCAATCGGATTTTCGGCTTAGACGTTATGCGTGCCGTAGCTATTTTGATGGTTTTGTGTTCGCATATTCTGTGGATATACCCGCCTAACGACGGAATCCTTACGCAACTATTTACACTGTTTGGATTTTGGGGCGTTGAAATTTTCTTTGTCTTAAGTGGTTTTTTAATAGGTAAAATTTTATATACATTATATTACAAAAACGATTTTACGTACCACACCGTTTTTTATTTCTTGAAAAGACGATGGTTTCGGACTTTACCCAATTATTTTCTAATTCTGTTATTGAATGCTATAATTGCTATCGTTTTAGCTATTACGGTTTCAAATATAGGTTGGTATTTCTTTTTTTTCCAAAATTTTGCTGCCACAATGACGCCTTTTTTTCCAGAATCATGGAGTTTGTCTGTTGAAGAATATACTTACTTAGTTGTGCCATTGTCGCTTTTAGTTTTTTCTTTTTTTAGCAAGCAAAAACGATTTATAAGTGTCATTTTATTTTTAATGCTATTGTTTTTAATCACAAAAATAGCATATAACAGCACGACCCATAATACTACTTTAACACAATGGAATGTGTCTCTAAAATCCGTTGTTATTTACAGAATAGATTCCATTTTAATCGGTATTGCAATGGCTTGGTTGAGTTTGAATTATACCGTTTTTTGGCAAAAACAAAAAATAAATTTGGCGTTTTTAGCCGCTTTTTTAATGCTATTCATGCTACTAGGAATTCCTTTTTTTAAAATGACAATAGCAGATAACCCGTTTTTTTGGAATGTGTGTTATTTGCCTTTAAATTCGCTCATTTTTGCACTATTTTTGCCGTTTTTTTCTCAATGGAAAACCGCACCCAACTGGATTTTAAAACCAATTACGTTTGTGAGTATAGTGTCCTATTCGGTTTATTTGTTGCATTATAGTATTGTTTTACAACTCATGAAATATGCTATTGATACAACAACACTTTCAATCATTCAGTTGCATGTTTTTACCCTTGTATATGTAGCAATAACGGTTATATTGAGCTGGATTTTATTCCGTTATTTCGAAAAACCAATGATGAATTTGAGAGATAAATAGTGAGAATGTTTAATATTTGACCTTCAAAATTCATTTTTAGTAATAATAGCAGCTCAAAAACTAGCTTTTCGCAAATTATTGCAAACAGATAATATATTTCTTTAAATATTTTTTAATAATATATCGTTTTCGTAAATTCGCATCACAAATTATTAAAAAAAAAATTGATTAACCGAATAAAAAATAAATAGTATGGCTTTTGATATTAAAATGATTGAAAAAGTGTATGAAAACATGGCAGCACGTGTAGATAAAGCACGTGAGCTTGTTGGTCGTCCACTTACATTAACGGAAAAAATATTATATTCTCATTTATGGGAAAAAACACCTACAGCCACTTTTAAAAGAGGCGCTGATTATGTGGACTTTGCTCCCGATAGAGTAGCGTGTCAAGATGCAACTGCACAAATGGCCTTATTGCAATTTATGCATGCAGGTAAAAAAACAGTGGCGGTTCCTACAACAGTACACTGTGATCACTTAATTCAGGCCAAAGAAGGAGCGGCTACCGATTTAGCTTTCGCTAACAAACAATCTAAAGAAGTTTTCGATTTTCTTTCTTCTGTTTCTAATAAATACGGAATTGGTTTTTGGAAACCAGGTTCAGGAATTATTCACCAAATTGTTTTAGAGAACTACGCTTTCCCAGGCGGAATGATGATTGGTACCGATTCGCATACGGTAAACGCAGGAGGATTAGGAATGTTAGCTATTGGAGTAGGAGGAGCAGATGCCGTTGACGTGATGTCGGGAATGTCTTGGGAATTGAAATTTCCAAAATTAATCGGAGTAAAATTAACAGGAAAATTAAACGGATGGACTTCTGCCAAAGACGTTATCCTGAAAGTAGCTGATATTCTTACGGTAAAAGGAGGAACAGGTGCTATCGTTGAATATTTTGGCGAAGGAGCTACTTCAATGTCGTGTACAGGTAAAGGTACGATTTGTAATATGGGAGCTGAAATTGGAGCAACAACTTCAACTTTCGGGTACGACGATTCGATGAGAAGATATTTAGCAGCTACAGGTCGTCAAGACGTAGTAAATGCTGCCGATAAAGTGGCTGATTATTTAACAGCTGACAAGGAAGTGTACGCTAATCCAGAACAGTATTTTGATCAATTAATTGAAATTAACTTATCGGAATTAGAACCACATATTAACGGACCGTTCACACCAGACAGAGGAACGCCTGTTTCTAAAATGAAATCAGAAGCAGCAGCTAACGAATGGCCATTAAAAGTGGAGTGGGGACTAATCGGTTCTTGTACCAACTCTTCTTACGAAGACATGTCGAGAGCAGCGTCTATTGTAGAACAAGCTGTTGCACACGGAATTACACCAAAAGCTGAATTTGGTATCAATCCAGGTTCAGAACAAATTCGGTATACCATCGAAAGAGACGGAATTATTGCTACTTTCGAAAAAATGGGAACCAAAGTATTTACCAATGCTTGCGGTCCTTGTATCGGACAATGGGATAGAGCAGGAGCAGACAAAGGAGAGAAAAACACCATTGTACATTCGTTCAACCGTAACTTCTCGAAAAGAGCCGACGGAAATCCAAACACACACGCTTTCGTAACCTCTCCAGAAATGGTTGCCGCTTTGGCGATTTCAGGTCGTTTAGATTTTAATCCGTTAACAGATACTTTATTGAATGATAAAGGGGAAGCAGTAAAATTAGAAGCACCAAAAGGGGATGAATTACCAACCAAAGGTTTCGCAGTAGAAGATGCAGGTTTTCAAGCGCCAGCTGCTGATGGTTCTTCAGTAGAAGTATTGGTTTCTCCAACTTCAGATAGATTACAATTATTAGCACCCTTCTCGCCTTGGGACGGTAAAAATATTACAAATGCTAAATTATTAATTAAAGCCTTCGGAAAATGTACGACTGACCATATTTCTATGGCTGGACCTTGGTTGCGTTTCCGTGGTCATTTAGATAATATTTCTAACAATATGTTAATTGGTGCCGAAAATGCTTTCAATGGTAAAGCCAATTCGGTTAAAAATCAATTAACGGGCGAATATGCTGAAGTTCCTGCGGTAGCAAGAGCGTACAAGGCTGCTGGAATTCCTTCTATCGTTGTGGGTGACCATAATTATGGAGAAGGTTCTTCTCGTGAGCACGCCGCAATGGAGCCACGTTTCTTGGGTGTAACTGCGGTTTTAGTAAAATCGTTTGCTCGTATTCACGAAACCAACTTGAAAAAACAAGGAATGTTAGGGTTAACATTTGCTAACGAAGCTGATTACGATAAAATTCAAGAAAACGATACCATCAATTTCTTAGATTTAACCGAATTTGCCCCAGGTAAACCATTAACGTTAGAATTTGTTCATGCTGATGGAACTAAAGATGTTATTCTAGCAAATCATACGTACAACGATAGTCAAATTGGCTGGTTTGTAGCAGGTTCGGCTTTAAACTTGATTGCGGCTGGAAAAGCGTAATTGATTATTAAGAATTAATAAATTTTCATAAAGAAGACTATCGTAATTGATAGTCTTCTTTTTTTATGGGTATAAAGTGCTGTTTGTCATTTGCTTGTGTTTTAAAAGCCGAAGAATATGATAATTATCATATTTTTTAAAATGCCGATATTCTACTTTTGATTTTAAATAATTTATACTCATGTCAGTTTCTTTAATACAAAAATACAATGTTCCAGGGCCAAGATACACTAGCTATCCTACGGTTCCGTATTGGGATGAATCCAATTTTTCGTATCAAATTTGGATTGATACGTTGAAGAAATCATTCGATGAAAGCAACCTTTCGGAAGGGATTAGCTTATACATTCATTTGCCTTTTTGTGAAAGCTTGTGCACTTTTTGTGGTTGTAATAAACGAATTACAAAAAATCACACCGTTGAAAATCCCTATATTGAGGCTGTTTTGAAAGAATGGTCTTTGTATTGTAGTATATTAGAAAAAAAACCAATTATAAAGGAAATTCATTTAGGTGGAGGTACTCCTACTTTTTTTTCTACTAAAAGTCTAGAAAATTTAATTAATGGGATTTTTTGTCATGCGAGCAAAGCAAATGAGTATGAATTTAGTTTTGAAGGACATCCCAATAATACAACAAGAGAACATCTGCAAACTCTATATGATTTAGGGTTTAGAAGGGTTAGTTTTGGGGTTCAAGATTATTCCGAAAAAGTGCAAAAAGCCATTCATCGAGTACAACCTTTTCAAAATGTAGCAAAAGTTACATTTTTAGCACGAGAAATTGGCTATACCTCTATTGGACATGATCTTATCTTTGGATTGCCTTTTCAAGAATTAGAGGATGTAATTGATACTATCGAAAAAACAAAATCATTACAACCTGATCGATTAGCATTTTATAGCTATGCACATGTGCCATGGATAAAAGGGAATGGACAACGAGGTTTTAGAGACGAAGACGTTCCTAAGGATGATGAAAAAAGGAAATTATACGAAGTAGGGAAACAATTATTATTTAAAAACGGTTATCACGAAATAGGTATGGATCATTTCGCTCTTAAAACAGATAGCTTATCGGTCGCTTTTGATAGCGGAAATTTGCATCGCAATTTTATGGGCTATAGCGCATCAAAAACTCAGTTAATGATTGGTTTAGGCGTTTCCTCTATTAGTGATAGTTGGTACAGTTTTGCTCAAAATGAAAAAAAATTAGAGGATTATTATCAAAGATTAGAGGCTGATGAATTGCCTATTTTTAGAGGACATTTGTTAAGTAAAGAAGACTTGATAATCAGAAAGCATATTCTAAATTTGATGTGTCAATTTGAAACTTCTTGGGCAAATAAAGATGCTTATTTTCAAGAAATACCAGAAGTTCTAGCACAGCTTGAAGAAATGGAAAAAGATGACTTCCTAACGATTAATGCGGACACTATTAAAGTTACCGAAGCAGGAAAGCCTTTTGTACGGAATATTTGTATGGCTTTTGATTTGCGTATGAAGCGGAATGCTCCTGAAATTGAATTGTTTTCGATGACCATATAAAAAAAGCTGTCCAAAAAAGGACAGCTTTTTCAAGAATTAGTTTTCTTTAATGATGGTAAAAATTTCATCTTTAAGATGAAGCATTTTTACTTTAAGCTCTTTAAACGCTTCGTCAATCATGATTTCGTCCCCATTGTTAATTCGGTGAATCTGATGCTCTATTTCATCATAATCCGATATTAGTTTTCTGAAATGGTTATTTTCAGTTTTTAAAACAGAAATCTTGTCCTGATATTCAGAAAATTCGTTTAATAAATTGTGTTTTTCCATGCGTATTATTAAGTTAAGTATTAAAAGTTTAGATTTTTAATGACAATTAGGTGTCGCTTGCACAAAGAGACTCATGTTATTTGGTGAAACATAAGGAATTCCGAGTCCTAATCCGCGCAAAATAAATAAAATTCCGATACATATACCAACATAGGGTATTGTTTTTTGAATTTTATTTCTAACAGAGAGTGTCAAAATAGAATTTAGATAGACAACACTACTCATCATAGGCACTGTTCCTAATCCAAATAAAATCATGTACAGTACCCCAAATCCAGCGCTTTGCATGGCTATTGCTCCAAACAATGCGACATATACCATTCCGCAAGGCAAAAAACCGTTTAGCAACCCAATTGTGAATAGTGATTTATACGATTTGTTCTTAAACTGACTCCCTAAAGTTGCTTTTATTTTGGAAATCAATCTGAAAACAGGTTTTGAAAAATTATAGTTTGAAAGTGAATTTTCTGGAACAACAATTACAATAATCATTAGTATTCCAATAAAAATAGAGAGTCGTTGTTGAATTCCAGCGAGAAAAAAACCTTTGCCTACTAAACCAAAAAACAAGCCAATGGTTGCATAAGCAAGCAATCTACCAATATGGTACGTGATAATTTGTGTTACTTTTTTTGCTGGATTATTTCGGTCAACAGGTAACATTGCCGCAATGGGTCCGCACATGCCAATGCAATGCAAACTAGAAATAATTCCAAATATGAAGGCGGTATAAAGCATTTAGGGCACAAATTTCAGATTAGAGAAAAGGTATGATATAAAAATCATACCTTTTCGTCTATTTTAAAGCATCTTATTGTATATAGATAATTTCTTTACTCAAATATAGTTTTCCATCATACTGCCATTCCATGTTCACATTCCATCGACCACCAGCTAAACTATTTTTAGGAATAATTAAAGTTGAATTGGTTAATGAAAGCGGGATTTCAAAATCCATTTTTTTGTTAGATGGTCTGTATAAAGATACCTTTCCAGAAATGTTTTTAGGAATAAAGGCGTCAGGAAAAACAATGGTTATTTCTCCTGCAGCATTTGAGATTTTTGGTTTTTGAGACAAATCTTGAGCGTTTTGAACCCTTTTCATTTCATCACCAAATTTCGCATCATGTTTGTAATATTCTTCTACAACTAGTTCATTATCGTATTTAGAATTCGATTGTACTTTAAATACAAAGAATAAAATAAAAGTAATAAAAAGCCCAAAAGCAATAACTATAGAAGTTCCCCAATTAATTTTCATATTTGTTTGTTTGATTATTTTAAAAACTAGTCAAAACTTCTCGGGCTTAAAAAGCTAGTTGTTGTGGTTTCAATTTTTTTAGTACCATCATAAACCTCTATTTTTAGTTTAGTCTTATCACTTTCAAGCAAATACTGATTGATTTCAATAAAAATAGTTCCTTCATTCATGCCTTGTTTTTTAACTTTAAAGTTTTGTTCACCAACTAGTTTCAGAGTACCTTTTATACCAACTAATTTAAGGTGAATGTCATTAAAATCATCATTTGTTTTGTTAATTATTTTGAATGTATATACATTACTAATGTTTTCTCCTTTGTGTTGAAAAAGCTGTCCAGGCAATCTTAAAATAACAGCTTCTACTTCGGTTCGTAGAAAAAGTAACCCAATCAAAATTCCGATTAGAATACCTAAAACGGCAGAGTAGCCTTTCATTCTAGTTGTAAACTTGAACTTAAGATTTTTCTCAATCTCATCTTCAGAAGCGTATCGAATCAGCCCTTTTGGCAAACCAACACCTTCCATGATAGTATCACATTCATCAATACAAGCGGTACAATTGACACATTCTAGTTGTGTTCCGTTTCTAATGTCGATGCCGGTAGGGCAAACATTGATACATTGTTTGCAATCAATACAATCTCCTTTTCCAGTGGTTGTTCGATCTTCTTGTTTGTTAAATTTGGCACGACCAGTTTCTTTTTCGCCACGAACAAAATCGTAGGCTACATTTATCGATTTATTATCTAATAAAACGCCTTGTAACCTTCCGTAAGGACAGGCAATAATACAAACTTGTTCTCTAAACCAAGCAAAAACAAAATAAAAAACACCCGTAAAAATGAGTAATGAAATTAAAGTACTTATATGATTTGCAGGCCCTTCTTCAATCATTTTAAGTAATTCGTCGCTACTGATAAGGTACGCTAGAAAAATATTGGCGATAAAAAAAGAGATGATTAAAAAGACACTCCATTTAAGGACTCTTTTTCTGATTTTTTCGGCATCCCATTCCTGTTTTGAGAGTCTAATTTGTGCTCCACGATCTCCTTCAATCCAATATTCTATTCGTCTAAAAACCATTTCTAAAAAAATAGTCTGCGGACAAATCCAGCCACAAAAAATGCGCCCGAAAATAACAGTAAACAGTATGACGAAGACGACGCCAACAATCATAAACAGTACAAACAAATAAAAATCTTGTGGCCAAAAGGGAAATCCAAAAATATTGAATCTTCGCTCCAATACATTAAACATCATAAACTGGTTTCCATTTATTTTTATAAATGGATTAGCGACCAATATAATGAGTAAGAAATAACTAACCCATTTCCTATAATCATAAAATTTTCCAGAAGGTTTTTTTGGGAAAATAAATTTCCTTTTTCCTTCTTTATCTATGGTTGCAATGGTATCTCTAAATGCTTCGTCTGGTAGTTTTGACATGGTATTGTTGGTTTTTAACCTCAAAGTTCACGAAGATTACACGAAATTACAAATTTTGTGCTTCTCTTGTGAACTTTGAAGGTGAAAATTATTTTTGTACTTGTGTGGTATCCGTTTTTGGGATGGCAACAGCTGTAACATCTGTTTTTGGAGCATTTCCATCTACCCAAACATCGCCTTCTGGTGCTTTTGGAGCCACAGGATTAGTTCCTTTTAAGGAAATAATATAACTAGCTACTGCTTGTATTTGTTTTGGTTTTAGGGTTGCTTTCCAAGAAATCATACCTTTTCCGTCACGTCCACCATTGGTTATGGTATGGAAAATATTTTTGATACCGCCACCTAGA
>CAXYWC010000082.1:0-9297 GCA_964292845.1 uncultured Flavobacterium sp. | reverse complement strand
GATTGGATAAAAAGTGATTACGGAAATCCATCGGTAATGATAGAAACTCCAAAAGTATTAACTCGTTTAGATACTAAAAAAGCGATTCCAAGTGACGCCATGGCACTCATCAAAGACATGCAAATGTTTGGTTACGGAAGCATCATAGAAGAATTTTATATTGTAGTATCAACCATTCAATTTAAACAAAAAACCGAAGCCGATTTAACCAAAGCTCTCGAAGGAACTATACAAACATTAGCTGCGCAAGGGTGTCAAAATATCACCACAAAACAAGAAGATTTTAGCACCGAAAAAGGAATAAAAGGAACTAAAGCCTACGGAACATTTACAAATAGTGGACGAAAAATGTTTTATGAAATTATCCTGTTTAGCCAATCTGGAGGATTACAACAAATTATGTTTGCACACAAAGAAGGTGACGAAAAAGCAGAAAAAATTTCCGAACGAATGTTAAATTCTGTCGAATTACAAATTACAAATTAGTATGACCAATATCACTTTTTTAAATCCAGAATTTTTTTGGTTGTTTTTAGTACTTCCATTTGCTATGGGTTGGTATTTCTTTAAACGAAAAGAAGAAAAACCAACATTAAAAATAAGTTCGTTACAAGGCTTTAAAGCATCACAATCTATTTTGCCAAAACTAAAACCAGTATTATTTGTCATGCGATTATTGGCTTTAAGCGCCTTAATTGTGGCTATGGCAAGACCAAGAACAGTCGATGTGAGCAATAAAAGAAACACAACTAATGGTATCGATATCGTTATTGCATCGGATGTTTCTGGAAGTATGCTTGCCAAAGACTTGAAACCCAACAGAATGGAAGCCCTCAAAAGTGTGGCCTCAGATTTTGTTACCGCCCGTGTAAATGACAGAATAGGAATCGTGGTCTATGCCGCCGAAGCCTATACGAAAACACCTGTAACTAGCGATAAAGAAGTCGTTCTTGAAGCCATCAATAGTATTCAATACGACAATGTTTTGCAAGACGGAACAGGAATAGGAATGGGACTAGCAACCGCAGTAAATAGATTGAAAGACAGTAAGGCAAAAAGCAAAGTTATTATTTTAATGACCGATGGTGTAAACAATGCAGGATTTATCGAACCTGTAATGGCATCAGAAATTGCTGCTGAATTTGGAATAAAAGTCTATACAATTGGTATCGGAACTAACGGAAACGCCTTGTTTCCGTATGCTTATGCACCCAATGGAGGATTTTTATTTAAAATGATGCCTGTTCAAATAGATGAGCAATTAATGAAAGAAATTGCCAAAAAAACAGGCGGAAAATACTTTAGAGCCCAAAGTAATTCAAGCTTAGAAAGTATTTATAACGAAATAAACAAGCTAGAAAAAACCGAAGTCGAAGAATTAAAATTTGTGAACTACGATGAAAAATACCGACCATTAGTTTGGCTTGCGGGTTTGTTGTTATTGATAGAAATTATATTACGAAATACTATTTTTAGAAGTTTTATATAAAAGATTTAAACACAAAGTTCACAAAGGTTTTCACGAAGGACACAAAGAAAGATATGACAGAAAATGATATTTCAAGAATTGTTTTTGAAAGTGCTTTAAAAGTTCACCAAGCGTTAGGGCCAGGTTTACTAGAAAGCGCTTATGAAGAATGTTTGTTTTATGAACTTAAAAAGCATAATTTAAAAATAGAAAAACAAAAAGCTTTGCCATTAATTTATGATGAAATAAAATTAGATGCGGGTTATAGAATAGATATAATTATTGAAGATAAGTTTATTGTAGAAATTAAATCAGTTGAAGCATTAACCGATGTTCATCTGGCACAATTACTAACTTATTTAAGATTGTCAAACTGTAAATTAGGGTTATTGATAAATTTTAATGTTAGTTTATTAAAAAATGGAGTAAGAAGAGTGATAAACGGAACACTATAAAAATTTAAAAAATATAACCACAAATGATGCACAAAGAACACAAAGCTTTGTGAACATTAAAAAAGAAGTCAGGACTTTGTGAACTTAGTGAAAACCTTAGAGAACTTAGTGTTTAAAATAAAAGAAAATGTACGAATTAGACGAATCAAAATATTTATACTTATTATTTCTACTGCCAATTTTGGCGGTACTTTTCTTGTATGTTGAATTCTGGAAAAGAAAAAAACAACGAGAATTTGGCGATGTAGAATTAGTAAAAAAATTAAGCCCAGAAAAATCAAATTTTAAACCAGCGTTGAAATTTGGTATTCTTTTATTAGGAATAGCCATGCTTATTTTAGGATTGGTTAATCCCAAAATAGGAACCAAAGTCGAAAAAGTAAAACGAGAAGGAATTGACATTGTTTTTGCAATCGATGTTTCAAAAAGTATGCTTTGCGAAGATATTGCACCAAACCGATTAGAAAAAAGTAAGCAAGTAGTTTCTCAAATTATTAATAATTTAGGAAGCGACAGGATAGGGATTATTGCTTATGCTGGAAGTGCTTTTCCAGTTTTGCCCATTACAACCGATTATAATGTAGCCAAAATGTTCCTACAAAGTATGAATACTGGAATGGTCTCATCGCAAGGAAGTAATTTAGACGAAGCCATCAAATTGTCCGAAAAATACTTTGAAGGAAGTCCAAACACCAGCAAATTGATGATTATGATTACCGATGGTGAAGACCATTCCGATGGTGCAGAAAATGCTGCTGAAGAAGCTAAGAAAATCGGAATGAAAATCATTACTATTGGAGTAGGAACAACTGCTGGAGGACCAATTCCAAATAAGAAAAACGGCGTAATCGAAAGCTTTCATCGCGATAAAAACACAGGTGAAGTTGTAGTAACAAAATTGCGCCCAGAAGCATTAGAAGCAATAGCCAAAGCCGCAAAAGGAGGTTATATCAATGGAAACAACACGAAGCAAACAGTCGATTTCATCAAAAAATCACTCAATAACATTCAAAAAACAGAGTTTGAAGCCACAGAAATGAAAAATTTTCAATCACAATTTCAGTGGTTTTTAGGAATAGGATTTTTCTTATTGTTGTTGGATGTTTTTTTATTAGAAAGAAAAACAAAATGGGTACAAAAATTGAATTTATTTAATGAGAAAAAGAATAATTAATATGAAAAATACCATTTTAATATTGATGACATTTTTTTCTGTATCTATATATTCACAGAAAAAAGATTTTGATTTGCCACAAGCAAATGAAAGTTATGCCAAAAAAGAATATGCTTTAGCAGAATCTAATTATAGAATTTCAAAAGCAAACAATGCCAAACGAGCTGCTGCTGCTTATAATTTAGGCAATGCTATTTACAAACAGAATCAGCCAAGCGAGGCAAAATATGCCTATTCAAAAGCAATAGAAAATGCAAAAGGAAAGCAACAAAAATTTAGTGCCTTTCATAATTTAGGAAATACATTAATGAAAGAAAAAGAGTATGCAAAAGCAGTTGAAGCATACAAAAATGCGCTACGAAATAATCCAAAAGACGAGCAAACACGGTATAATTATGCTTTAGCAAAAAAAATGCAAAAAGACAATCCGGAAAAAAAGGACGATAAAAAAGACGATAAGAAAGACAAGGATAAAGATAAAAAGGACGAACCTAAAGACGACAAAAAGGACAAGCCTAAAGATGGCGATGACAAGAAGGACGACAAAGGAAAACCGAAAGACGACAAACAAAATCAAAAACCCCAACCCCAACAAGGAGGAGCCAATCAGGAAAGAATGAAAACTTTGCTAGATGCCGTAAATAATGAAGAAAAGAAAGTTCAAGATAAAGTAAACGGGAAAAAAGTTAAAGGAAAACCAGTTGATAACGATAAAGATTGGTAGTTTTGACCCAAAATCTGTTAAACGATTAAACAAGAAATGAAAAAGTATATAATTATAGCTCTATTAACCGTTCAAGGGATTTTTGCGCAAGTGCAATTTGTAGCACAAGCCAGTAAAAATTCATTGGGTATCAACGAACGACTACGCATCGATTTTGTGATGAACGATGATGGAGACAATTTTAGTCCACCCTCATTTGAAGGATTTAAGATTATTGGAGGACCAAACCAATCAACAAGTTATCTTTGGGTTAATGGCCGAAAATCATTCGAAAAAACCTACTCTTATTATTTAGCACCTACAAAAAAAGGAACCTTTCTCATCAAACAAGCTTCCATCGAAATTAATGGACAAGTGTATAAAACAAATCCAATAAAAATCATTGTTGGCAATGCTGTTGCCGAAGAAAGGGATCCATACAATCCTTATTATCAGCAACAACAGCAGCAACAAGCGCCAGTTTATGCAGGAAAAGATGGAGTGCATCTTGTTGCCGAAATTTCAAACCCAAATCCATATTTAAACGAACCGATTACCGTTGTTTACAAAATTTATGTGAGCAATAGATCGGCTGTTGGCGGATGGAAAGAATTAGAAAATCCAAAATACAAGAATTTTTGGAGTCAAAACATCGACATCAAACAACTTCAAATACAACAAGGAAAATACCAAGGTGAAGATTATAGATACGCTGTTCTTAGAAAAACCGTACTCTATCCTCAAAAATCAGGAAAGTTAGAAATAGAACCCTTAACATTAGATGTTGAGGTCGAAATTCCTTCAGGTCAGACGGATTTTTTTGGACGACCAATAATGAAAGTTGGCAACAAAAAAGTGTCGGCTGGTGCCAAAGTGATTACCGTAAAACCATTGCCAGAAGCTGGAAAACCAGAAGATTTTACGGGAGCTGTTGGGAATTTTGATTTTAAAGTCACACCGTCCAAAACCAAGTTGAAAAATGGTGAATCATTAGACTTGAATATTGTTGTTTCGGGTAAAGGAAATTTAAAATTATTTACATTGCCCAAACCTATTTTGCCAAGTTCGCTCGAAATGTACGATCCGGTACACAAAGAAAACGTAACAACGCCGCTTTCTGGAATGACGGGGAGCATAGCTGACATCTACACAATTATTCCTCAATTTAAAGGGAATTATCCCATACAACCGCTTACTTTTTCGTATTTCGATTTAGGCAGTAAAACCTACAAAACCATAACGTCTCAGGAAATAAATATTGAAGTTCTTGACGGACCAACAGCAGCAAATAACGATGTTGCTAGCACTAATTCGAATAAAACTAAAGTGGCTTCAAATGCAACGTTTGGGTTTATAAAATTAAAAACGACCTTGTCAGAAATTAAAAAATCAGACTTTTTAGGTTCTGGATTATTCTACGGATTGTTATTTTTGCCCTTCTTATTAATTCCAATTATAATGGCAATTCGTAAGAAAAAAGAAGCTATTGATGGCGATGTTGTTGGAAACAGAATTAAATTATCGAACAAATTAGCCAAGAAATACTTATCGGAAGCCAAAAATCAAATTGCAAACAAAGAAGCCTTTTACATTGCGTTAGAAAAAGCAATGCACAACTTCTTGAAAGCAAAATTGCACATCGAAACTTCCGAAATGAGCAAAGACAAAATTACAGAAATCTTGTTGTCTAGAAATGCCAATCCAGAATCGGTAAGTAGTTTTATAGCCTTGACAGAAAATTGCGAATTAGCACGATATGCACCATCAACAAGTGTCACGATCCAACAAGATTATGACAAAGCAGTTGAAATAATATCAATTTTAGAAAAACAAATCTCATAATTGATAATGAATAATTTACAATTGATAATTTTAAAAAATCTGTAAAAAATCTGTGTTTTCGATTTATCGAATCCGTAAAATCCGCGTTCCAAATGAAAAACATACTCTATATAGTACTACTAATCACCCAAACATTTTGGGCACAATCTGCTTTCGATAAGGGGAATAATTTATATCAAAAAGGAAATTATCAAGAAGCAATAACCATTTACGAAAGTGTTGTCAACTCGGGAGAAGAATCGGCAGAATTGTATTTTAACTTAGGAAATTGTTATTACAAATTAAACAAAGTAGCGCCAGCTATTTTTAATTTCGAAAAAGCATTGTTGCTCAATCCTACCGATGCAGAAATTCAAAACAATCTCTCTTTTGCCCAAAAAATGACTATCGATGAGGTTACAGAAGTGCCTAAAGTTGGTTTTGCCAAAATAATACGCGATTTCACCTCAAGTTTTCATTATGATACGTGGGCATGGATAGCCATTCTTTTTTCAGGATTGTTTTTAGTAGGTTTTCTGGGCTATTATTTTTCGAATACCACCATGCTAAAAAGAATCTTTTTTACCACGATGGTTTTCACCCTATTCTTTACAATTTGTAGTGTTTTTGCAGGATTTTTCGAGCGAAACCAAAGCAATAATGATAGACCAGCCATTGTTTTTGCAGAAGTAATACCAGTAAAAAGTGAACCGAAATCAACTGCACAAGACGCTTTTGTATTGCATGCAGGCACCAAAGTTTTTGTGTTAGAAAGTTTAAACAATTACAAAAAAATACAACTTTTAGACCTAAAAGAAGGTTGGATAGAGAAAAGTGCGATTAAGGAATTGAAGTAGATAAATTGTTGGCGACTTTATCTATGAATTTTTATTATCCTTTCAAGGATTTACAATTTTCTAACGTATTTTTTGTTTTCAATTCTTTTTTAAAATCTTTGGGTAAAGATTGTCTTGTTTCGCAGAAATCTTTTATTTCATACGAACCTGTTTCATTATTAAATATTATTGCTTTTGATGAACCATAATCTGAATTATAAAACCAAATATTTATATCATTATCAACATATAAACACCAATAATGATATTTGCTAAAGCTTTCATTAAGATTTTGTTGGTATAAAATTTTATTTTTCGAATCCATAATTGCAAGTATTAATGATTCATCCTTAAATTCTTTCAGAATTACAGTTCTATGTTTTTGGTTTGGATTTAGAATATTATATTTCCCTGGTTTATTAATAAATCCAGGTTTAATATTTTCTCTTTTCAATTCTGAATTGCCACAAGAAATAAAAAGTATTATTGAAAGTAAATATAATGTTTTCATAAGCCTAACTTTTATTTTTCGAAAATGTACACAACTTAGTTTTAAAATAATAGGTTGTCCTTCTGTTTGTTTTTTATTACGAATCACCATTTTTATTTATTTCAGAAATAGAAGAAAAAAAATAACTAAATTACCTGTTTATCATCCGCAACTTTCCCTTTTAAATTCGTAAACCAATCCGTTAATGTGGGTAATAAAACTTCCGATGTTTTGATACAAGGATTAAAAAGTATAGAATTTTCTTGCGTTTCTTTAGAAACAAGCATATCGTTTATATTCACTTTTTGAAACAAACTCAACACAATTCCGATAAGCAAAGCAGTTTTAATAGTAGCAAAAAAGCCGCCTGCCAAAGTATTTGCCCAGCCTAAAAATGCAAAACTGGCAATGCCTGTAAAAATTTTAGCTAGAAAATGAATCGCAATGACAACCAGTAACAAGGTAACGATAAATGCCGAAACCTGAATGGTTTTAGGCGACCAAGAAACGTGTTTTCCTAAAAAATCACTCATTACATACGAGAATTTTATCGCTACAAAAATCCCAACAAAAAATGAAATTAAAGAAGCCAATTCAACAAAAAGACCATTTTTGAAACCTTTGTAAAACCCAAAAACCAGCAATGCTCCTAGAACAATATCTATAAAACCCATAAATTTATTTTTATCAAATATATCAAAATTGTTTATTACAAATACAACTCACTATCTTTACAGCCAAGAAAAATTTTGTTTTTAGAATAAATCTAAAATTCGAAATCAGAAATCTAAAATTAAAATGTCAAGAGATATACAACTCAAAGAACGCTGGGAACAGCTTGTAAACATACTTTCCAATCAATTTTCGCAAGGCGAAGATCTGGATTTAGACGCCATTATTTATTTAATAGGCGTTCAAGAATTAGGAAAATTCAGCCAGATATACAAAAAAGACGAAAAGCTAAACCTCATGCACATTGCCATTTGCCGTTTGCTAGAACCTTATGGTTACTACGAATTCGAGTTTTTCGATAACGACGGTTGGCCACATTACAGAGTCAAAGAAGAATTGCCACCACTAAAAGCAGGGGAGCAGTCCGTTTTAATGAAAGACGCTATTGTAAATTATTTTTTAGAAAAAAACTTAATCGAATAGTTATTTCACAGAGATTCAAAAATCTGTAAAATCAGTGGTCTAAAAAATTATGTACAAAGCGAATAAAACATTAAATTTGCACCCTTATTACCTGAACGATGACAGACAAGATTAAAGAATACATTGCCGAAGCAAAAGCTTTTTCGACACAAAACAAAGAAAAACTCGAAGAATTCCGAATCAAATTCCTTGGTAGCAAAGGATTAGTTAAGGATATTTTTGCCGAATTCAAAAACGTGCCAAACGACCAGAAAAAAGAATTCGGGCAAGTAATCAATTTACTAAAAACTATTGCCGAAGAAAAGGTAAAAACCATTCAAGAAGAGCTAGAAAGTAAAGAAGAAATAAAAAGCATTTATGGCGATTTGTCACGGCCAGCGGAACCTATCAAAATAGGCTCTCGTCACCCCATTTCATTGGTAAAAAACCAAATGATCGACATCTTCTCCAACATAGGATTCAACGTTTCCGAAGGACCAGAAATCGAAGACGATTGGCATAATTTTACCGCATTAAACCTGCCAGAATACCATCCGGCACGTGATATGCAGGACACGTTTTTTATACAAACCAATCCCGATATTTTATTGCGTACACACACATCATCGGTGCAAGTGCGTTATATGGAAAACAACAAGCCGCCCATTCGTACCATTTCGCCAGGACGTGTTTTCAGGAACGAAGCCGTTTCGTCACGCTCGCATTGCATTTTCCACCAAGTCGAAGGATTGTATATCGACAAAGACGTTTCTTTTGCCGACCTTAAGCAAACGCTATTGTATTTTACCAAAGAAATGTTCGGAAAATCGAAAATACGATTACGACCATCCTACTTTCCGTTTACCGAACCAAGTGCCGAAATCGATATTTATTGGGGACTAAAAACCGAAACTGATTATCGAATCACCAAAGGAACAGGTTGGCTAGAAATAGGCGGTTGCGGAATGGTCGATCCAAATGTGTTAAAAAATTGTGGCATCAATCCTGACGAATTCAACGGATTTGCTTTCGGAATGGGAATCGAACGTATTGCCATGTTGCTCTATCAAATAGGCGATATCAGAATGTTTTACGAAAACGACGTGCGTTTCTTAGAACAATTCAAATCGAATATATAATCAATTGTCAATCTGAGCTTGTCGAAGATTAGAAGCAATTTCCAGCTATACACTACAAGCTTTTTTCAAGAAACACT
>CAXYWC010000081.1:0-9637 GCA_964292845.1 uncultured Flavobacterium sp. | reverse complement strand
CTTACTAATGCATACGTCGTATTTACTGTTAAATTTCCTGTGGCTACTGTGGCTGTTCCTGATCCGTCAAGGATAATGCTTTGATTCGCTCCCCCATTAATAGTATAAGCTACTGTTGCATTAGGCGTACCTGCAAAGGTAATGTTGGTGCCTGTTCCTGAACAAATAGCGGTTGTTCCTGCTATTGTTGCCGTTGGCAAAGCATTTATACTCACCACAGCTGTACCTATTTGGCTTTGACTACACGTTGTCGCTGTGTCTTGTACGCTAACCAAAGCGTAGGTTGCCGTTGTCGTCAGATTTCCTGTTGCTACTGTTGCTGTTCCTGTTCCGTTTAGCACTACCGTTTGATTGGCGCCGCCATTAACCGTATAGGTTACTGTCGCGTTAGGCGTACCACTAAATGTAATATTAGTGCCTGTTCCTGAACAAACAGCTGTTGCTCCTGATATTGTGGCTGTTGGTAACGCATTTATACTCACTACTGCCGAACCTGTTTGGCTTTGACTACACGTTGTTACTGTGTCTTCTACGCTAACCAAAGCGTAGGTTGCCGTTGCCGTCAGATTTCCTGTTGCTACTGTTGCTGTTCCTGATCCATTTAGCACTATCGTTTGATTCGCTCCGCCATTAATCGTATAGGTTACTGTCGCGTTAGGCGTACCACTAAATGTAATATTAGTGCCTGTTCCTGAACAAACAGCTGTTGCTCCTGATATTGTGGCTGTTGGTGCTGGATTTATGGTTATAGTAGCCAAACTGGTATCATTAATACAAGGCAATGAACCCACAAGGGTATACGTAAAAGTACTTGTTGTGGTGCCTAACGCTGGTGTATAGGTACCTGCAACAGCATTAAAAAAACCACCTGTCCCTGAGATTTGTGTCCATGCCCCGCCTGTTTGTTCACCGGTAATTAATGAGGCTAAAACTATTGCGGTGGCATCTGAATCGCAAGCTATTAGCGATCCATCTACACCTGCATTGGGCTGCTCATTTATTGTAACTGTTGTTGTAGCGGTAACTGGTGAACATCCTACTATTACTGGCGCAATAGTATAAGTAACTGTGTACGTTCCTGCCGTACTGGTACTAGGAGTAATCGCTCCTGTTGTTCCATCGATACTCAATCCTGCTGTAGAACTATAGCTTCCGCCCACAAAAACACCTGTACCCGTTAACGTAACGTTTTGTGACGTAACACTAGTGTTACAAAATGGCGTTCCATAAGATATTGTGGCCGTTGGTGGATTACAATTTGTAGCAATACAACTTTGGGTTCCTGAGATAAAAAATGAAGTCGCTGGCCCTATTGGAGTTACTGTAATGGTTACAGTATTACCAGGTGTAAGTCCTGAAACCGTATATGTTAAGACATTACCAATAGCTCCTACATTGACTACTGGATTGGCTCCTATTTGGTAACTCACAATATAATCTGTGGCACCTAAAACAGCTCCCCAAGTAAACTCTACTGAATTGATTGTTGATGTTCCACAATTGATGTTTGGTGAGAAAACTGGTACAATTGTAACTAATATAGGACCTACGTGATAGGCAGGACAGGTAGATGTTGCTGCGATATCGTAACTTATAGAATAAGTTCCAGGTAAACTTGTACTAGGCGTAATTGCTCCTGTTACAGGATTAATTGTTAGCCCTGCTGGGGTTGCTGAAAAAACACCTCCTGGAGTTAAACCCACTGGAATTATAGGCTCTGGGGTGCTTTGTGTCACTGGATAAACGGAAGAAGCATACGAAAACGTTCCTGAAGGCGTGGCGACAGCATTTAATGTAAAAAATCTACTGTTCGAGCAACCTGTTGTATTTTGATCTTCAATAACTACCCATATTTGTTCTCCTGCTCCTGCACTAGCATAAGCACCTAAACTAGCAAATGGAATAACTGCACCCGTTGCGCTACCCACATGATAGGTAAAAACATAATCACTTGCTGGAGCACCATTGAGCATATAGGCATTTTGATTGATATTGAATGTATATGGCCCTGTACCTGTGGCGCAAATCGTAATATCTTGAGGAGATAGCACTGGCAATGGGGCTTCTGGCCCAACCGTTTGAGTAGCTTGCACAACAACGGTCGAGTTATCGCATTCGGTGTATGTAGCAACTGCGGTATATATTGTAGATACGGTAGGACAAACTGTAATCGGGTTTACATCGGTAGTCCCAGGGATAGGACTGCCGTTTGCCAACCACGTTAAAACCGTATTCGATGGCCCTGCTTGCGCTGGCGTAAAACGCCACGCTTCGTTTGTAGCAGACCAAGTACCAGTATTTCTTCCTGGCGGAACTACTGCTTGAAGTCCAGTTTGATTTATAACACCAATAACTCCTACTCCTCCCTGCCATGTAGTACAAGCAGTTCTTTTACTTACTAAAACCTCAATTGCATTTGTAGCTTCATATAATATAATTTGATATGTTTGGGTACCAACACTCAAATTACAACTAAATTGAGGCATATCACTTGTGTTTAAAATAAAAGCTCTATTTGGAGCAGTTCCTGTCACATAATAATTAATATTTTGAACCGCAGGATTAGTTATAAGCCCAGGATGTATGTCTTGGTAAACTCCAAAAATCGCATTTTTAATTGGGAAAGAAGCATTTGGGATAGTTCCTGAATATGACCATGCACAAGATCCTAAAGGATTTTGAGTTCCTCCTGGCACAACTCCATTAATATCAAATGTTAACACTCCATTAGAGCCAACTAAAACTTTCGTGTAATTTTGCCCGTAAAAACAAAAAGGGAAAGGCAAATCAACCGTATTTGACCACCTATCATCAATAGTAACATTCAAATTTGTTCCTCCTGTAAACGGAAATGTAGGCGCATACGGTATCGAAGCAACCGTATAGGTATTAGTAGGTTGAGTTCTAGGAAAATTAGCCTGCAAAGAGGTACACTCGCCTGTATTACAAATAGGCAAAGGCGCATCTATTGTAATTCCTATGTTTTGGGCCGTTAGAACAAAACCCGAAAAAAACAAAATGAGAATGAGTAAATATCTTTTCATAATATAGTGATAACATTAAATTTAAAAAATCGGACGAAATTTAAGAAAAATTTAAGTAACATATAATATTTTTTTTACCTTTTTTAAAAATGAAATCGAATACGAAATTTGAATATTATACATATATTTGCAATTATTAAATTTTTAATCGATATAAAACCTTATTTAATGGCTCATACCGAAGATTTTCAAGACGAAATTGGAAACAATCATATTGCAACAAATGCAAAAAATCCTGTAAGAAAAGATGCATTTGATTTAACTGATGATCAAAAAATAGCATCTATAAAAAAAGATGTAGAAAACATTTTGCAAACTCTTGGAATGGACCTTACTGACGATAGCCTCTCAGGAACTCCTAATCGTGTTGCAAAAATGTTTGTAAAGGAAATTTTTGGAGGACTAAACCCTAACAAAAAGCCAAGTCCATCTACATTTGAAAATAATTACAAATACGGAGAAATGCTTGTCGAGAAAAATATTGTAGTTTACTCAACTTGCGAACATCATTTGTTACCTATTATAGGTAGAGCTCATGTTGCTTACATTTCTAAAGGTTCTGTTATTGGTTTGTCTAAAATGAATCGTATTGTAGAATATTATTCGAAAAGACCTCAAGTTCAGGAAAGACTAACCATGCAAATTGTACAAGAATTGCAAATGGCTTTAGGGACTGATGATGTGGCTTGTGTGATTGATGCGAAACACCTTTGTGTAAATTCTCGCGGAATAAAAGACATAGAAAGTAGTACTGTAACTTCAGAGTTTGGCGGAAAATTTAAGAATTTAGAAACACGAAGAGAGTTCTTGGATTATATTAAATTAGACACGAAATTCTAAACAAAAATAGCTTAGTAACGAAATGCCCTAGCCCTGATTGCAGTGGAAATCCTTTTTTGAGGCACGAAAAAAAGATTGAAACGAAAAGCAGGAAATAGCTCCTAAAAAAAATAAAAAAATGCCATTATATAAATCGCAACCTATCAAAATATACAATTCGCTATCTGGCGAAAAAGAAAACTTTACTCCTATTAATGAAGGAAATATTGGTATGTATGTATGCGGCCCTACGGTTTACAGCAATGTTCACTTGGGTAATGTGCGTACTTTTATGTCGTTTGACGTTATTTATAGGTATTTTTTGCATTTGGGTTATAAAGTTCGCTATATTAGAAACATTACCGATGTAGGTCACATTGTAGATGATGTAGATGACGGCGAGGATAAAATTGCTAAAAAAGCGAAACTCGAGCAACTAGAACCTATGGAAATTGTACAGCGTTATACTGTCGATTTTCATGATGTTTTGAAGGCTTATAACTTTTTGCCACCCAGTATTGAGCCTACAGCGACGGGACATATTATTGAACAAATTGAAATTGTTAAGAAAATTATAGATAACGGAATTGGCTACGAATCTAACGGTTCGGTTTATTTTGATGTGGTTAAGTTTAACGAAACCAATCATTACGGAAAGTTAAGCGGTAGAAACATTGAGGATATGCTAGCCAATACTCGAGATACCGATGGTCAAAGTGATAAAAGAAACCATCAGGATTTTGCGCTTTGGAAAAAAGCTGAGCCAGAACACATTATGCGTTGGCCTTCTCCTTGGAGCGATGGTTTTCCAGGTTGGCATTTGGAATGTACCGCAATGAGTACCAAATATTTAGGAAATCATTTTGATATTCACGGTGGTGGAATGGATTTGAAATTTCCGCATCACGAATGTGAAATTGCTCAAAACGAAGCGTGCACGGGTCAAGAACCTGTAAATTATTGGATGCACGCTAATATGTTGACATTGAACGGAAAGAAAATGTCGAAATCGACCGGAAATAATATTTTGCCAAGCGAAATATACTCTGGTGGAAGTCCATTTTTAACCAAAGCTTTTTCAGCATCAGTAGCACGATTTTTTATGTTGCAAGCGCATTATCGCAGTAATCTCGATTTTACTAACGATGCTATTCTAGCTGCCGAAAAAGGGTTTTATCGATTGATGGAAGCCGTTGAAAGTGTAAAAAGCACTTCATTTACAACATCAAATACTACTTCAATAGACATAAAAACGTGGAAACAAAATTGTTATGATGCGATGAATGACGATTTTAATACGCCAATTTTGATTGCTCATTTGTTTGAAGGCGTTCGTTTTGTGAATGTATTAAAAGAAAACAAAGAGACCATTACAACAGAAGATTTATTGGATTTTTCAACTACTATGAATGCTTTTGTTTTTGATGTACTAGGATTGGAAGACGAAAAAGCGGCAGCAAACAATAATGATAAATTAGAAGGTGTTGTAGAAATGCTTATCAAAATGAGAAAACAAGCAAGAGACAATAAAGATTTTGCGATGTCAGATCAAATTAGAGATCAATTGTTGGTTTTAGGAATTCAATTAAAAGACGGAAAAGAAGGAACAACATTTTCAATATAATATTTTGATTTTAAAAAAAATTCTAATATTTCCATTTCTATTTGTAGTTCGATTTTATCAAATTGTAATTTCACCACTTACGCCAGCAACTTGCAGGTTCACTCCTACTTGTTCTCATTATACAGCCGAAGCCTTGCAAAAGCATGGTTTGTTTAAAGGTGGCTATCTTGGAGTAAAAAGAATTTTAAGTTGTCATCCTTGGGGAAGAAGCGGTTACGATCCTGTTCCGTGAAATATTAGATTGCAGATTTTAGATTGCAGATTTTTTTGAAATCCAGCTAAAATTTAGTTTGAAATTTTAATTTTAAAAAACTTGGAATATTGAATGTTGAATAACGAATTTTGAAGTTAAAAAAATCTTAATTTAAAGATATTGATAGCGAACAAGCGAAGCAATTAAAAATTAAAATACTACTTTTGGCTAACACCAAATATCAGAAAATAAAAACATGACACACTTTTTACAAATAGTTTGGAATCCTTCAGAAGGAATACACTTGGGCTCATTTACTTTGCATTTTTACAGTTTAATGTTTGTTGTAGCCTTTGTTTTGGGTTGGTTTGTAATGAAACCTATTTATAAAAGAGAAAATGAACCCATGGAAAAATTGGACAGTCTGCTAATCTATATGGTTCTTGCTATATTAATTGGGGCTCGATTGGGTGATGTCATATTTTACAATTGGAGTAGCTATTATCCAGACCATTTGCTTGAAATTTTTCTGCCCATACGAGAAAACCCAAATGCTACCTTATTTTATTTTATAAAAGGATGGGAGTTTACTGGATTTAGAGGTTTAGCTAGTCATGGAGCCGCTATTGCGGTTATTATTACCATGTATTTTTATACCACAAAAATTCTGAAAAGACCTGTTTTATGGATTCTAGACAGAGTGGTTATTCCTGTTGCTAGTGGTGCTATTTTTGTCCGATTGGGGAATTTCTTTAATTCTGAAATTTATGGCCCAATTGTTTCTGGAAAACCTTTTTACGGTGTTAAGTTTATCCGTGAAGACGAGTTTTGGATGGATAAAAACATATACCAACTTACTCAAACTAACGACTTAAACAAAGCTTATAAACTAATAGAAACAGATCCTAAATTTGTAGAAACCTTAAATGCGATTCCGTTCAGACATCCGTCTCAATTGTATGAAGCTTTTGGATATATTTTTGTTTTTGCTATTTTATTCTTTTTATATTGGAAAACAGATGCTCGACAAAAACAAGGTTTTCTTTTTGGAATGTTCCTAATCATGCTCTTTTCGGTACGAATTTTAGTAGAATTTGTCAAAGAAAGCCAAGGTGGTTTCGAGTCCGCTTTGGGATTATTATCAACTGGACAATGGTTGAGTATTCCGTTTATAATTGTCGGCGCTTACTTTGTTTTCAGACCTAAAAAAGCATAAGCTAAATCAAAGATGAAGAAGAAGATTGAAATTTTGGCTCCTGCTAAAAATCTAGTGCAAGGAATGGCTGCTATCAATGCTGGTGCAGATGCTGTATATATAGGTGCTCCTTTATTTGGTGCTAGATCTAATGCAACCAATTCTATAGAAGATATAGCCGAAATGGTAACCTATGCTCATTTATTTAAAGCCCAAGTTTTTGTGGTAATCAATACCATATTATATGAGAATGAATTAGAACCTTGCCGACAATTAATTCACCAACTATATACTATTGGCGTAGACGCACTTATTGTACAAGACATGTCTATTATGGAAATGGACATTCCTCCTATCGTTATTCATGCCAGTACGCAAGCAAACAATAGAGATCCCAAACATGTTAAATTCTTAAAAGATGCTGGAATGCAACGCGTTGTATTAGCCAGAGAATTAAACTTGGACCAAATTCGAGAAATTAGCGAAGCTACTGATGTCGAATTAGAATTCTTTGTTTCTGGAGCACTTTGTGTTTCCTTTAGCGGGAACTGTTACATGAGTATTGCTGGTGGCGAACGTAGTGCCAACAGAGGTTCTTGTGCTCAAAACTGTCGTCTTCCGTATAATTTGACCGATGGTACAGGCAAAACCTTAATCGAAAACAGTCATTTATTATCTATAAAAGATTTAGACTTAAGCGACCAATTGCCTAATCTAATTGAAGCTGGAGTAACCTCGTTTAAAATTGAAGGTCGTTTAAAAGACATGGTCTATGTAAAAAACAACACTTCTTATTTAAGAAAAAAATTAGATGCCTTTTTAGAAAACAACGATACCTTTCAGAAAGCCTCTTCTGGTCGCACTTTTTACAACTTTGAAGCCGAAATGGATCGTAGTTTTAATCGTGGTTATACCGATTATTTTGTAAACAAACGCAAAGAAAAAATTGGGAATTGGGAAAGTCCAAAATCACAAGGGCAAGTCATTGGGAAGTTAATCGAAATTAAAGCCAATGGGTATGTGATCGAAAATTACGAGAAACTAAACAATGGCGACGGACTTTATTTTATTAACGAGCAAGGCGAAGCCGATGGTACACAAGTAAACATCATTATCAATAACATTGTGGTTCCTAATACGTTTAAACCACTGGCTATTGGCACCATGATTTATAGAAATTCGGATGCCGAATTTAATAAAATGGTAGAAAAAGAGAACAGTGTCGTGCGTAAAATTGGCGTTACCTTACAATTTACCGAAACTTTAGAAGGATTCCAATTGCTTGCTATCGATGAAGACGGACACCAAAGTGTAGCTACTTTACCAATAGAAAAAGAAGTGGCTAAAAACGAAGCTTCTACGATTCCTAATATTAAAACCAATTTAGCCAAAACAGGAAACACTCCTTTTATTGTAGATGATATTCAGGTAAATTTCTCTAACAATTGGTTTTTACCTATCTCTAAAGTAAACGAAATTAGACGTGAAGCCCTAGAACAACTCATCGATATTCGTGTTAACGACTACCATCGAGAAGAGTTTCAAATTACCAAAACAGACCATCCGTATCCTGTCGAAAAACTCGATTTTACCTACAATGTATCCAACCATTTGGCAAAAGCTTTTTACAAACGTCATGGCGTTACCGAAATCGAAAAAGCCTTCGAGTTGCAATGGGATCCAGGAAAAGCGAGAGTAATGACTACTAAATATTGTGTGAAATACGAACTAGGCAAATGCGCTCGTTTTCAAAGAGAGACTATGGGCGAAAAAGTCGTAGAACCACTTACACTTACACATGGGGAGAATGCTTACAAATTAAAATTTAACTGCAAACCGTGCGAAATGGAAATTTGGGAAAAAGATGCCGATTTAGAATTTGAAGACGAAGACGAACAATTGGGTTATGTGGCTCAAAAGAGATAATCATTAACTTAAAAAAGATCTTTTATACAAAATTTATCATAACCGATTTTTTATATTTTTATTTATTAAGTAATTAGAATAATTCGTTGTCGTATTAATTATTTGTTTTTTTAGACAAAAAAGCGATTTGTTAAAAATAAGAATACGACATTATCCGTTTTTACTACTTATATCTCTTAATGGCTACAAATATTAGAATATTTATATTATATACAATTTTGGAACGAGTAAAAATCAAACAGAATAATTATATTTGTTCTAATTTAATTAGATTATGGCATTAGAAAAAGACAGCAATAAGAGTAGACAATACAAACGATCAACAGTAAGACGTTTAGACACTCTTTCTGGAAATGAATGTGCATATCCAAATTGTTCAAGAAAATTAATTGCTGAAGATGGAATTTCTATTATTAGCAAGATTTGTCATATAGCAGCCGCAAGTAAGGAAGGACCAAGGTTTGACAAGGACATGACTGATGATGAACGAAGAGGATTTGATAATCTTATTTTACTTTGTGATGAACATCATGTAATGATTGATAACAAAGCAAATGAAGAAACCTACCCTACTACTCTTTTAAAGACATGGAAAAGCGAGCATGAAAAAAAAATGATAGAACTAATTTCAAATAAAAATTTATTATCAAAACATCCTTTATCACTAAATCGAGTAATAAATTTGATTGGAGAAAAAATGGATGACGTTCTTGATTTAACTGAAACCGAAAACGCACCAAATACAGATTTGAAAATTGAATTTAACAATATTAATAGATATAAATCAATAGCGTCCAAAACGATTTAAAAAAGAAAGGAAGTTTTTAACTCAAAGA
>CAXYWC010000080.1:0-10277 GCA_964292845.1 uncultured Flavobacterium sp. | reverse complement strand
TCTTTCAAATTGTTGATGTAATTATCTTCGTGATGATCGGAAATAATTTCATACTCGTAACGACGAAAAGTTTGAATAATTTCGTTCATGCCGCCAGAAGCAATCTTAATGGTTATTTGTATTTTTTCATTTGTAACATCAGAAATAAACAAACCCAAAATCCGACCATTATTGCCTTCTACAATTTGCGAAATTTGACTAAAAGAGTATTCGGTACTGTTTTTTTCGACAACTACAATGCCACCAACTTCTTTTAGAAAAGGGGTTTCGCTAAAAAAACGAATGGCATCGGTAATTTCATAATATCCCAAATACGCATTGGTTTCGTCCAAAACGGGTAAAATGGTAGTTTGATTTCGAGAAAAATCTTCTAAAACATCCAGCCAAACGGCTTCTTTTTTGGCGAAAAAAGGATCAAGGGTGTATTTGTAATCGATAATTTTCTTGTCAAAATCGAACGTTTCCACATCTTCGCTAGATAAATTCCCTACAAACACCCCTTCTTCTGTAACAGGAAAATGCGAAAAGGGCGCTTCTACAAAGAAATCTTGCGCTACGGCAACACTTTCATGAATGTCGAGCGGTTTGTAATCGTTATTAATATAGTCGAATAAAATAGTCATTGGCGGTATAAATCTACTGCAAAATAATTAAAAAATACGTTACTAAGCTTATTTTAGTTTGTATTTTTGTGCTTTATAACTACAAATTAAGTTTATAATGACTCAAAAGCAATGCCAATTAAGTGTAAATATTAATAAAATTGCCACTTTACGAAATTCTCGTGGCGGAAATGTACCCGATTTACTAAAAGTCGCTGCCGATATTCAGAAATTTGGAGCGCAAGGAATCACAATACACCCACGCCCTGACGAAAGGCATATTCGGTATCAAGATGCACGAGATTTAAAACCAATTGTTTATACCGAATATAATATAGAAGGAAATCCATTAGAACGTTCCTTTATCGATTTAGTTTTAGAAACAAAACCAACGCAAGTCACCTTGGTCCCTGATGCCAATGATAATTTGACCTCAAATGCGGGCTGGAATACCATTAAAAACAAGGATTTTCTGACCGAAATTACAAAAGAATTCCAACGCAATAATATTCGAGTTTCCATATTTGTAGATCCGGTGCTCGAAATGATAGAAGGCGCAAAAATTACCGGAACCGACAGAATCGAATTATACACCGAAGCTTTTGCACACCAATACGGTTTGGGAAACAAAAATGCTATCGAACCTTATACGAAAGCTGCCATTTTAGCTAATGAACTCGGAATAGGTGTCAATGCAGGACATGATTTGAGTTTAGATAACATTCAGTTTTTTAATCAAAACATTCCAAATTTGATGGAAGTTTCTATTGGGCATGCCCTTATTTCCGAATCATTGTATTTAGGTTTAGATAATGTGGTGAATATGTATTTGCAGAGGTTGAAGTAGAATAGATTTTGCTAATTCAATTTTATATTGAAAATAATTTTTCTTCAATAGACGAAAATTGCTCTTTTGAAAACGCTTCAATATTTTGATTGTTTATCAAGAATATAGAATCACAGTTTTTGAATAAAATTTCTAAAATATGAGAAGAAATAAACACAATACTTGTTTTCGAAATTTCCTTAATATAATTCATCAAAATATAATTAGACTCCAAATCTAATCCATTGAAAGGTTCGTCAAAAATGTAAATAGTGTATTCTTTTTGTAAGACAGCGTTGAGATATGCCTTTTTTTTCATTCCTGTCGAAAACTCTTTTACTAATTTTTTTCCATCAATGCTGAATAAATCCTTTGTGGTTTCCTCTTTGATGTTTAGAAGTTTTCTATAAAACTCAGAAAATTCTTTTGCTGTAAGTTCGTCGTATATTAAAGGCTCTGTCGCACACCAAGCTATTTCGTTTTGAATAGCTGGTTTGTTATTATAATTGATTGTTCCATCATATGGTGTTAAATCTTTGATACATCTAAAAAAAGTAGTTTTTCCTTGTCCGTTTTTTCCAATAACACCATAAATTCCATTTGGTTTTAATGAGAGTTTAATATTATTAAGTATAACTTTTTGCCCATATTTTTTATTTTGAATTTCAATATCAAGCATTTTGCGTATTTTTTATGAATGTTAACGATTTTTTGTATAAAAAGGGAGCTATTATAAATGGCGTTCCAAAATAAATAGTTCCTATTGAAGCTATAAATGCAATTTGATGCATAAATATATTTTCAAAAAAAGTGTATTTAAACAGAATATTTAGAGTTGGCAAAATAAATAGCAAGGGTATAAATAATAATAAATCCCAGTTCCTGAAAAGAATTATGCATACTAAAATAGGTAAGTTAATTATAAGTGTATTCTTTAAATTAGCTATGATTTGCTGGATTAAATAACTCTTCGAAAGATAAAAACTACTTTTAATATGTTCTATAGCTTCTCTGCTAAAAGAGGGAAAAGTTGCCACAACTCCAGTAAGTAGTAAACTGGCTATTTTTAAATTTTCATTCCCTGATTTTTCGCCCATAATAAATAAAAAAACAATAACGGGAATTATAACTATTAACTTACTTTTTCTAAAACCAATATGCCAAAATGGGTCGAATAAAGAAAATGGATAACTAACTTTTGTATTGCTTATTTTAGGCAAGTTTACAAACAATAAGAGCAAGAATATAAACATAAAACCCAATATATATTCTTTGTTTACAAGCAATAAAATTACATAAGGTAGGGTGTAAATAAAATATTCAGTAAATAAAATAAATTTGTAGTTTTTATTTAGCTTTAATAATTCTAAATCTTTTCTGTTTGTATGATAAACAAGAACTTCTAAAGTAACAAACAGTAAATAATTTTTGACTTTATCAAAAACGCTATTCAAAAAGAAAGGAATTAATAAAAACGCTATAACTATAAAAAACATAGCTAAAAAATCCTCTTTAGCAACCAATTTGCGAAGCCGAATTAAGAAAAAGTATTTAATTATTTTCATAAAAGAATGCTAATGCGAGGTGTGTGTTTTTTAAGTTTTTAAAAATAAGCTTTTTTTAAAATTAAACAATTATTTTTGCTTTATAAAATATAAAACAACATGCTTTTTTCAAAAATAGAAGGTCAAGGCATGCCACTCCTAATTCTACACGGGTTTTTAGGAATGTCAGACAATTGGAAAACACTTGCCACAAAATATGCCGAACAAGGATTTCAGGTTCACGCATTAGATTTACGAAACCACGGAAAATCGTTCCATTCCGAGGGTTTTAGTTACGAAATTATGGTGCAAGATGTGGTTGCTTATTGTGCATTTCATCATTTAACTTCCGTTGATGTGATAGGACATTCGATGGGCGGAAAAGTGGTCATGCTTCTCGCTACGATGTATCCAGAATTAGTACATAAATTGATAGTTGCCGATATTGGACCTAAGTTTTACCCAGCACATCATCAAACCATTTTAGCAGCATTGAATGCAGTCGATTTTTCAAAAAAACCATCACGTGCAGAAGTCGAAACTATAGTTTCGGACTATATTTCAGATTTTGGAACCAGACAATTTTTACTCAAAAACTTATATTGGGAAGAGCCAGGACAATTGGCTTTTCGTTTCAATTTGAAAATTTTTAATCAAAAAATAGAAGAGATAGGGAAAGCTTTACCTTTTGATGCTACATTTGAAAAAGAAACCTTATTTTTACGTGGCGACAAATCCGATTATATATTAGATTCAGATTTCGAAACTATTTTGCATCATTTTCCGAAAGCTGAAATAGAAACTATTTCAAACGCAGGGCATTGGCTTCATGCCGAAAATCCTATTGCTTTTTTTGAAAAAACGGTACAATTTTTGAAGAAATAATTATCAATTTTAAACAAACAAGACATTATGAAACTACTTTTACGTTTACTAATCACAACCATTATAGTTGTTGCACTTTCCTATTTTATGGGCGGAGTTCAGGTTGACAACATCACAACAGCTATCAAAGTTGCCGTTGTTTTGGCATTGCTAAATACATTTCTGAAACCAGTTTTAGTCTTTTTTACATTTCCAATCACAGTGTTTACACTAGGATTGTTTCTATTAGTTATCAATGCAGGAATGGTTTTATTATGTGATTATTGGCTAGACGGATTTACAATAAGTTCATTCTTAACAGCATTATTTTTTAGTATTTTACTATCCATTTCGCAATCAATTCTATATAAATTTATCCCAGATAATAAATAGCAAAATTCGATAAGTTAAAAATTTGTTGGGTGGCAGAAATTTTGTAATTTTGCCACCCAATTTTATTATGTAAATTAAAGAGAAGATGGATATTAGAAGAATAGCAATAAACGCTGTAACCGAAATTATCGAAATTACAGTAATGCCTACTGATTACAAAGGGCAAGTAGCCAAACGTATCAACGAAAAAATGCCGTTAGCCACTGTGAAAGGGTTTCGTAAAGGTGCTGTGCCAAAAGATTTAGTAGAAAAACAATACGGGAAAGCGATAAAACAAGAAGAAGTTAAGAAAGTTGTAGATCTTGCTTTAGAACGATTTGTTACTTCAGAAAGATTAAACCTTCTTGGAACTCCATTAGCCATAGAAAAAGAAATTTTTAATTGGGATGTAGAAGAACTTACTTTTCAATACGAAATAGGATTAGCGCCATTTTTTGTTGTCGATTTAGACGCAAAAACAGACGTAGTGAAATACATTGTTACTGCCGATGATAAATTAATCGACGGACAAGTAACTCGTATCCAAAAACAATTCGGAACCCCAGTTCCACAAGATGTAGTTACCGAAAAATCAGAACTTTCAGGAACTTTTACAAACGAAGAAAAAGGAATAAACAATCCAACAGTTATTTCTCTAGATGTTTTTAAAGACAAAAAAACAGCTGAAAAATTCATTGGAAAAAAAGCAGGCGATGTTGTTACAGTAAACACAAAAGGCTTATTTGAAGACGATCATCAGTTAATGGATTTTCTAAAAGTAAGTCATGACGACGTACATACACTAGATGTTGATATCAACTTTACTATCGAAAACATCAATGAAACGGAACCAGCAGCCCTAAACCAAGAATTGTTTGACAAACTTTTTGGCGAAGGAAAAGTAGCTTCATTAGCAGACTTGAAAGCAAAAATAAAAGAAGATGCTGAATCTCAGTTTGCAGAGCAAGCAGAACAAAAACTAACAGACGATGTAGTTAACGCATTAATCGAAAATACAAAATTTGATTTACCAGAAGCATTTCTAAAAAAATGGCTACAAACGGTAGGCGAGAAAAAATTATCACCAGCAGAAGCAGAAGCAGAATATTACCGTTCAGAAAAAGGATTGCGTTTCCAAATGATTGAAGGTCGTGCTTTGGCTCAAAGCGATATCAAAATTAATTTTGAAGATTTAAAATCGTTTACATCAAAATCAATTCGTCAACAAATGGCACAATTTGGGCAAATGAATCCTACAGACCAAGAAGTAGAAGGAATTGTAGCAAGAGTTTTGAGCAACCAAGAAGAAGTAAAAAGATTGTCAGAACAAGTAACAAAAGACAAACTTTTACAAATGTTGGTTGAAAAAGCAAATCCTACTACAAAAGAAGTTACTTATGAGCAATTTGTTGCAGCAATGTACGGCGAATAAATAATAAAATAATTAGTATATTTGAGCGTCTGAATAATATAATTCAGACGCTTTTTTTTAAAGTTTCTAAATTTTAAAATACTAATAAGACAGTTTGTCACATAAAATAAAAGGTACGAACTTTGCTTTAAGATTAAAAAACTATAGGTTTTAGTCCAACAACTTTAAACTTTTAAATACATAAACTTTTAAACTAAAATTTAAATGAACTACGGAAAAGAATTTAAAAAATTTGCTACCAAACACCAAGGTGTAAACGCAATGTATTATGATAAAATAGTGGGTGCAATGACACCAACAAACATGACACCCTATATTATCGAAGAACGCCAGTTGAATATTTCTCAACTTGATGTATTTTCAAGATTAATGATGGATAGAATTATATTCCTAGGAACAGGAATAGACGATCAAATCGCAAACATCGTACAAGCACAATTGCTTTTCTTAGAAAGTGCTGACGCTAGTAAAGATATTCAAATCTACTTAAATTCTCCAGGCGGAAGCGTGTATGCAGGATTAGGGATTTATGACACCATGCAATATATCAAACCAGATGTAGCAACTATTTGTACAGGAATGGCAGCTTCTATGGGAGCTGTTTTATTGTGTGCAGGAGCAGCTGGAAAACGTTCGGCATTGCCGCATTCTCGAGTAATGATTCACCAACCATCGGGCGGAGCACAAGGTGTTGCAACTGATATGGAGATTAACTTACGTGAAATGTTGAAACTAAAAGACGAATTGTATAAAATAATTTCACACCATTCAGGACAAACTTTCGATAAAGTACATACAGATTCCGAAAGAGATTATTGGATGATTGCCGACGAAGCAAAAGAATACGGAATGATTGATGAAGTGTTGAGAAGAAGTTAAATTAGATAACAGATAACAGATTTCAGTTAGCGGTTTTGCAATCTGAAATCTGAAATCTGAAATCTGCAATCTAAAAAGATGGCAAAAGAAAAATTAGAATGCTCCTTCTGCGGAAGAAAAAAACCAGAAACCAATTTGTTAATTGCAGGAATAGATTCGCATATATGTGATAAATGTATCGAGCAAGCACATGGTATTGTTCTGGAAGAATTAAAAACAAGCGGAGTTTCACGTCAAGTTTCAGATTTAGTTTTACAAAAACCAAAACAAATCAGAGCTTTTCTAGATCAATATGTTATTGGTCAAGACCAAACGAAAAAAGTAATGTCTGTAGCGGTTTATAATCATTACAAGCGATTAATGCAACAAAACGATCATGACGAAGTAGAGATTGAAAAATCGAATATTATCATGGTGGGACAAACTGGAACAGGAAAAACATTAGTAGCAAAAACCATTGCAAAAATGCTAGATGTTCCGTTAGCTATTGTAGATGCAACTGTACTTACTGAAGCAGGATATGTAGGTGAAGATGTAGAAAGTATTCTTACAAGATTACTTCAAGCAGCGGATTATGATGTAGCTAAAGCCGAAAGAGGAATCGTTTTTATCGATGAGATCGATAAAATTGCTCGCAAAAGTGATAATCCATCTATAACTCGTGATGTTTCGGGCGAAGGAGTGCAACAAGCATTATTGAAACTTTTGGAAGGAACCGTTGTCAATGTGCCACCAAAAGGAGGACGTAAACACCCAGACCAAAAATTTGTAGAAGTAAACACTCAGGATATTTTATTTATTGCAGGAGGTGCTTTTGATGGTATTGAAAGAATTATTTCAAAACGATTAAACCGTCAAGCGGTTGGTTATAGTACTTCAAAAAATGTCGATAATATAGATAAAGACAATTTGCTACAATATATTATTCCAAAAGATATTAAAGATTTTGGTTTAATTCCAGAAATAATTGGTCGTTTACCAGTACTCACACACATGGATCCTTTAGATCGAGAAACCCTGCGTGCTATATTGACGCAACCTAAAAATGCTTTAATCAAACAATATCAAAAATTATTTATGATGGACGGTGTTGAATTTACTATTACCGATGAAGCTTTGGATTTTATTGTCGATAAAGCATTAGAATACAAATTAGGTGCTCGTGGATTGCGTTCACTTTGCGAAGCCATCTTAACCGATGCTATGTACGAATTACCAAGTTCAGATGATAAAATTCTGAATATCGATAAGGAATATGCACATCATACGTTAACAAAAAATTTGCTAAAGCGATTGGAAATTGCTTCTTAATTTTTAGTAAAATATAAAAAAACGAGCAATTGCTCGTTTTTTTTATGCTCGTTTTTACGATTACTTCGATGCAATAAGTTGCTTGTATTTTTCAGCCAATTCTCCTAACAAGAATGTCGTCATGGTTTTGTTTTTTGCTTTGATACTTTCAATGAGTTTTTCGTTGTCAATGGCATACATTTCAAAACCCTTTACATATTCAGCAGGGATTTTTAGTGTTTCTGTAAAAAAGGCAGTATCGTATAAACTTTCTATTCTTGTTTGTAGTCTTTCTTTTTTTTCAACCTCAAGTTCCTTTTTGAGCATTGCTGTTCTTCCTGAAATAGCGTTTATTAAAGGATCTACTCCTATAGAACCCCCTGCCATTCCTCCTGCATCCAGATTTATAAACGGGGCAGTCGCAGTTCTTAATCTTCGTTGTGCTGGCGTGTATGATTTTGTGCCTTTTGGAATAATTCCAAGCGAAACAGCATTTATTTCGGGATAGTTTTTAATGTAAACCTCCTCTAGCATTCTGACGTGTTGTTTTAGTTTTATAAAAAATAAATTTTCAGAGAAATCGACTTCTTTGAGTGTAACTTGTATGCCTTTTATTTGTGTTCCAGAAAACAGTAAAGTATCGTTTGCTTTGGCTAAAATAGAGAAAAAACCACCTTTTTCAGTAACCGTATTTTTTTTACCTGAAAGATTAATAACATGAATGCCGTCTAAATTTGGAGCGTCGGAAATGACTTTTCCTTTCAAAAGAGTTTGAGAAAAAGCTGTTTGACAAATAAAAAACAGCAGTAGGAGTAAATTACTTTTTGTCATGTAGTAGTAAATCGTTGTATTTTAGCGATAGTTCGTTTAGTAAAAAAGCCAACGTTTTTGTATCTGTTTTCTTTAAACTGGCTTCTATTTTTTGATCATCAATGGCAAAAAGTTGGAATCCTTTTATGTACAGAGAATCAATTTTCAGGGTTTTGGTATAAAAATCATCTTCAAAAAGTGTGGAGAGTTTATCTAATAATCGCTCCTTTTTTTCTATTGCTATGTTTTTTTCTAACTCTTTGGTTCTGCCATTGATAGCATTTATAAGCTGTGTAATTCCAATTCCAGAACTTTCTGCCATTAGTTTCCTTTCGGCTGGAGTGTACGACTTTACATTTTTTGAAATAATACCTAGCGAAACAGCATTGATGTTGGGATAATTTTGCACTACTACTTCCTCCAATTGGGTTGTTTTTAAACTTAAATTTACGGTAAATAAAGCGCTCGAAAAATCACTTGGTTTTAAAAAGAAACCTTTTCTATTGATTTTAATTCCAGAAAAAACAAGCACTTGATTGGGCTTTGCCACAATGGAAAACAAGCCAGAACTGTCTGCTATCGTTTTTGTATCGGTTGACAAATTAGTAATGTAAATTTCTCCTAGATTTGAACCGTCTGAAACGACTTTTCCCTTCAATACTGTTTGAGAAAAAGTACTGTCGGAAGATGCTAAGACGATAAATAGAAAAAATAAAATGGGTTTCATGACGCTTATTATTTTGTAAAAATAGAATCCAATGCTCCCAATTTATTATTAATGGCTTGGTAATTTTTTGTTAATAATAATATTTATCTTTGAAACATAAAAGTCGAATAAATGAAAAAAATCATTCTTGCCAGTACGTCAACCTTATATAATGGGGATTATTTAGCCTATTTGTTGCCGACATTACGCACTCACTTTGAAGGTTGTAAGACCTTGCTTTTTATACCTTATGCTAGACCTAGCGGTATTTCGTACGATGCCTATACCGACAAAGTGCGTGTAGCTTTTGCCAAAATACAAATAGCAGTAAAAGGAATTCATGAATACGAAAATCCTATCGAAGCCCTACAAAATGCCGAAGCTATTTTTACGGGAGGCGGTAATACTTTTTTACTGGTTTCAGAGTTGTATAAAAATAAGTTGATGCAGGTTTTAAAACAAACAATCGAGTCTGGAACGCCTTATTTAGGTACAAGCGCTGGAAGCAATATAGGAGGAATGACGATGAATACCACTAACGACATGCCTATTGTGCTGCCTGAAAGTTTCGAGACTTTAGGGTTGATTCCTTTTAATTTGAATCCTCATTTTCTGGATGCAAACGCACAGTCAACACACATGGGCGAAACTCGAGAAACCAGAATTAATGAGTTTCATACCCTAAGCGCTATTCCCGTTTTAGGATTGCGAGAAGGAAGTTGGCTAGAAATTATGGGAGAAAATAATATCCTTAAAGGCAATTTGACGGCTAAATTGTTTAGGCAAAATCAACCTCCAGTTGAGGTCGAAACGGATACAAATTTTCGTTTTTTGATATAAAAAAACCTCAAATAAAATTTGAGGTTTTTTTGGAGCGAAAGACGAGGCTCGAACTCGCGACAACCAGCTTGGAAGGCTGGAGCTCTACCAACTGAGCTACTTTCGCATTACT
>CAXYWC010000079.1:0-10390 GCA_964292845.1 uncultured Flavobacterium sp. | reverse complement strand
AAAGTGTAGCCAATCCGAGAACGCTATTGCAAGTAAATCAAAGAACAAAATTTGCATTAGTGTTGAGGTTTTTACAACCTAACTTAAATTTCATTAAGATTGGCTATAAAAATTATGCTGTAAAAAAATCGCAGTTTAATAGTGCGATGTCGTTCATTCTGAATAATGCAATTATCGGAGTTTCTCCTGATTTTGAAATTGATTATTCTTTGGCATTATTGTCAAGAGGTAATCTTGCAGGAGCATTAAACCCAGTATTTGATTTAACTACACCTGGACAAGTTCAGTTTAGTTGGGATGATAATTCAACTGATGGAAATGCTTTGGCAACAGATAAAGTTATGGTAGTTGCTTACAATCCATTAAAAGGAGAAAGTGTTTACTTAACAGAAGGAGCTACAAGGGCAGATTTATCTCAAACGGTGATTATACCTAATAGTTATGCTGGAGATGATTTACAGTTGTTTATTTCGTTTATGAACGCAGAAGAAACACAATTATCAAATAGTATCTATATCGGCTCTGGTACGGCTTCATAAAATTATTAGATACTTATTTCAAGAACCACCTGTAAAATGGTGGTTTTTTTATGCTCAAAATATAATGATTGTGGGGATAATGTGGGGATATTCAGTAAATAAAAAACCCTAACTAATTGAAAATCAATCGTTAGGGTTTTAATTCTGCGGAGAAAGAGGGATTCGAACCCCCGGACCTGTTACAGTCAACAGTTTTCAAGACTGCCGCATTCGACCGCTCTGCCATTTCTCCAATAAGACTACAATAATTTGCTTATTGCGAGTGCAAATATAGCACTGTTTTTTGTTTCTGCAAATGTTTTGAAAAGAAAAAATAGAAATATTTTTTAACTATTTCATTTCGTTTGGTTTACAAACAAATTATTTAGTATTAATAATTTACATATTCTACTATTTCTAGCCCATAACCAATCATTCCCACACGTTTTCCGACTTCGGTATTAGAGACCAATCTGATTTTAGAAATATCCAAATCGTGTAAAATTTGAGCGCCAATGCCGTAATCTTTACTATCGATAACTATTTTAGGAGCTTTCATTTCGCCTTGCTCTTGCAATTCTTTTAATTCTGTAATACGATTTAGCAAACTAACCGATTGCATGTCTTGGTTGATAAAAATTACGGCTCCTTGCCCTTTTTCATTTATAACTTTAAACATGTCGTCCAATTGTTTATCGGCATTGTTTGTCAAAGTTCCTAAAAGATCATTATTTACTTGCGAAGAGTGTATTCTAGTCAGAATCGCTTCGCCTGAATTCCAAGTTCCTTTAGTAAGCGCAATGTGTATTTGTTTGTTGGTGGTCTGTTCGTAGGCGCGCATTCTAAAAGTACCAAAGCGGGTTTCTATATCAAAATCTTCTTTTTTTATAATCAAACTATCGTGTTGCATTCTATACGCTACCAAGGCTTCGATGGAAACTAGTTTTAAATCGAATTTTTTAGCCACTTCAACCAACTGTGGTAACCTTGCCATGGTGCCATCGTCGTTCATAATTTCAACAATAACTCCTGCTGATTTGAATCCTGCCAATCGAGCAAAATCAATAGCGGCTTCTGTATGCCCTGTACGCCGTAAAACACCACCTTGTTTAGCCACTAATGGGAAAATGTGTCCTGGACGTGCTAACTCGTAGGGTTTTGTTTTTGAATCGACTAAGGCTAATATGGTTTTTGCTCTATCGGAAGCCGAAATTCCTGTGGTTACTCCATTTCCTTTCAAATCGATAGAAACGGTAAAGGCAGTCTCCATATGGTCGGTATTATTAGAAACCATGGGTCTTAATTCTAACTCTTTGCAACGGCTTTCTGTGAGTGGTGCACAAATTAGACCACGACCGTGAGTTGCCATAAAGTTAATCATTTCGGGAGTTACTTTTTCGGCAGCAGCCAAGAAATCACCTTCGTTTTCACGATCTTCATCATCGACAACAATGATTATTTTTCCTTGACGAATATCTTCGATAGCTTCTTCTATGGTGTTTAATTGTATTTTTGAGGTAGACATTTTTTTAGTATTAAAGGGGTCTTTTATTTTTTTTAGAAAAAATCAATTAAAATTTAGATCAACAATAATGATTGTTTTTCAAATGTTTCAATGGTATTTAACAGATACATTTTAGTTGTTATTTTATGATTTTTTCTGTTGTGTGAGTTTATTAAATATTTTTTTAATGGGTTCTGGAATTATATCAAAATTGACATCACCATTGTCATTGATTGCTTTTTTTGTTAGAAAAACAGCTAAAGGAACTAACACAAAAAATGAAATCCAGGCACCTAAAAAGGGAGTTATTCCTGATTCTTGGGCTAATTTTTTGCCAAAGGTATTCAAAAAATGAAATGTTATAAAAATAAGCATCGCAAAAACAATTGGTAATCCTAATCCGCCTTTTCTTATAATAGCACCAAGTGGAGCGCCTATAAAAAACATCAAAATGCAAGCACAAGCAATTACAAATTTATCATAAATGGACAACCAATAATTGTTAATGATTTTTTTTCTAAAATCCATTGCAGAATTATTTATTTCGAAATTTTGTTTCGAACTTAAAGCATCACTGCTTGCAATTTCTATAATTTTAGCTTTTTCTGTTAGTGTTAAAAAACTGGTTAGTTCGGGCGTTTTTGGTTTTTGGGGCCTTACGGAATCTGGTGCAATATTTGTATTTATCCCCATTCTTTGGTAGGTATTGTCTGCAACCGATATAATTTCTTTATTATAACTTTTTGTTAACGAATCTACGGTATATTTGAGCGAAATTACTCCTAACATTTCATTGTCACTTGCAGCTTGAATTTCATCGGCTTGCGTGTTTTTTATCTTAGACAAATCGATATTGATATTGTATTTCTTAAAATAAGCCTTTGCAAACGGTAATTTTTGGCGCTGGTTATAGTCTTTTGCCAAAATATCTTCATAATAGTAACCATCAAATAAAACGAGTTGAAGGATGTTTGATTTTTCATTACTAATTAATTGTCCCTTTTTAGATTTGATGACTGTTTTTGCACCTTCTCCAAATTCCGATTTTTTGTGTATTGTTACGCCTTCTAGAAATTCACCATTTTCCCCCGATTTTTTATTTACCTTGATATTAATATTACCAATACTACTAAACTGTCCTTCGGCTATTGCCATAGCGGGTTTTACTTGTGCTATGTTCCTACGAAAGTTAATGAATTTATAATCGGCATACGGAATAACGTTGTTAGCAAAAAAAAAGGCGCTTATGCTAAGAATAACAATAAATAGGATTAATTTATGTATGGTTCTTTCAAAAGAAATTCCCGCAGATTTCATGGCTGCAAACTCATAATTTTCGGCCAAATCGCCAAAAGTCATTATAGTTGATAATAAAATAGACAAGGGTAGGACTAGAGGTACTAGACTTGGCATTTTGAAAAGCAAAAATTTGAAAATTAAAATTATGTCTAAATCTTTTCCTGCTAATTCAGAGATAAAAAGCCAAACGGTTTGAAGAATAAAGATAAAAATTAAAATTACAAATACAGAGACAAAGGATGTCAAGTAGGTTTTTAGAAGATATCTGTCAAGAATTTTCATGCGGTTTAGTCCAGTTTATTGATGTAATACTTTGGGTATTTGTTTTGTACAAAAGTAAACTGATTTTTTGGTAATGTCTGATTGGTTTTGAAAGAATTAACAGTCAATGTTGTTTTTGTTCCGTTTTTTGCGGTAGCAATGGTGTTGTATATTTGATTCGTTTTTAGATCAATTCCAACTAAAATTTGTTTCCGATCGTCTTTGCTATTTATAGGAACTAGTTTGACATATTGTATTTTTTTTCCTTGTACATTTTGCGTAATGTCCCATGCAAATTTGAATCCTTTGTTGAAAAAAGTTAGCATTTTTGCAGGTGTATCATTGTCATCTTCGCTTCCACCAATACTGGAAATGGTTATTTCTTCGTCTTCGGGTACTATGGAGTATATTTTTTTTCCGTCACAAAGTTTGGTTACTCCCATAAAATTCAAAACGTATTGATTGCCACTTAGTGTTACGTTTCCTTTGCTTTCTTGATTGATGTTTTCTTTCAAATTTTGCAAAGAATACTTAAAATCAATTTGGATATTCTTATAACTTTTGGCATTGGCCGAAACTTTATCAAGTAACGCTTTTGCTTTTACTGCATCTTGAGCTTGCGCAGAAAAACTAAAAATTATTAATAATAAACCTATTATTTTCTTCATTTTAATCATTATTATTTTTTTCATTATTAAAAAATTGCTCCAAAGCTACTAAATCGGGGATGTTCACACCACGTGCTTTACTACCTTCAAACGGCCCTACGATTCCTGCTGCTTCCAGTTGGTCTATTAATCTTCCAGCACGATTGTAGCCTAATTTTAGCTTTCGCTGAATTAAAGATGCCGAACCTTGTTGCGCTGTTACAATTACTTCGGCCGCCTCTCTAAATAAGGAATCTCTTTCGGATATATCCATATCAAGTTGTATGCCATTATCTTCTCCTACAAATTCTGGAAGCAAATAAGCGGTTGCATACGCTTTCTGAGAGCCAATAAATTCGGTAATTTTTTCTACTTCGGGTGTATCTACAAAAGCACATTGCACACGAACCAAATCGTTTCCATTACTAAAAAGCATATCACCACGACCTATCAATTGGTCGGCTCCTCCTGAATCTAAAATAGTTCTAGAATCTATTTTGGAGGTTACTCTAAACGCAATTCTAGCAGGGAAATTGGCTTTAATCATACCTGTAATTACGTTTACCGAAGGTCTTTGTGTGGCAATAATTAAGTGAATTCCAATGGCACGAGCTAATTGTGCTAAACGGGCTATGGGCAATTCGACTTCTTTTCCCGCAGTCATAATTAAATCAGCAAACTCATCGACTACCAAAACAATGTATGGTAAAAAACGATGTCCTGCTTCTGGATTTAATTTTCGTTGCTTGAATTTTTCGTTGTATTCTTTAATATTCCGTACCATCGCATCTTTTAGTAACGAATAACGGTTGTCCATTTCTACGCAAAGCGAATTTAAAGTGGCAATAACTTTAGAGTTATCGGTAATAATAGCATCTTCGGTATCGGGCAGTTTGGCTAAATAATGACGTTCAATTTTGTTGAAAAGGGTTAGCTCGACTTTTTTGGGATCGACTAAAACAAATTTGACTTCTGCGGGGTGTTTTTTGTATAATAAGGAGGTTAAAACGGCATTTAATCCTACCGATTTTCCTTGTCCTGTTGCTCCTGCCATTAATAAATGGGGCATTTTGGCTAAATCGACAACAAAAGTTTCGTTAGAAATGGTTTTCCCTAAGGCAATAGGTAATTCCATTTCGGCTTCTTGAAACTTGGCCGAACCAATGACTGATTTCATTGAAACCATGCTCGGATTCTTGTTTGGTACTTCGATACCAATAGTTCCTTTTCCTGGAATTGGTGCAATAATACGAATGCCTAATGCCGAAAGTGACAAGGCAATATCGTCTTCTAAACTTTTTATTTTAGAAATTCGAATTCCAGCTTCGGGTACAATTTCGTACAGTGTAACCGATGGACCAACTGTTGCTTTTATTTGAGCAATTTCTATTTTGTAGTTGCGTAACGTTTCTACAATTTTGTTTTTATTTTCTTCGAGTTCCGCTTGATTGATAGTAATACCACCCGATGAATAATCTTTAAGCAAATCGATTCCTGGGAATTTAAAGTTGGATAAATCTAAGGTGGGATCAAATTCTCCGAAATCGGCTACTAAACGGGAGGCTAAATTTTCTTCTACAATATCTTCTTCTTCTGTTTTTTCGATAACAAATTCATTTTCAATTGGTTTTATGTGATAATCTGTTAAAATTTCCTCTTTTAGGGTTGGTTCTAAAATTAGTTCAGACGCATTTGAAATGGTTGGTTTCAAATTTTCTTTATTAATTTCAAATTGTGAAATCGTTTTTAATGTAATTTCGCCTAAATCTTCTTCTTGCTCTTTTTCTAATTGGAAGGTGTTTTTTTGTATGGGTAATTCGGCTTCTGCATCGGTATCATCAGTAGCAAATTCTTCTAAATTATAGGCCGATGAGGTGTTGTTTATGGGTTTTAATTCTTCTTTTAAATCGTTTTTAGTTTTCTCGAAGAGGTCTTTAATTTTGTCTGGTGATATTTTTATTTTGAAAATCAAATAAATCACTATTCCAAAGAGTAAAGCTAATAATGTTCCTGATTTTCCTATGTAATCTTGCGAAAACAAGTTCATTTCGTAGCCAATAACGCCGCCTAATTCGGGTAAAAAATTACCAAAAAAACCAAAAAGAATCGCTAAAATAATGATTACAAAAATATCCCAAAACCACGTTTTTTTTAATTTGCCAACGGCTAAATCCAATACTAAATAGGCTCCAGTTAAAAAGAAGAGTCTAACAAATAAAAACGAAGCCACTCCAAAGCCTTTGTATATAAAGAAATCTGAAACAAAAGCACCAAATTTGCCTAACCAGTTTTGAATGTTGGGGTTTCTTGTGGTGAAATTCCCTAATTCACTTTGATCGTATTTGCCGTTTACAAAATAGGATATAAAGGATAATCCAAGCGCAACAGCAAACAGCACCAACAAAACACCAATAGTGATTTTTTGTTGTCGAGAAGGGCTGAAACGATTTAACAAATTTGTTTCTTCTGGTTCAGTAGGCTTTATTTCTTTCTTAGCTTTTGCCATTTTTAGCTTTGTCTTGTTTTGGTTAAATATTTTACCACAGATTCTCAGATTTTAAAAAAATATAGATTTGTGGTAAAGATTACTCAGATTAATATAAATAATTTTAAAAAAAATCTGTGAATCTGTGGTGAAATTTAGTATATCGTTTTTAATTTTATAAGAATATTGGTAAATAAATCATTAAACCTATTGCAATGGCTGTCATAGCTGCAAAAAAAACAGATCCTGCAGCAATATCTTTGATAAAGCCGATGCGTTCGTGAAACTCAGGGTGAATAAAATCGGCAATTTTTTCGACAGCAGTGTTTAGACCTTCAATCCCTAAAACTAAGCCAAAAGCTAGTATTTGAAACATCCAATCAGTTCTAGAAATTTCAAAATAAAAGCCCGCAATAATCATCAATACAGCTATTGACGATTGTACCATAACACTGTGTTCGGTAGTAATTAATTTTATGGCACCTTTCAATGCAAATCCCATACTTTTTAACCTACCGGTAAAAAGTGTTTCGTCTTTTTCAAATTTCATATCTTATAGTGTAGCTAAAGCGTTTTCATAATTAGGTTCGTTTGCAATTTCTGGAACTTGCTCGCTGTATGTTACAATCCCATTTTCGTCCAGTACAATGACAACTCTAGAGTGCAAACCAGCAAGGACTGAATCTGTAATTTCAAGTCCGTAGCTTTTCCCGAAGCTTCCGTCTTTGAAATCGGATAAATTTTCAACATTTTCTAATCCTTCGGCACCACAAAAACGTTTCTGGGCAAAAGGCAAATCACGAGAAATACACAATACTTTGGTATTGGCTAAGGTGCTGGCTTTTGCATTAAAAGTTCTTACTGATGTAGCACAAGTACCAGTGTCAATGCTTGGAAAAATGTTAAGTACTACTTTACTGCCTTTATAATCCGCTAAGGAAACAATTGCTAAATCACTGTTTACTAATTGAAATTCGGGTGCCATTGTGCCTACTTGCGGCAAACTACCTGATGTATGTATTGGATTTCCTCCTAATGTTATTGATGCCATTTTATTTTAGTTTTAAAGATTTCAAAAGTAATGAAAATAATTAGGATTACAGAATTTCGGAAATAGGTTTTTTGAAATTGGCAGTAAGAAAAATTTAACATTAAAAATAAGGCTTTTAGTATTTATTTATCGTAATATTGCAATATATAAATATAATGTAATTATGGGGGCTTCTAAATCCGATTCTTTTTCAGCAGAACACAACGAAATGGCAACGTTGTTCAAAGCCTTGTCAAATCCGGCAAGAGTGGCTATTGTAGATTATTTATTGTCTGTTGATACTTGTATTTGTGGCGATATTGTAAACGAATTACCGTTGGCACAACCCACCATTTCGCAACATTTGAAAGAATTGAAAAACGCCAATATCATCAAAGGAAGCATCGAAGGAACCGCTATTTGTTATTGCATTAATCAAGAAACAATTCAAAAAATAGAAAATCATTTTAGTTTGATATCTCATAAATTAAAAAGTAAATGTTGCTAATTTTAAAAATAAAAAAATCATGAAACTATCCGAATTTAAAAGTAAATTAGAAAATGTTACCGTTTTTAACATCCTATTACCTAACGGAACAAGTGTTCCAGCACATTTTCACATTACCGAAATGGGATTGTTAACTAAAAACTTCATCGATTGTGGCAACACTATTCGTGAGGAAAAAGCAATCACTTTTCAGGTTTGGTTTGCAGGCGATGTAGAGCATCGATTAGAACCCAATAAAGTGTTCAAAATTATAGATGCTTCTCAAAAATTGATTGGAGATCAAGATTTAGAACTGGAAGTTGAATACCAAATGGGAAGCACTATTGGAAAATTTGGGTTGGAGTTTTCAAACGGAAATTTCATTTTAACTCCAAAAGAAACCACTTGTTTGGCGAGCGATCATTGTGGGATTCCAGCCGAAAAAATGAACGTTAAAATAGGCGAGTGGAAAGAAAAAACAAGTTGTTGTACTCCTGAAAGTAATTGTTGTTAATTATGGAAAAGAAAGCACATTGGGAAAATGTTTTTACTACAAAAGCTGAAAATGAAGTAAGTTGGTATCAGCAAAAGCCAGAAACGTCAATTAATTTTTTTACAGAAAATGAAATTCCGAAAGAAGCCAAAATTATTGATATTGGTGGTGGCGACAGTTATTTGATTGATAATTTGTTAGAATTGGGTTATCAAAATTTATTTCTGTTAGATATTTCGGAAAATGCTATAAATAGAATTAAAAAAAGATTAGGTAAAAAAGCAGAAAAAGTTACTTTTATTGTTTCTGATGTTTTAGATTTTAAACCCCAAAATACTTTTGATGTTTGGCACGATAGAGCTAGTTTTCATTTTTTGATAACTGCAGAAGATGTTTCAAAATACAATGCGATTGTATCTCATGCTATAAGTGAAAAAGGCTATTTGTTTTTAGGTACATTTTCAGAAAACGGACCTTTAAAATGCAGTGGATTAGAAATTTCGCAATATTCAGAAGCTAAATTGAATAGTGTTTTTGGAGAAGAATTCGATAAAATACATTCTTTTACAGAAAATCATCAAACGCCGTTTGATACAGTTCAAAATTTCATTTTTTGTCATTATAAAAAGAGATAATATGCTTGAGAATTTATCAAAAACCATCGAATTAATTACTAAAATTGAAGTTTCAGACGAACGTAAAGAAGTTTTAAAACCATTAGCAGATTACATTCAAAATAAAGTCAATGCTAACGAAGAGATTCGTTTGAACTTCATTTGTACGCACAATTCCAGAAGAAGCCATTTGTCGCAAATTTGGGCAAAAACCATGGCGTTTCATTTCGGAATTAAAAATGTTTTTTGCTATTCTGGCGGAACAGAAGCCACAGCCATGTTTCCAAAAGTAGCAGAAACATTAAGTAATCAAGGTTTTGAAATTCAAAAATTAAGCGAAATGGACAATCCAGTTTACGCTATAAAATTTTCAGAAAATGAACAGTCAATTATAGGTTTTTCGAAAACTTATTTTGATAATTTTAATCCGAAAAACAATTTTGGTGCTATCATGACGTGTAATAATGCTGACGAAGGTTGTTCCATGGTTTTTGGTGCAGAAGCAAGATTTCCAATCAAATACGACGATCCAAAAGCCTTTGACGGAACCGAATTAATGAACGAAAAATATGCAGAACGCAGTTTACAAATTGCAAGTGAAATGCATTATGTATTTTCTCAAATCAACCTATAATTAAGTATGAAAAAACGATTAGGATTTTTAGACCGTTATTTAACCCTTTGGATTTTCTTAGCGATGTTAATAGGTGTTGCTATTGGATATTTTATTCCCAATTCAGCTGATTTTATCAATTCATTTTCATCAGGAACTACGAATGTTCCGTTGGCGATTGGCTTGATTTTAATGATGTATCCACCCTTAACCAAAATTGATTTTTCAAAAGTGCCACAAATGTTTGAAAAGCCAAAGTTGTTATCGGCTTCGTTTATTATCACATGGATTGTAGGTCCTTTTTTAATGTTTTTATTGGCAACTTTTTTCCTGAAAGATTATCCAGAGTATATGACAGGTTTAATCATTATCGGAATTGCACCGTGTATTGCCATGGTTATCGTTTGGAACGAACTCGCCGAAGGAAATCGTGAATTAA
>CAXYWC010000078.1:0-11001 GCA_964292845.1 uncultured Flavobacterium sp. | reverse complement strand
TTCCTTGTAATGGTAAATAATAGTTCATCATCGAGAACAATCCTTTTTTCATTTCGCCACCGTACCAAGTTCCGCCTATTAGTTGGATTTTTTCGGTCAAGTTGAAGGCTACATATACTTCCGAATTTAATCCGTGTGCTGCATAGTCTTTGAAACTTGTTTTGGAACCATTCATTACAATAAAATCGGGTTCTCCAAAATTTGCTAGTTCGGCATCAGTAGGGCGAATAAACATGTTTTTTACAAAATGGGCTTGCCAAGCGACTTCCATTATAAAACGCACTTTCAAACGGGTATTTTCATTGGCGCCACAAAATGCATCTACCACAAATAATCTTTTTCCAGACAATTGCTTAACGGTAGTTTCTTTTAAGGCATTCCAAGTAGTTTGAGAAATAGGTTTGTTGTCGTTTACCGCTTTATCAGATGTCCACCAAACCGTATTTTCGGTAATGGCATCTTTTACAATATATTTGTCTTTTGGGGAACGGCCAGTAAACTCTCCTGTCATTACATTCACTGCGCCAAGCTCTGTTAATTGTCCTCTTTCAAAACCTTCAAGAGCTGGATTTAGTTCTTCTTGATACAATAACTCAAAAGAAGGGTTATAAACAATTTCTGAGGCGTTTGTTATTCCGTATTTTTCTAACGAAATCGATTTCGTAGTTGGACTGTATGTTTCCATAAAATGTTATATATGTTAAATACTAAAGAAAGTACAAAAGTATAAATATTATTTTAAACAGCTTGAGTATTATCCTTTTTTTATAGCGATATAATAAAAAGCCATTGCCCAAGAACCAATAAGAAGTAATCCTCCTATAGGTGTGATAGGACCTAAAAATTTAAAATTTAAACCCGTTGCTCCGCTCGATGCTAACAGGAATATAGATCCTGAAAACAGTATGGATCCAAACAACGTAAGGTAAAAAACTGTGTTTTTATGTTCTGGCAAAAGCATTTGGGTGGTTCCAACAAACAACAAAAAAATCCCGTGGTACATTAAATAACGAACACCTACTTCAAAAGAAGACAACTGTTCTGGTGTTAACACTTTTTTTAGTGCGTGTGCTCCAAAAGCACCTAACACAATCGAGATAAATCCAAAAACTAATGCCGTAAGAATGATTTTTTTGTCCATAATCTTTATTAATTAATAACTTTTGTTTTCTTTCGTCAAAAATAGAACATTTCATTACATTTGCGTCACTTTTTTACCATCAAAAATGAGAAATATACTAATTATTGGAGCTGGACGTTCCGCTTCATCACTTATCAAATATCTTTTAGACAAGTCTGAAATTGAAAATTTGCACCTAACCATTGGCGATTTATCGCTAGAATTGGCAGAACGCAAAACCAATAATCATAAAAATGCAACAGCAATTGCTTTGGATATTTTTGATGAAAATCAAAGAAAGACAGAAATTCAAAAAGCAGACATTGTCATTTCTATGTTGCCTGCCCACCTGCATATTGAAGTCGCTAAAGATTGTGTCGTTTACAAAAAACACATGGTAACCGCTTCGTACATTAGTGATGCCATGCTGGAACTAGATGCGGCTGCTAAAGAAAATAATTTGATTTTCATGAACGAAATTGGTTTAGATCCTGGTATCGACCACATGAGTGCCATGAAAGTTATTGATGAAATCCGGGACAAGGGCGGCAAAATGATCCTTTTTGAATCCTTTTGTGGCGGATTAGTAGCTCCTGAATCGGACAATAATTTGTGGAATTACAAATTTACTTGGGCACCAAGAAATGTAGTTTTAGCAGGACAAGGTGGCGCAGCTAAGTTCATACAAGAAGGAAAATACAAATACATTCCTTACAATCGATTGTTTCGTAGAACTGAATTTTTAGAAGTAGAAGGTTATGGTCGTTTTGAAGGCTATGCCAATCGGGATTCGCTAAAATACCGAAGCGTTTATGGTCTAGACGATGTACTTACCTTGTATCGAGGAACCATTAGAAAAGTAGGCTACTCCAGAGCATGGAATATGTTTGTACAATTAGGGATGACCGATGACTCCTACGTTATTGACGATTCGGAAACCATAAGCTATCGCGAATTTGTAAACCTATTTTTACCCTATCATCCAACCGATTCGGTCGAAATAAAATTAAGAATGCAGCTCGGTATCGAACAAGATGATGTGATGTGGGACAAATTAGTGGAACTCGATTTGTTTAACAAAAATAAAATTGTAGGGCTAAAAAATGCCACACCCGCACAAATTCTCGAAAAAATACTAACCGATAGCTGGACATTGCAACCGCAAGACAAAGACATGATTGTAATGTATCATAAATTTGGGTACGAACTAAACGGACAACAAAAACAGATTGATTCTAAAATGGTTTGCATTGGCGATGACCAAACATTTACTGCCATGGCAAAAACAGTAGGATTGCCCGTGGCTATGGCAACGTTGCAAATCCTAAACGGAAAAATAACAACGCCAGGAGTACAATTGCCGATAAAAGAAGAAGTCTATTTACCTATTCTAAAAGAATTAGAAGAATTTGGCATTCATTTCAAAGAAACCGAAATGCCGTATGTAGGCTACAATCCAGATAGCATTAGAAATTAAATAACATATTCTTAAATAAAATCCCACTGATTTACACAAATTAGTTTGTGTAAATTAGTGGAATTCGTGTTTATAATATGGTTTGTATTTAAAACTTAATAACTATTTTTGATTTAAATTTATAACCCATGAAGATAAATCAGCTACAAATAGAAATCGATGGAATCGATAAAGAAATTCTTCGTTTCTTGATGGAAGATGCCCGAAAACCGATACTTCAAATTGCAAATAAAATAGGCATTTCGGGTGCTGCCATCCATCAGCGATTGCGAAAACTAGAAGAAGCCAATGTAATTTCAGGGTCAAAACTCATTGTAAACACAAAAGTTTTAGGCTATAACACCATGGCTTTTGTAGGTGTTTATCTCGACAAAGCGTCTAGCAATTTTGAAGCCGTAAAGGAACTCAAAAAAATCCCTGAAGTGTTAGAATGTCATTATACAACAGGAAATTGGAGTATTTTAATTAAAATTATTTGCCGCGACAACGAGCACTTAATGAACTTATTGAACAAGAAAATCCAACCCATCGATGGGGTTTCTAGAACAGAAACCTTTATCTCGTTAGAGCAACAAATAGAAAGGCAAATACAACTTTAATCCTCCGTTTCTTCCTCTTTTTCGATAGCATCCTTATAATCAGGATATAAAAACTTGTTGTACGGAAATCTAGTTACATGAATTTCGCGCACCGTTTCATACACTTTTTCTCGAAATTCTTCAAAATTCTCTTTGTTAGTGGCCGAAATAAACAAGGCGTTTTTTTCGCCTACATGGCTCATCCACGTGTTTTTCCATTCGTCAAGAGTGTAATGTTTGGAGGTTCTTTCGGTCATTAAATCATCGTCATCAATCGTGAGGTGGGTATAGGCATCTATTTTATTAAAAATCATGATAACGGGTTTGTCAGCACTTTTTATGTCTACTAAAATTTTATTGACCGCTTCGATATGATCTTCAAAATCAGGGTGCGAAATATCGACTACGTGCAATAACAAATCTGCTTCACGAACCTCATCGAGGGTGCTTTTAAAAGAATCTACCAGTTGCGTAGGCAATTTTCTTATAAAACCCACCGTATCCGAAAGCAAAAAGGGTAAATTTTTAATGACTACTTTTCTAACGGTTGTGTCCAAAGTGGCAAAAAGTTTGTTTTCGACAAAAACATCACTCTTTCCAACGGCATTCATTAAGGTCGATTTTCCAACATTAGTATACCCAACCAAAGCCACACGCACCATGGCGCCACGATTGCTTCTTTGTGTGGCTTGTTGCTTGTCGATGATTTTTATTTTTTCTTTAAGTAATGCAATTCTGTCTCGAACAATTCGGCGGTCGGTTTCAATTTCGGTTTCACCAGGGCCGCGCATTCCGATACCCCCTTTTTGACGTTCTAAGTGCGTCCACATTCCAGAAAGTCTAGGCAGTAAGTAAATGCATTGTGCTAATTCTACTTGGGTTCTGGCGTAGGATGTTTCGGCTCTTTGGGCAAAAATATCTAAAATGAGGTGGGTTCTGTCTAGGATTTTGCAATCGATAATTCTGGAAATATTTTTTTGTTGCGATGGCGATAATTCATCGTCGAAAATAATCGTCGAAATACCGTTTTCTTTAACATATAGATTAATTTCTTCTATTTTACCTGTTCCTAAAAAAGTTTTGGGATTGGGACGCTCCATTTTTTGAAAAAAACGTTTCACCACCTCTCCGCCAGCGGTAAAAGTTAAAAATTCTAATTCGTCGAGGTATTCTTGTAGCTTTTCTTCACTTTGGTTTTGCATAACAATACCCACAATGATGCTTTTTTCGAAATTAATGGTTTCTTTTTCTAACATGGTTTTCTAATAAAGTACAAATTTACACATTTGGGTTGTAATATAGCCAGCCTTTAAAAGATACTCTGTTTTAAAATTAAAAAATCACCTCGCTAGAGATGATTTAGGATAGGAAAACTATAAATTTTCTTGAATTGCTGCCACCAAAGCGGCAAACTCTTCGGGTGTTAGACTTACTTTGTTTTGAAAACGCATTTCGTCCATTTCGTTAAGCGGGATGAGGTGTACGTGAGCGTGAGGCACTTCTAATCCTATAACTGCCATACCTATTCGTTTGCACGGCACTGTTTTTTCTAATGCGACGGCTATTTTTTTGGCGAAAGCCATTAATCCCAAATACAAATCATCGTTTATATCGAAAATCTTGTTTATTTCTTGCTTCGGAATGCACAAAGTATGTCCTTTTGCATTGGGGTTTACATCAAGAAAGGCAAGGAAATTAGCGTCTTCGGCAATTTTGTAACAAGGAATTTCTCCGTTTACTATTTTGGTAAAAATACTGGACATTTTTTTCAGATAGTTAGATTATTAGACTTCTTAGAACGTTAGACTATATGCTAATTTTGATTTTTAATTTTTCTGTCTAAGAAATCTAAAAATCGAAGTAGTCTAACAATCTTCTTTAATCTCTTGAAATTTCTAAGATTTCAAATTTTAAAGTGCCATTAGGTACGGTAATTTCAGCAATTTCGCCAACTGATTTTCCTAGCAATCCTTTTCCAATAGGAGAAGTTACGGATATTTTTCCTGTTTTAAGGTCGGCTTCACTTTCGGCAACTAAATGATACGACATTTCCATGCCGTTTGATTGGTTTTTAATTTTTACATGCGATAAAACCAATGCTTTCGAAACGTCTAACTGCGATTCATCTATCAAACGAGCGTTGGAATAAAGCTCTTCCATTTTTTTAATTTTAAGCTCCAAAAGTCCTTGTGCTTCTTTTGCAGCATCGTATTCGGCATTTTCAGACAAATCGCCTTTGTCTCTAGCTTCTGCAATATCTGCCGATGCTTTTGGGCGCTCTACGGCTTTAAGTTGTTCTAACTCGTCTTTTAGTTTTTTTAATCCTTCGGCTGTATAATAAGATACTGTACTCATAATTTATTCGTTATATATAAATAGAAAAAATCCCATCGCGACGGGATTTCTTTCGGCAAAGATATTATTTTTTTATTTCAGTTTGTAATTTTATATGATAATCATATCATTACAAAGTTAATTAAATTAAATTTGTAATAACAATATTGACTAAAAAAAATTAAATGAAACGATATTTCTTTCTACTAGTAGCAATGGTAGCTTTATCTTGTCATAAAGACAATGTGGTTAATGAAAATCCGTATTTGCAAAATTATTCTTTTTCGACGGTTATTAACACCAATTTGCCTTCGTATAACAACCTTCAATTTCCTAGCAATCCTGTGCTTATTACGAATGCTGGAGCGGGTATAAAAGGGATTATTATGATGCAAGTGGGTACAAACGATTATCGTGCTTACGAAGCCAGTTGCCCAAATCAGTACCCAAGTGCTTGCTCGCAACTGACTATTAATGGGATTAATGCAAAATGCCCTTGCGACAACATTGAATATAGCCTTTATACAGGTGTGGGTGCTGGACAATATCCGCTAAAAGCCTATCGTGTTGAAATAATTGGAGCTAATTTGAGGGTTTATAATTAAGGGGTTTAACCACAAAGTACACAAAGAATTCACAAAGTTCACAAGAGATTTATGTGTAAAATTATAGTTTAAAGAAATAAACACGAATTGCACTAATTTTCACGAATTAGTTTGTGAAAATTAGTGCAATTCGTGTTGAAGGGGTTTTGTGTTAACCCTAAAACTTCAATGTCAAACCAGCTAAAATAGTAGCGCCCGCTTGCGGATAATAGCCTGCGCCTTCCATCGTTTTTATACTTGTTGGAATAGTGTTATCATCGTAAGTATAAAAATAACCATTTGAAATGTATTCTTTATTCAGGACATTATTGGCTAAAACTGAAATTACTATCGATTTGAACACTTTTTTGGTTTCAATTTCGTAAGTAATATTTAAATCATTGATAAAATAACTATCTAGTTTAGAGGCTTCTGCATCGATATTTCCCATAAATTGTTCGCCTACAAATTTAGATAGCAATGAAATTTGTAATGGTTTTAAGGGTGAAAAAGTTAAACTATTTCCAGCGATAAGTTGTGGCGAATACGAAATAGTTGTTTCCCCTAAATTTTGCAAAACACCATCTCTTTGAAAATAAAAATCTTGATTCTTACTTTGGCTTATAGCCACATTGGGCTGAACCGACCATTTGTTGGTAATCTCTATTTTTGCATCAACCTCAAGACCTAAACGGTAACTTTTACCGCTGTTTTCAGCAATTGGCGTCCCCACATCGTTTAGTGCGCCAGTAAGTACCAGCTGGTCTTTATAACGCATATAGTAAATAGTGGCATTCAGTTTTGTTTTGGCATTTGCAAAACGCCAACCCAATTCATAATCATTCAGTTTTTCAGGTCTTACATTTTTATTTTCATAATCTTCCCGTTTGGGCTCCCGATTGGCCATTGCATAAGAGAAATAAATACTGTTTTTCTCATTAGGCGAAAATGTTAAACCTGCTTTTGGATTAAAAAAATTGAAAGTTTCATTTACTAATGTTGGCTGAACACCATTGGCTTTATAATTAACTCTTCTAACTTGTAAATCTCCAAAAAGATTCAATTTTTCTATAATTTGATAATTGACTTTGGCAAAAATAGTCATGTCGGTTTTTATTCCATAATCATCATAATAATGATCTCCTAACTCACTTGTAGAAGCCAATCTTGCCCAAATCACTTTGCCAAAATGCTTTCCTTCGTATTTATTTGCGCCTCCGCCAAAAATCATCGATAGTTTTTCGTTTTTGTAATTTGCAGAAAACGTAGTGCCGTAGAAATCGTTATCTAACCATTTCTGACGAACAATATCGGTTGTAGTTGCCGAACCAACTGGGGTTAAATTATAATCGGCAAAATCGGCATCTTCTTTGTAATTTTCATAAAAACCTTTTCCTTTTGTGTAATGAAAAGCTAGGTTTGTATTCCATTTTTCCGAAACTTTTTCGTTCCAATGCAACTGATAATGATCTTGTTGGTAATTATCTACTTCGTTATCATAAAAACGAGTGTTTCCAAATGCGTCAGTATATACACCTGATGTATTGTAGGTTCTGTCATTTTCTAATTTATCTAAATCCTCTAAACCATTCCATGATTGGTAGGTAATTTCTTTTCCGCCAAAAGCCAATGCTTTAATTTTGGTGGTTTTACCTATGTAAGCCCCTTGCAAGAAATAAGATTTCAAATCCGATTTTGCTCTGTCGATATAACCATCAGAATTAATTTTAGACAATCTTCCTGAAATTTCGAAATGATTATTTAGTAATCCTGTATTGAATTTGACCGTGTGTTTTCTGGTGTGAAAACTTCCGAATGCGTTTGAAATTTCGCCGCCAGCCGATGCATTATCCGATTCGGTCAACAAATTTAAACTCGCACCAAAAGCACCTGCGCCGTTTGTAGAAGTTCCCACACCACGTTGCAGCTGAATACTTTCTACCGAAGAAGCAAAATCGGGCATGTTTACCCAATAGGTTCCATGGCTTTCAGAATCGTTATACGGAATTCCGTTGATGGTTACATTAACACGAGTGGCATCGGAACCACGCACCCGAATTCCGGTATAACCTACACCATTTCCAGCATCGGAAGTGGTAACGACTGATGGTAAAAAGTTCATCAAAATAGGAATATCTTGACCTAAATTTCGCTTTGCGATTTCTTTTTTGCTAAAATTAGAGAAGGAAACTGGCGTCTTTTCGTTGGCACGAACGGCTTGCACCATGACTTCGTTTAGTTTTTTTGTTTTTGTAGTGTCCGATTCTTGCGAGTAAGAAAGACTAGAGCCAAGAAGAGCGATTGAAAGCAAAAAGCTTTTGTAATTAAATAAATTTTTCATCCGTAAAGATTTTACGAATAAAAGGGGGAATTATTCTTTTTTTAAATTAATAAATTGATGTTTCCATGACATAACTAACGTGCACATTAGCTGTTTGTCATTTATTCCCTTGGCAACATTACTTGCCCAGGTTCTTTGGGTATAATCTCAGCTCGTTATTTAGAGCACCCCTTTGAGACGGGGCAAAAATAGTTTTTAAAGACAGATTACACAAATTTCTTTTAATATTTATTAAGTTCGAAAGTGTTTCCGTCGAAAACGCCATAGGTAAAATAGCCAATCCAATCGCCTAGGTTGATGTATTTTGAATTTTCGCCAACTTGAATTTCCATTGGCAAATGGCGGTGACCAAAAACAAAAAAATCATAATGTTTGGTTTGCAATTTATATTTTGCGTATTGTATAAGCCATTCGTTGTCTTCACCTAAAAACGTTACATCTTCTACACCAGAAATGAGTTTATTTTTTACCGATAAATGTTGTGCCAGCCTCATGCCAATATCTGGATGTAACCAACGATATAACCATTTAGAAAATGGATGGACAAATACTTTTTTCATGCGCTTGTAACCTTTGTCACCAGGCCCTAAGCCATCTCCGTGACCGATTAGAAATGTTTTATCGTTGAAAGTAAATTCTTTTGTGGTATGGTAAACTGGGATATTGAGTTCTTTTTCGAAATAATCGCCCATCCATAAATCATGGTTTCCTACGAAGAAATAAATGGGGATTCCGCTATCGCGAATTTCGGCTAGTTTACCTAAAACACGCACAAAACCTCTAGGCACGACCGTTTTGTATTCGAACCAAAAATCGAATAAATCACCCAATAAAAATATGGCTTCGGCATCTTGTTTTACCTCATCGAGCCAAGCCACGAATTTTTGTTCCCTAGGAAAACTGGCTTCGGGAGTTGGTGCGCCCAAATGTTGGTCGGAGGCAAAGTATATTTTTTTAGAGGATGAAAGGGTCATGTTTTTTTATTTGGGGTAAAGATAAGAAATGTAATTATTTATGTTTAAGATGTTTTAAAAATAGTATCTTTATTAAATACTTTTCTTGTAACTATTCAGCCTATTATAAAATCAGTATTTAATTTAAATAAAAAACAGACACGATTAACACTAATTATATTCTAAAAAAGCGTAAAGCGCCAATTCATATTGGCGCTTTACGCTTTTTTAGAACTATTTCTGAATACTCCTAATTATTCCACTCAAAAAAGCATTTAAATCTAATCCTTCGTCTTCTTTTAGTCCCATTCGTACAATGACTAAATCTAGCGATGGAATGATAAACACCTTTTGTCCCTGAAATCCATTTGCCGAATACAAATCTCTTGGCACATCGGGATATCTTCCGCCAGCATTAAGCCAAAAATGACCACCATAATCGCCATTAGAATCGTTTGTTGGATTTGAGACATAGTTGGACCAACTTTCGTTAAAAATTTGCTCTCCATTCCAATTTCCTTTGTGTAAATAAAGTAATCCAAATTTTGACCAATCTCTTGTAGTAGCCCACCCGTAGGATGAACCTACAAAATTTCCTGACATATCAGTTTCAATTAACATCGAATTCATTCCTATTTTATCGATTAATGACGAATACCAAAAATCGAGATATTCTTGATGCGTTTTGAACTGTTTTCTTAAAATTCCAGACAATAAATTTGTTGTACCAGAGGAATAATTCCAGTGGGTATTGGCTTTGAATTGTGCGGGTTTTAGTAGTTGTGAACGTGTCATATCGGTTTCCAAAAAAAGCATTTTAGTAGCATCACATATCTTGTCGTATGCTTCTTCCCATTCTAATCCAGAATTCATGTGTAACAAATCGTTTGTGGTAATATTTTTGCGACTATCATTTTTCCATTCTGCAATGGGAGCAGGTTTGTAGATGTCGAATTTTCCTTGTTTTTGGAGTATTCCAAAATACGTAGCTGTAATACTTTTTGTCATTGACCATCCTAAAATTTTTGAATTTTTAGTAAAACCCGTGTCGTATTTTTCGGCAATAATATGGTCTTTGTAAACCACTAAAACTGAGCGAGTGCGTTTTTTTAACTCACCTTTTTTATCAAAAGCAAAATCAACTGCTTTTTGCAGTTGGGTATAATCAACTGTGCTAAAAACGGTGTCTTTTGGTTCTATATTTCCGTAGGGGAAGGGTAGGTTGTTTGCTAATTTTGTTCTTTTTGGTATTGCATACGGTTTTGAAATGTCAAAATCATCATTTATTAAGGTAGCTCCTAAGCCTTCACGGTAAATGGCTTTTCGTTCTTTTAGTCCGTAAACGGCTGTTGAAACGGCATTTTCATTATCATGAATAGTGTTTTTTGCCAAATTCATCAACGGAATATCATTATCTCCATTTTCGATGATTTGTAACGAACGGTGATCGATAAAGTGACCTGAAGCTACACTTTTTGCCGAAAAACCAGATATTAAATCGAGTTTTGGGTAGGTAGTATATCCAAAATAGATTAAAAACAATAAAATAGTAAAACCCAGTATTTTGAATATTTTTTTCATAAAGCCATCAATTTAGACAACGCAATTTAATAA
>CAXYWC010000077.1:0-11162 GCA_964292845.1 uncultured Flavobacterium sp. | reverse complement strand
GAAATGAAAAAAGGATTGTTCTCGATGATGAACTATTATTTACCATTACAAGGAATGGCATCGATGCATTGTTCTGCAAACAAAGGAGCCGATGGCGATGTTGCTATTTTCTTTGGATTATCTGGAACAGGAAAAACAACGTTATCTACCGATCCTAAGCGTGAATTAATTGGTGACGACGAACACGGATGGGATAACGATGGGGTTTTTAATTTTGAAGGGGGATGTTATGCAAAAACTATTGATTTAAGCGCAGCAAACGAACCTGATATTTATGGTGCTATCCGAAAAGATGCCTTGTTAGAAAATGTTACTGTTGATGCAAATGGAAAAATAGATTTTAAAGACGGTTCGGTTACTCAAAACACCCGAGTTTCGTACCCAATTAACCATATAGACAACATTGTAAGACCCGTATCTAAAGCAGGTCATGCAACAAAAGTGATTTTTCTAACTGCCGATGCTTTTGGCGTTATTCCTCCAGTATCAAAGTTAACACCCGAGCAAACTAAATACTATTTCTTATCTGGATTTACAGCAAAACTAGCAGGAACCGAAAGAGGTGTAACACAGCCAGAGCCAACATTCTCGGCTTGTTTCGGAAAAGCTTTTTTATCGCTTCACCCAACACAATACGGACAAGAATTGGTAAAAAAGATGGAACAGCACAATGCAACGGCCTATATGGTAAACACAGGTTGGAATGGAACAGGAAAGCGTATTTCGATAAAAGATACACGCGCTATCATAGATGCTATTTTAGATGGTTCTATCGAAAAAGCAGCAATGAAAACTATTCCTGTTTTTAACTTTGTAGTACCAACAGCTTTGCATGATGTAGATTCTAATATTCTTGATCCAAGAAATACTTATACAGATGTTTCAGAATGGGCAACTAAAGCAGAAGATTTAGCCGCAAGATTTATTAAAAACTTTGTTCAATATACTGATAACGAAGAAGGCGAAAATCTTGTAAATGCTGGACCACAATTATAATACGTTATTATTTTTTATAAAAAAGGCTGTCTGGAAAGTGATTTCTAGACAGCTTTTTTGTTGGATTAAAAAAGAGTTTTGTATGGAATCTTTAAAATTTACTTTTAAATTATAAAAAGAAGAATTTAAACACATTTTTTGATTAGTAACAAATGAGTTAAACTAGCCAAATATTAGAACTGAAATCTAATTTAGATACTAGTTTTTGAGAAGAATCTAGCGAAAAATCCTTTTTGAACTTTATTACCGTCATCAACTCCTGTAGCTACTAAATTATCTACATATTCCACATAATTTTTATTTCTTTCTTCTAGAAATCCTAACAAAAAGTTTTCTGAAGCTTCCATTCCGCTGGTTTCTTCTATATTTAATAGTTTTTTGTATAACGGCTCGATGAATTTGACAACAATATCTTCGGAGATAGCTTTTCTAGTGCCAAAATACCCTATAGGTTCATTATTAGCATTAAATTGTGTTTTAAATTCCGTAATTACCCAATAATACCTACCATTTTTAGCTAAATTTTTTACAATTCCGTGAAAATCACGTCCTTTTTTAATCTCTTCCCAAAGTAATTTAAAAATAACTTTTGGCATATCAGGATGTCTAATAATACTGTGTGGTTGCCCTACTAGTTCGTGTTCGTCATAGCCCGAAACCTCTATAAAAGCTTCATTTGCATATAAAATAGTTCCTTTTGCATCTGTTTTGCTTAAAAGCGCTTTTTTCTTATCCCAAGTTAATTCTCTGTCTGAAGCAATTGGGCGAGTAATTTTATTATTTTCCATACTTATGTTGTTTTAAACTTTATTAATTATTAATCTCGTTTTCTGCAATTGTTAACAGATTAACAATTTTGTCTGAAACCAAATTCAATTCATCTTCTAACCATTCAGGTAAGGAACCATCATTTGCAATTTTCAGTTCATAAATATCCTTTGCTATTAGATGTAGTTTCTCGTGTTGAAATTCAAATTTTTTCATAGTATCCATGTGTCCATATTTGGATTTCCCTTCGGAATAATACCATTTCCCAAGATCACAATGCATGTGTGAAACCATTCGCTCTTTCTCAATAGAAATTTTGTCGTCTAAGAAATCTCTAATTGTTGTTTTCCAGGCAGCATGTTTTTGCCTAGCACCTTCAAAATCTACTCTATCATCCATAATTTTTTGAATTATACCCTAATAATTAGGAGGGTTGTTTTTTATGTAATCCTTTAAAAAGCGATGTACCAAATCTAAAAAAATATTTTATAAATACCAAATTAAAAGACAATATATTTATACAGATTTATCATGATAATTCCTTTTTTATAGCCGTAATTATATCTTTTTAGCAATATCATAATAAATTTAATAGAATTTTTAGATAAATAAGTAAAACAATCCAATAGGTTTTATAGGTATTTACATCTTTTTTAAATAAATTAAAATTCGTATGTAGGTAAAATAATATATGCGTAGAAATAGGTATGTTTTTTATACGTTTGTAAAAATTTTTAAAAAACAAGATGAAAAAAATAATTTTAGCAACAGCCATTTTACTTTTGGGAATCAAAACAAATGCACAAGTAAACGAAAAAGAATTACTAGATAAAAACGTAGCAGCAGCCATCAAATTAGAAGACACCACCAATGTGGGTTGGAAACGCAGTGGAAACATTGTGTTTTTGTTCAATCAATCGGCATTTAACAATGATTGGCTGGGTGGCGGAACAGCAAATATGGCCGGAAATTTAGGACTTAACTACGATTTTAATTACAAAGCCGGAAAAATAGTTTGGGACAACAAATTCATGGGGTCTTACGGACTAACGAAACTTAAAGGACAAGACATGACAAAATCCGATGACAGGCTAGAGTTTACCTCTCTTTTAGGAAGAAAAGCAGGTCAAAGCAACTGGTATTACTCTTGGTATTTGAACTTTAAAACACAAATGGATTCTGGTTTTGACCCAAAAACAAATACAAAAATATCCCATTTTTTCTCACCTGCTTATTTGCAATCGGGTCCAGGGATGCTTTGGAAAAAAAGCAACAATCTAAAAGTAAACATTGCCCCAGCAACCTCTAAGGCTGTATTTGTTCATAATCATTTTACACAATTTGGTGCTGCTTTTGGCGTAGAAAAAGGAAAATCAAGTCGATTTGAATTTGGAACCGCTCTTACGGGTTATTATAAATTCAACGTGATGGAAAACATCTCGATGGAAAATATCCTAAACTTATATTCTAATTATCTGGAAAAACCAGAAAATGTGGATATTGATTATCAAATGAATTTGGTAATGAAAATTAATAAATACATTTCTACAAATGTAGCTTTCCAAGCGTTGTACGACGACAATGCTAGAGGCGCTTTTCAAATTAGAGAAGTGTTTGGGTTAGGGGTAAATTACGGTTTTTAGGTTTAAAAACCTTTCAAAGAATCAACATTTGTTGCTCAACATCCAAACTTTTTAAATGTTGAACAGCGAATGTTGAATTTATAGATGTCCTAAGCAATTATTTTCCAAGATGCAAACCATGTAATCTTGCTACATACTTCCCAATAACATCAAATTCTAAATTTATTTTTGTTCCAATTTTAAAATTATGAAAATTGGTATGCGCATAAGTATAAGGAATAATAGCCACGCTAAATTCATTTTCTTTCGAGTTTACTACCGTTAAACTCACGCCATTTACCGTAATCGAACCTTTTTCGATAGTAATATTATGCAAATTTTTGTCGTATTCGAAAGTAAAATACCAGCTTCCATTAGCTTCCTCAATGTTTTTACAAGCCGCAACTTGATCTACATGACCTTGTACAATATGTCCGTCAAGCCTATCGCCAAGCTTCATGGCGCGTTCTAGATTTACCACATCATTTACATTCCAAAAAGACAAATTAGTTTTATCAATCGTTTCTTTAATGGCCGTTACGGTATAAACATCATTGTTAATATTCACGACTGTCAAACAAACGCCATTATGCGCTACACTTTGGTCTATTTTTAGTTCGTTTGTAAGGTTGGATTGAATGGTTATGTGAATATTATCGCCCTCTTTTTCCAAAGCTTTTACTGTACCGAGAGTTTCTATGATTCCTGTGAACATTGCTAGTTTTATTTTAGTAAATTTGCAGTCAAAATTAGCAATAAATACATTGAACTGATGATAAAAAGAGCAGAAAATATAATTGTAGGCATTTCTATAGGCGATTTAAACGGGATTGGGAGCGAAATAATCCTAAAAACGTTCGAAGATTCAAGAATGTTAGAATTATGTACCCCCATAATTTTTGCTAATGTAAAAATCTTGTCTTTTCTTAAAAAAGAACTTCGACTAGAAACCCCTTTACATGGAATAGATCGATTAGACCAAATGGTTGTTGGTAAAATAAATGTATTAAATGTATGGCGAGAAGGCGTTAATATCAATTACGGTCAGTTAGATACTGAAGTAGGAAAATACGCTATAAAATCTTTTGTAGCGGCTACTAAAGCGTTGAAAGAAGGTGGCATAGATGTTTTAGTAACGGCACCAATAAGCAAAGCGAATATTCAAGCCGACGATTTTAAATTTCCAGGGCACACCGATTATTTAGCCCAAGAACTCGAAGGCGATGCGCTCATGTTTATGATTCAAGACAATTTGCGAGTAGGATTGCTTACCGACCATGTCCCGTTAAGCGATGTAGGAAAACACTTGACCGAAGAATTAATTAGAAAAAAAATACAAACAATAAACAAATCATTAATTCAAGATTTTGGCATCAGAAAACCAAAAATTGCCGTTTTAGGACTCAACCCACACTCCGGCGATAATGGCATTATTGGAAACGAAGAAGATAAATTAATTAAACCGACATTGAAAAAAATTTTTGATGAAGGAACTTTAGTTTTTGGGCCCTTTTCTGCCGATGGTTTCTTTGGAAACAATCAATACGAAAAATACGACGCCGTAATTGCCACCTATCACGATCAAGGATTAATTCCTTTCAAAACACTGTCTTTCGGGAAAGGCGTCAACTATACAGCTGGTTTAAACAAAATCAGAACATCGCCAGATCACGGAACGGCTTTTGAAATTGCAGGAAAAGGAATCGCCGATAACAATTCGTTTTTAGAAGCCATATATGCTGCAATTGACATTTTTAACTCTAGAAATGACTACAACGAAATGACAATAAAACCACTTAAAACAAAAGAAAAACAGTTATAAACAAAAAAATGTTGATAACGCTTTTAAGTTTATAAAAAATTTATATCTTTGCACTCCCTAATAAAGGAACAAATTGTTGTTAAGATGAAAGTTACAAATGAATTTTTAATCCCATTTATAGGATTAAAGCTAGGTAAACATCAGTTTGAATACCAAATTAGTAAAGCGTTCTTTGAACACTTTGAGTATGACGAATTTGAAAGCGCCAACATCAAAGTAAACATAGTATTAGAAAAGAAAAACACAATGCTTGAATTAAATTTCAAACATTCAGGAACTATAAATGTTCCGTGTGATTTAACTAACGAAGATTTTGATTTGCCGATAAAAGGAAATCTTAAACTTATAGTTAGATTTGGTGAAACATTCAATGACGAAAATGAGGATTTGCTTATTTTACCCATCGGAGAACATCAAATAGATGTAGCACAGTACATTTATGAAATGATTGTCTTATCTATACCGCTTAAAAAAATTCATCCCGGCATAAAGGAAGGAACTTTAGAGTCTAAAGCGCTTTCAAAACTGAATGAATTAAGTATTAACGAACAAGAAAATCAAGATAATGTTGAAGAACATCTTGACATAAAAGAAGCGCATACCGACCCACGTTGGGACAAATTAAAAAAACTATTAACGGATAAATAATTTTGCAAAATGGCACATCCTAAGAGAAAGATCTCCAAAACAAGAAGAGACAAAAGAAGAACTCACTATAAAGCAACTGTTGCTCAAATCGCAACTTGCCCTGTAACAGGTGAAGCACATTTATACCACAGAGCTTACTGGCACGAAGGTAAAATGTACTACAGAGGTCAAGTAGTTATCGACAAGCAAACAGCTGTTGCTTAATACATTATTTTGTATAAAAAACTAACTCTCACTAAGTGAGAGTTTTTTTGTTGGGTATAATCAAAAAAAATAAAAACAAATAGATTTTTTTAAAATTTTTTTGTAATTTCATCACCTTTTTAAAATTTTTTTTTTAAAAAGTAATATTGAATCTTTTATGAATAAAATTACTGCTGCAATTACTGCCGTTGGCGCCTATGTCCCTGATTTTGTGCTTTCTAATCAAGTGTTAGAAACCATGATTGATACAAACGACGAGTGGATAACAACCCGAACAGGAATCAAAGAACGAAGAATCCTCAAAGAAAAAGGGAAAGGAACTTCATATCTAGCAATTCAAGCCGCTCAAAACCTCATCGAAAAGTCAGGAATAAACCCTGCCGATATCGATATGGTAATTATGGCAACCACAACACCCGATATGCCAGTGGCAGCAACGGGCGTTTATGTAGCCACTCAAATAGGAGCTGTCAACGCTTTTTCTTATGATTTGCAAGCCGCTTGCTCTAGCTTTTTATACGGAATGTCAACAGCTGCAGCTTACATAGAATCAGGACGTTATAAGAAAGTATTATTAATAGGTGCCGATAAAATGTCATCAATTATTGACTATACCGATAGAGCAACTTGTATCATATTTGGCGATGGTGCTGGAGCCGTTTTGTTTGAACCCAACACCGAAGGACTAGGACTACAGGACGAATATTTGCGTTCGGACGGAATAGGTCGTGACTATTTGAAAATAGATGCTGGCGGATCCTTGTTGCCTACCTCAAAAGAAACCGTAGAAAGTGGTTTGCACTCCGTTGTACAAGACGGAAAAACAGTTTTCAAATACGCCGTTTCAGGTATGGCCGATGTTAGTGAAAAAATTATGCAACGCAATAATTTGACGCATGACGATGTAAATTGGCTCATAGCGCATCAAGCAAACAAGCGAATTATTGATGCAACGGCAAATCGTATGAATCTTGACGAATCAAAAGTATTAATCAACATTCAAAAATACGGAAACACCACCTCTGCCACTTTACCATTATTGTTAAGTGATTTCGAAGATAAATTTAAAAAAGGAGATAATCTTATATTTGCAGCATTTGGAGGAGGATTCACTTGGGGATCTATCTATTTAAAATGGGCATACAACAAATAATAAACTATAACTAAAACGATAACCATGGATTTAAAAGAAATTCAAAATCTAATCAAATTTGTAGCAAACTCAGGTGTTGCAGAGGTAAAATTAGAAACCGGCGATGTAAAAATTACCATTAGAACAACTTTAGAAGGAAGTACAGAAACTACTTATGTACAACAAATGCCTGCTCAAAACATGTTGCAACAAGCGGTTGTCCCTCAGCAAATTGCGCCAGTAGCTCAAACACCAGTGGCACCAGTGGCCGCAGACGAAAATGCTAAATATATTACCGTAAAATCACCAATTATAGGAACTTTTTACCGTAAACCATCACCAGATAAACCAATGTTTGTTGAGGTAGGAAGCACCATCGGAAAAGGAGACGTTCTTTGTGTTATCGAAGCTATGAAATTATTTAACGAAATTGAAGCTGAAGTATCCGGAAAAATTGTTAAAGTTCTCGTAGATGATATGTCTCCGGTAGAATTTGATCAACCTTTATTCTTAGTTGATCCGTCTTAATTTAGATTGTTAGATTGTTAGATTGTTAGATTTCTCGAAAGTCTATCATCTAATTATCGAATAATCCAATTGTCTAATTATCTAAATTAAAACAGATGTTTAAAAAAATATTAATAGCAAACAGGGGCGAAATAGCACTTCGTATTATTAGAACCTGTAAAGAAATGGGCATCAAAACGGTTGCCGTTTATTCGACAGCAGACGCAGAAAGTTTGCATGTAAAATTTGCTGACGAAGCCGTTTGTATAGGACCGCCACCAAGTAATTTGTCGTACTTGAAAATGTCAAACATTATTGCTGCTGCAGAAATTACCAATGCAGACGCCATACATCCAGGGTACGGATTTTTATCTGAAAACGCAAAATTTTCAAAAATTTGTCAAGAACACGGAATTAAATTTATTGGAGCTTCTCCAGAAATGATTGACCGTATGGGAGACAAAGCTTCTGCAAAAGCTACTATGATTGAAGCAGGAGTTCCTTGTGTTCCAGGTTCTGTAGGGATTTTAGAATCGTACGAACAAGCAGAACAATTAGCTGCCGAATTTGGTTATCCAGTAATGCTAAAAGCAACTGCTGGTGGAGGTGGAAAAGGGATGCGTGCTGTTTGGAAACAAGAAGATTTATTAAAATCTTGGGAAAGTGCTCGTCAAGAATCTGCTGCTGCTTTTGGAAATGATGGAATGTATTTAGAAAAACTAATCGAAGAACCTCGCCATATTGAAATTCAAATTGTTGGAGATTCTTTCGGGAGAGCTTGTCACTTATCAGAAAGAGATTGTTCTGTACAACGTCGTCATCAAAAATTAACAGAAGAAACTCCATCGCCATTTATGACCGATGAATTGCGTTATAATATGGGTGAAGCGGCTGTAAAAGCGGCCGAATTTATACAATACGAAGGCGCAGGAACAGTTGAATTTTTGGTTGACAAACATAGAAATTTCTACTTTATGGAGATGAATACACGTATCCAAGTAGAACACCCTATAACAGAGCAAGTTATTGATTACGATTTGATTCGCGAGCAAATACTTGTAGCGGCAGGTGTGCCAATTTCAGGAAAAAATTATTTCCCACAATTGCATGCTATCGAATGTCGTATTAATGCCGAAGATCCGTATAATGATTTTCGTCCTTCACCAGGAAAAATCACTGTATTACATTCGCCAGGTGGACATGGTGTTCGTTTAGACACACATGTTTATGCAGGTTATACAATTCCACCCAATTATGACTCGATGATTGCCAAGTTAATTACAACTGCGCAAACACGTCAAGAAGCTATCAATAAAATGAAACGGGCTTTAGACGAATTTGTAATTGAAGGGATTAAAACAACGATTCCTTTTCATAGACAATTAATGGATGAACCCGAATATGTTGCAGGAAATTACACCACAGCATTTATGGATACTTTCAAAATGAAAGAACAAAAATAAATTGACAATCCCACTTGAAAGAGTGGGATTTTTGTTTTAAAATAGGATTGTTAAAACACAATCATACCATTTAACTTTGTATTTTTGCTGCTTTAATTTTATTCATGAACAATACCTATCCTAAGACCGAAAAGCTAAAAAGCAAGACAACTATCGATTTACTTTTTTCGCAAGGAAAATCAGTATCCAAATACCCTTTGCGCTTGGTTTATGTTCCAATTAATTTAGAAAAAGAAGAACAAATAAAGATAGGTGTTTCGGTTTCTAAAAAATATTTCAAAAAAGCAGTTGATAGAAATTATTTTAAACGTGTTTTGCGAGAAACATATCGATTAAACAAGCATTTGTTATTAGAAAATACAGAACAAAAGTATGGATTTATGTTCTTTTATCAAACCAAAGATCGCTTGACTTATCACGAAATTAATGAAAAAACAATCCAGTTGTTTCAAAAATTTAGTATTGCTCAAGCTAATGTAGCTAACGAAAATCCAATTTTGTGAAACCAACTAAACTGCTTATTTTCTTTTAAACAGAGGCACTGCCGAGCAAGCTTCGCCATACATAATACTTTTTGCAAAAGGTTGGAGTTTTTGTACAGCGAGAATATAAGCACTTTTTGGCACTGGTTTTTTAGAACATCCTTTTATAATTACAGGCTTGTCTTGGTATTTAGAATAATCGATAGTAGATAGTATTTCTTGGTATAAACTAGTTTCTAAATCTTGTAAATTACCACTCACCACTTTTTTAACAAATGGAAAAACATGAATTGTAACCAAAATACTAGCCCATGCAGGAATAATAGCATCTGTCGAGCAATATATTGCTACATAATGATTCTCATATTGTGACCAATCATGATTTTTCAGTGCTTCACGAAAGTCTTTTTCTTTTAACATAAACCCTTCGTAAAGCCACTGTGAAATGTCTATTTCTGTCCGAATACCTTTTGGATAGTAATCTTCTAGGTCAAATACTTCTAGAGCGCTATTGGCTACTTTATTTACAATTTCGTCTGCCATTTTAAAGCATGCCTAGTTCCAATTTTGCTTCTTCACTCATCAAATCTTTTGTCCAAGGCGGATCGAATGTGATTTCAACTTCACAAGATTTTACCGTGTTTATTTTTTTAATTTTGTCTTCCACCTCTCTTGGTAGGGTTTCGGCAACTGGACAGTTTGGAGAGGTTAGTGTCATTAATATTTTTACATCTAATGTTTCATTGACAAAAACGTCATAAATTAAACCTAATTCGTAAATATCTACAGGAATTTCTGGATCGTAAATAGTTTTTAAGATTCTTACGGTTTCTTCTCCTAGATTGATTGTGTCGTTAAATTCTTCCATAATTTATTTGTTTTTTTGAACCACGAATTACACAAATTAACACGAATTTTAAAAAGAGGGTAATTTATGTAATTAGGGCAATATTCTTTTATTTTTAAAATGGTTAAACAGCTAATTTTTAGCTTGAAAAGCCAAAGCATACATTTTTATATTTTTTATCATCGAAACTAATCCGTTGGCTCTAGTGGGCGACAAATGTTCTTTTAATCCGATTTCATCAATAAAATTCATGTCAGCTTCGAGGATTTCTGAGGCGGTTTGGTTAGAAAAAGTTCTAATTAATATGGCAATTATTCCTTTGGTCAAAATAGCATCACTATCGGCAGTGAAAATAATTTTGTCGTCATTTTGCTCTCCTTGCAACCAAACTTTCGATTGGCACCCTTTGATAATATTGTCATCGGTTTTGAATTCTTCTTTTATTAAAGGAAGGCTTTTACCTAAATCGATGATGTATTCGTAGCGCTGCATCCAGTCATCGAACATCGAAAACTCCGCTACAATTTCTTCTTGAATTTCTTGTATAGTCATTATTTTTTTTCTGAATAGGATACTAATTTTGATACTATTTTTTTGATTGCTGCCGGTGGATTTCCAGCGTCAAAGCCATTGCCCACATATACTTTTCCGTTTGAGGTAATGGTTAAATT
>CAXYWC010000076.1:0-11279 GCA_964292845.1 uncultured Flavobacterium sp. | reverse complement strand
ATTCTACCAATACCTAAACCTGCTCCGATTACAATTAATCCTGCTCCTACAATAGTTGGAATTTGCATAATATATATATTAAAAATTAAACATTCTTTTTATTAATGATGTGCTTCTTCATGATGATGCTCTTCATTTCCTGCTCCAAAATAGAGAGCAGATAACATCGTGAAAATATACGCTTGTAAAAATGCCACTAATATTTCAAGTATCGACAAGGCAAATGCCAATCCGAAAGACAATGTGCTTCCAATCCAACTTTTGAAAATAAACATCAACCCAATAATACTCATCAAAACTACGTGTCCTGCTAAAATATTAGCATACAAACGAATCATTAATGAAAATGGTTTGATAATAGTTCCTAACAATTCTATTGGAGCTAAAATAAATTTCATTGGAGTTGGCACACCTGGCATCCAGAAAATGTGTCCCCAATAATTTTTATTTGCTGTAAATGTTGTAATCAAATACGTAAGTAACGCTAACGATGCTGTAATGGCAATGTTTCCTGTAACATTAAATCCTAGCGGTGTTAATCCTAAAATATTTAAAAAGAAAACAAAGAAAAAGATGGTTAACAAATAACTCATGTATTTTTTATATCCTTTTTCTCCAATATTTGGAATTGCAATTTCGTCACGAACATATAAAACTAAGGGTTCGAAAAAGCGACCTGCTCCAGAAGCGATACCGTTGTTCTTAGCATATGATTTTGCTAAGCTAGAAAACAAGAAAAACATTAATAATGCAATCCCTAAAATTCCGATAACACTTTTTGTAATAGATAAATCTAACGGACGAACATTTTCTGGATGACCTCCATGTCCTTCAACTAATGTTCCTGTAGCGTCTGTTTTGTATATTTTTTCGTGGTGCAACACATAGAAGTTACCATTGTGTTCGGCTGTTTTTTCTCCATGATGAAATTTTGAAGAAGAAAAAACCTGCAAACCATTATCCCAAAGAATAATAGGTAATGAAAAACCATAATGTTCTCCCGTTTCTTCATTTGCAGAAAAAGTAAAATCATGCGCATCAAGTAAGTGATGGTTTATGAATTCCTTAATCTTAGACTTTACGTCTGTTGGCTCTTTATGCGCTTCTTGAGAAACCTCCTCTTTGATGGTTGTGGTTTCAGAAACAGCAACAACTTCATTGGTTTTAACTTTAGTACTATCTGAAACTGTATTTGCAAAACTAAATAATGGAAGACAAGCAATTACTGCTGTCAATATAAATCTAAGTGGATGCTTTGAAATTACCATATATATAAAACTCTATTTCTTCGTTTGTAAATTTGGTGCAAAGGTACATTTTTTATTAATATCCAAAAAAGATATAGTGTTTTTTTAGAGTAATTTTATTTCAGGTCTGCTTAGCCTAATTTTTTTGTTGCAAAAGTTATTAACAAAATTTATTTTCACCTCTTTTAAAATTGATAAAAACCACTGTATTTAAACAGCTATAATGCTTATTTTATCGAATAGAACAAAATAAAATTGTTAATAAGTTGTTTTTTATATACATTAGCAAACTTATTTTGAATTTGAAAATTAATAAATTATGAAAAAAAATATACTCATTATATTTATTAGTAGCTTTTATATAAATCTTTCCGCACAATGTTGGCAAGCTGTTTCTGCAGGTGGAGCGCACACCTTGGGTATTAGAACAGGTGGTACTTTGTGGGCATGGGGGAAAAATAATTCTGGACAATTAGGTAATGGTCCTACTCCAGCTACTTACGCTACCGCTCCTATACAAATAGGTACCAGTAGTAATTGGCAAACCATTTCTGCTGGAAATGCTCATAGTGTTGCTCTAAAAACGGATGGTACGCTATGGACGTGGGGAAGAAATCAAGAGAGCCAACTTGGTAATGGCACTACATCTAATTTAAATGTTCCAACTCAAATTGGGAGCGATACCAACTGGCAAACTATTGCTGCGGGTGATGAATATGTTGTTGCTATTAAACAAGACGGTACGCTTTGGGCATGGGGACAAAATGACGCTGGGCAATTAGGAGATAATACTATTGTAAACAAAACTACTCCTACGCAAATAGGGAATGATACCAATTGGGCTAAAATTTCTGCTGGTACCAAACACACGTTAGCCCTAAAAACAAACGGCACACTATGGGCTTGGGGAGCCAATAACACTGGGCAATTAGGGGATAATACGAATGTAAATAAAATTATACCAATACAAATAGGAAGCGATACCAATTGGCAAAACGTTATGGCAAGTATATTGCATAGTGTAGCTATCAAAACTGATGGGAGTCTTTGGACTTGGGGAGACAACACAAATGGTCAGCTTGGAGATGGCACCACTGTTGGGAAAATATTTCCTATAAATATTTCTTCTGTTGGGAATTGTAATTCGATAGCAAAAGGACACCAGCATACTATTGCTAAAAAATCTGATGGTTCTTTATGGGCGTGGGGCGGAAATGCATCAGGACAACTTGGAGATGCAGGCTCTCCTAGTCAAAAAAATAGTCCTGTTGCCGTTTCTGGTTTAGCAACCGATTGGCTAATGGTAAACTCAAAAGTATCGCATACTGTTGCGCTAAAAACCGACGGTTCTTTATATAGCTGGGGGGCAAATTTAAATGGACAGTTAGGCATAGGTAGTGCGGTTGTGTCTATAAACACCCCTACTATCGTTACCTGTCCTACTTTATCTGTTGTTGAGACTATGTTTTCAGGAAAATTAACTGTTTATCCAAATCCTGCTACTTCCATTTTGACTATTCAGGGAAATAATAACGCTGTTGTTTTTAGTAAAATTAGTATTACCGATTTATATGGTAAAATAGTTTTTGAAAAAAACGAAAATAGTTCGCAAATAAATATCGAAAATCTAGCTTCTGGATTGTACCTCATCCAAGGATTTTCAGCCGAAGGCAATTTTCAAAGTAAATTTATTAAGGAATAATTATTTCTCTTTTTCGTTCAATAATCGAATGGTTGAAACCGTTTCTAGGGTCAGAAAAACTATAAAAAGAATAAAAAAATTCCATTTTTGTAGTGCATAATTTACTGTTTCTTGTTTTAAGATTGCGGTTGCTAAAACATAAGAAACTACCATTTTGAATAGCGTTAATAACAAAAAAACATTGCCTACAATGTCGATGTTTTTTTGCTTAACTTTTATTAACACTATTTGTATCACTATTGAAAAAAGACCAAAGAAAAAATACAAGTGTTCTAAGGAATAAATAAATATGTTTTTATTACACTCAAAAAGCGAAAATAGTATTTTATGAATGCCGTAAATTAGCACTATAATTAGGATTAAAAACCCAATTAATTTTGTTTTTTTAGGTATCATTTTAAGTGTCTTTCCCCATTTCGTTTACTTGACGGTACACGTTATATAAAGCCAAAAATACCCCTACTAAAGTAAGAGTTTTATAGTAATATAGTCTATGGTTTGTATAATTTGTATCCAACCAAAACCCAAGTTTATAAAACAAATAAATTATGGCCCCCATTTGTATTGGAATATTAATGAGCGAAAGCCATTTTATATTGTTTTTTTTGCCTTGGTTATTGTTCATCATGTGCTGGCAAAGCAGTTTTTGAAGGTGATTTCATAGCACAGGTAGCTGTAAAATCGGCACCTGGTTCTACGGCAAGTTTGCCACAAGTTACTTCGCCTTTTACTTTGGCTGTTTCTTTTAGATTGAGCAATTCTTCTACGAAAATTTTTCCTTCTACAGCGCCTTCAATATCTACGTTTTTACAATTAATATCGCCCGTAACACTTCCTGCTGGCCCTACCACTAGTTTCCCTTTTGAAGTGAAATTTCCGAGTAAATGTCCGTCTAATCTAAAATCGGCTACAGAATCTATATCGCCTTTTATGGTAGTTCCTTCAACAATCCTATTCGTTTTTCCTAATGCTTCGGTATATGGTTTTGGGCTTTTTTTAAACATTTTTTTATTTTTTAGATTCGAGATACTGATTGTAATTTTTCTTAATTTGAATTACCGAATAGTTTTCGCTAGAAATTACGGTTGCTGGTGTTTTTATTTTATATTCTTTAGTCTCTTTTAACGTGTTGATTAAATAATTCGAGTACTCTTTTGAGGTTATTCCGTGAACAACTACAAAATTTTCGGTTTCATTGTACACATCAAAAGAAGTTGAAAAAGTACTGTAATCTTTCTCTTTGATGTATTGATTTATTTTCTCTAGTAGTGTTTTGGTTTCTGTGTCTTCTCTATTTCCTACTTTGTAAATAATTTTCCATTTTTTAGAAAGTGAGTCATTTTTTAATGTCATTTGTTCTAAAACAGGAATGTTTGTTTTTAGATTATCTTCTGCTTGTTTTCCTTCTTTTGTGTTTGGAAAATTTAATGCTACAAAATTTAGTGCTTTTTTGTATTCCTCAACTCCTTTTAGTTTTCCAATGGTGTTGGCTTTAAGCAACTCGAATTTTGGAATTAAATCGTCGCCTGCAAATTGAGCCAAACTTTTTTCAATGGTTTGCAAAACGGCACCATATTCTTGATTTCCAAATTGCTTGTAGGTTTCTTTATACACTACTTCAGGAGCTTGTACAATGGTGTTTTCTTCGGATAGTGCTCCGCTCAAAATTTGCGCATACCGCGTGTTTGGATAGTTTGTAACGATTTGGTTTTTAATTTTTTCTGCTTTTGGTTTGTCTATTATATCGTATATTTTGTATAAATTATACATCGATGGCAATACTAATCTTTCCTCTGGTTTGCTTTTTAGTAGTGTTTCAAATTTAGAGGCTGCTAATTTGTATTCTTTAAATTTTTCTTTATAAATAACCCCCAACTGATAATTGGCAAAATTTCTTTCTCTTGCCAAGCTGTCTAGTGTTTTTTGAGAAGTTGGTAGTTTTTTTAAATAAAAATCGGCTTGGTGTATTTCAAGAACTTCAGCTTCTTTTTTATCTTCTACTATGTCGGTTTTTTCTTCTTCTTTATTGTTTATAACCGAGGTTTGTGAAGACCATCTCCAATTGTCTTTTAGAGAACGTTTTCCCCATTTTTTTGCAAATTCTATTTTACCGTAGCTTACAATTGTTGGGTTGTAAAAATAAAAAGCATCGTTCCCTGCTGTATTAAAACCTCCTGCAGGCGGCATTTGTGGCATCTGTGGCATTTGATCATTCATTAGCATTGCCTTTGGCGAATTATCTTTAAATCCTTTTGCGCCAGTATCTATATCTTGAATTCCTATGCTGGCGTTGTTTTTTTCTTTGTTCTTGGCTTCTAGAATTTTTTTAGCTTCCTCTTTGGCTTTTATTTTGGTAATATACTCCTCAAAAAAACTTCGCCGGTCTTTTTCAGAAAGCGCAACCAAATTTAAAATACTATCATTGTTTTGTACAATGCCTTCATATTTAATAACATCTACCAGGTTTTCTCGTTTTTTGGCAATGGTAAAATACTCTTTATTTTTTTTAACTAATCTAGTTAAAGTGCTATCGTAATACTGCCCTGCGGTTTGGTATTTAGCTTTGTCAAAATAAATAGTGGCCAATTTATTATAGGTTGTCGCCTGCAAATAAGTATCGTCAGATTTTGATCGTAATGATTTGTTGTAATAGTGTATCGCTTGTTTTTTATTGTTTAATTTATCATAAAAAGAAGCCATCTGATAATTTAAAATGTCATGATGTGGACGGTTTTCTCGGTCTTTGAAAAGTTTGTCGTATTTTTTTAGAAACAAAACGGTGTCTTGTGTCTGGTCTACTAATTCCGATTGTTTGGCATGGGCGTGCATCACGTAGGGTTTGGGTGATTTTCGCTTCATTTCAATAACTTTTTGAAATTCTGTGTAAGCACTATCATTGTATTGTAGCGATTGGTAAAGTTGCCCTAAAATAAAGTGGTATCGGGCTTTTTCTTCTTTCAATTTAGTAGAAGCCAATGCTATTTTTAGTGGCGCTACAGCACTGTCTTTTTGTTCTAAATTAATGTATGCTTGCGATAAAATGGCGTTAGCATCTGCAAAAACTTGTGGTTTTATCTTGTTGTTTTTTATTAATTTTTTTAGATTTTTTATTGCTAAAGCATCGTTTTCTAATCTGATGTTTGTTTTTTCGCGCCAAACTTTCGCTTCATATATCTTGTCAGAATTAGAGTATTTGTATAAGATATAATTAAACGCTTCAAGGGCAGGAATAAATCGTTGGTCGTAATAACGGGATTTTCCTAATAACAAATGTGCCTCGTCCATTTGTGGGTTTTTTTCGCGACCATCAATTTTCATGGAATGTTTTTGAATGGCTTTTGTTGCTTTTGTTTCTGCTCGTTCAAAATTTTGATTTCTTGCTTTTTGTCCTGGCAACATACTTTCTTCCAGAATTTGCATTCTTTCTATTGGTAAAATTTCCCAAAAATCATCTTTGTAACCACTTTTTAAATCAGTAAGGCCTAGTTGTAGCGCCACTTCTCCGTTGTACAAAACATTGTATTCTGAATTTACAGCGTGCCAATTTCTGTTTACAAAAGAATTTTTTTTGGTCGAACAAGCCAGCATTAAAAGTAATAAAAACGACAGCGAAATATATTTTAAACTTTTTGTTTTCAAGGTAAAAGATGTTTTAATCATTAACTTTTAAAAATGATTTTTAGTATAATGACGGGTAAAAATACGTTTCTTTTTGAAATTTAGAAAAAAAGTAGTTATAAATTTTTGTTGGTTGTCAGAATATATCAATAGTGTTTGTTATTTTTGCTAAAAAAGAATTATTATGTCTGCATTTTACAAACTAGCTATACAAGAAATAAAAAAAGAAACCAACCAAACCGTTTCTGTTTTATTTAATGTTCCAAACGAATTTAAAGATTATTACTCTTTTGTTGCTGGACAATATGTTACGCTAAAACTAACGCTAGATGGCGAAGAAATTCGTCGCGCCTACTCCATTTGTTCTGCTCCAACTAGTGGCGAACTTCGTGTGGCTATTAAAGCAGTCGAAAATGGTCGTTTTTCTAACTTTGCGAACAACGAGCTAAAAGCAGGAGACCTACTCGAGGTTAGCATTCCAGAAGGTAAGTTTGTTTTTGAACCTAAAACTGGCCATTCTAAAAACTATATGGCATTTGCTGCTGGAAGCGGTATTACACCAGTTATGTCTATCGTACAATCGGCTCTGTTACAAGAACCTGAAAGCACATTCGCTTTAGTGTATGGAAACAAAACGCCTCAAGAAACTATTTTTTACGACCAACTAATACAACTGCAAACACAGTATGCTGGGCGCTTTTTTGTTCATTTTGTATATAGCCAAGCTGAATCCGAAGGAAGCTTGTCTGGTAGAATAGATGCGGCTATCGTGAATTTAGTACTTCAAGAAAAACACAAGGGCAAGCAATTTTCTGAATTTTATTTGTGTGGACCTGAAGAAATGATTACCATAGTAAGTGCAACACTTAAAGAAAAAAATGTTGCTGAGTCCGCCATCAAATTTGAATTGTTTTTTGCTTCTACCAAAGAAGTTGCTATAAATACTCCTCAAAACGAACATACTAAAATTACTGTCCTTGTTGATGGGGAAGAAACCACTTTTGAAATGTCACCTAAACAAACCTTGCTAGAAGCCGCTGTAAAACAAGGGCTTGATGTGCCTTACTCTTGCCAAGGGGGTGTTTGTAGCAGTTGCTTAGCTCGAGTAAAAACGGGAACAGCTGTAATGAAAAAAAATTCGGTGCTTTCTGATAAAGAAGTTGCCGAGGGGCTGGTGCTTACCTGTCAAGCGCACCCAACTTCTAATGAAATTTATGTTGATTGTGATGATGTGTAACCGTTTTTAAATTCAGAAGGTGTAATACCTGTTGCTTTTTTAAAAGCTGTATTAAAAGAGGATTTAGAATAAAATCCCGCCATATTTGCTATTGTTTCGATAGTGTAATTGGCGGTTTCTTTTTGGACTAATAATTGTTTAGCTTCTTCTATTCGATAGGAATTTATATAACTAGCAAAATTCATTTCGTATTTAGAATTCAAAAACAACGACAAATATTTTTCATTGCTCCCTATTTTCTTTGCCAATTGATTCAACGTGAGTTTGGCATCTAAAAACGGTTTTTCATCCATCATTATTGTGCTTAATTTTTCTTCTAACCCTTCAAAAAAAGGAGCAAAATTTTCGGATATTTTAGCTTCAATCTGCTCTTGTTTTACTTCAAAATCAATTTGTTCTTGTTTCCAACTATTATAGGCTATGTACATAAAATATGCAGTTGAATAAATCTCAAAAATTTTTGGTAAAACTCCTGTCAAATTAATCAACAATAAAACCATAAAAAGAATATATCCTACAATAAAATAAAGTAATTTTTTAGAATCAATTCCTGGCGAAGTTGCATCTATTTCTTTTTCTCTTTTATAGTTTTTAAATACCAAAACAGACAAATACAAATAATAAATACTCAACAACGGAAACACAAAAAGTAATGCCAAATAATTAGAATATGTCAATACCTTTTCGGTCATTTCTTTCATAAAAAGATTCTTTTCAGAATCCATATAAAAAAACGAAAAAGCATTAATAAAGAAAAGTAAAAGTGTAATGAAATAATGCTTTATAGCGCCTTTTTGTCGAATTCCCGCCAAAAAAGTTGTGTATAAATACATTGTTGGAGGTATCGAAAGCAGGAAAACAAAGAAAAATAATATAAAAACGTTCGAAACTTTTTCAGAAAGCCATGGTAACTTTTCGGTAGCTAGAAAAAAACAAAGTATCGTTCCTGTCCATAACAAAAAATACAATCCTAAAAACTGCAACGTCTTATTCTGCTTGCTTTTTCCTCTTATTAAAAAGAGAAATGCTAGTACAAAAGCGGTTAGTGTTGGCAGTAATAACGACATTAATTAAAAGGTTATTTTAATGTTATGTAATGTTTAAATATAAGGAATTTGTACAAATAAACGGAATGCAAACATATAGTATTTTATTGTCATTTTCAACAAGAGTAGTTTTGACCTGCATCAAAATACTAAATATTATGAAAAAAATTCTGTTAACAATTGTTGCTTTTTGGACAATTCATTCGTTTGCCCAAGTAGGAATCGGAACCACCAATCCACATGCAAGTTCCATTTTAGACCTTACAAGTACAACACAAGGTTTTCTTGTTCCAAGATTAACCACAACACAACGTGACGCAATTGCTTCTCCTGCTATTGGATTAATGATTTACAATACTACTATAAATTGTTTCCAATATTACAAAAGCGCTACTTGGAATTCGCTTTGCGACGCCACAATTTCGACTTTAAATTGCGCAGGAGCAACAGTAATCGCAGGAGCAGTTGGTGTTGCTTATTCAGGAAATGCAACCATTCCATATACAGGTGGAAATGGCGGGTCTTATTCAACAGGCTATCCTATTACTTCTACAGGAGTTACAGGATTAACCGCTACTTTACAAGCAGGAACTTTGACTAATGGTGGTGGAAATATTACATTTGCTATTTCTGGAACCCCAACAACTAGCGGAACTGCCAGTTTTGCCATTTCATTTGCGGGTCAAAACTGTATCTTATCATTATTAGTTAACGGCCCAACTATTTCAACTATTCCTTGTACTGCTCCATTTTCGATATCACCTGCTGGAAACGGAATTGCTGGCTTACCATACAACAAAACGGTTACTGTTCCGTACACAGGTGGAAACGGCGTTGCTTATGCTGCTGGAACACCAATAGCTTCAACAGGAGTAACCGGACTAACCGCAACCTTAAATGCAGGAACTTTAGCGTCGGGCGCAGGTAACTTTACGTTCACCGTTAGTGGAACACCTGATCCTTTTGTGTCTTTTTCAACAAATGCCACTGCAACATTTCCTTTTACGTTTGATGGCAAAAGTTGTAGCTTTACTGTAACAATCAACAAAGCTAGTATTGCACCTATAACTTGTTCCACGGCGGTTGTTGAAAATCCAGCTACCGGAATTAATAGTTCACCTTATGTGGGCACAATAACAGTTACTTATCCCGCTGGTGGAAATGGTGGTTGTTATAGTGATCAAATTATTAACTCAACCACTGTAACGGGTTTAGTTGCAACTCTTGCGGCTGGTTGTACAAATCCTGCTGGCGGAACACTAGTTTTTAATGTAACAGGAACACCAACAAGTACCGGAAATGCAAGATTTAATTTAAGCAATTTCATTACCAATTTGGGTTGTTCAGGTGCCGATGTGCAAATTGTAATTAGCGGAAGTCCAACAGTAACAGGTTTAAATTGTAGTGCCGCAACACATTTGCCAACTACAGCAACGCAACTAAGTGCTTATTCAGGAACTACAACTTTACCTTATACTGGCGGAAATGGTGTAGCTTATCCAACACAAACTATAAATTCAACAGGAGTAACAGGAGTAACAGCCACATTAACTCCAGGAACCTTAGCATCTGGAAATGGAAACTTATCGTTTTCGGTAACAGGCACACCAACTACTTCGGGTTGGGCTACATTTACCGTTACTTTTGGCGGACAAACTTGTGCTTTTTCTATACGAGTTAATGGTAGGGTAATCACAATTGATTATGTAGATAATTCAAGTGCTGGTGGTGCTGCAAGAAAATTTCCACAACAATATGTACCAGGAAATTATGGCCCTACAGGTGTATTTAATACTATAGGCGGAATAGCCACGAGCGATTTTACGGCAACTTTTAATGGTGGCATTTCTGCGCTTACCATGAGAAACACTAGAGATGTTATTGCATTAGGTCCTCATCATGTTTCTGCTGCAGCTAGATCAGTGGCAGATTGCCAAAGAATAAAAGATTATGTTGCTTTAGGTGGAATTGCAATTATTACTTTAGATGCTCAAAACGCAAATTCATTAACTACGGCAAATAATATTCACGCTGCATTTGGTGGTACAGGTACTTTTGCTTCCAATGCAACAACAACTTATTCTGCAGTTCCAGCATTAACCAGTGTTTATTGGGGAACGTCTCCCTCTGCAACAACGTTAGACAGCAGTGGTTCTGCCAATGCAGTAAGTGCAAAACTTACAGGAAATTTACCTCCAGGAGCTATCGTATTAGCGCGATATGCAGATGACACTCCTGCAATTTGGTCTTGTGGCGAAGGCAATCGTGCTTTGTTTATTTGTGATGATGGTATTTGCGATAGTTCGTTATTTACTACTGTTACGGTAAATAATGATTTTGAACGATTTATGCACAATATGTTAAAAAATTACATTTTAGTTCATTTAGGATTTTGATGCAAAAACCCGATAACTAAACAGAAAGGAGCT
>CAXYWC010000075.1:0-11409 GCA_964292845.1 uncultured Flavobacterium sp. | reverse complement strand
TGCGTGGTTTGATGGCTAAGCCTAAAAAATCAACTGCTGGTGGTGGTGAAATTATCGAAAACCCGATTCTTTCGAACTTTAAAGAAGGTCTTTCGATTTTGGAGTACTTTATCTCTACTCACGGTGCGCGTAAAGGACTTGCAGATACGGCTCTTAAAACGGCGGATGCTGGTTACTTAACTCGTAGACTACATGACGTTTCTCAAGACGTAATTGTAAACATTGAAGACTGTGGTACTTTAAGAGGAGTAGAAGTTTCTGCACTGAAAAAGAACGAAGAAATTGTAGAATCTTTAGGAGAAAGAATTTTAGGACGTGTTGTTCTTCAAGACGTTGTTAATCCTTTAACTAACGAGATATTAGTTCACGCAGGAGAGCAAATTACGGAGGCCATAATGAAAGTTATTGAAGCTTCTCCAGTAGAGAAAGTAGAAGTACGTTCGCCACTTGTTTGTGAAGCTACTAAAGGAATCTGTGCTAAATGTTACGGACGTAACTTGGCCACTGGAAAAATGACACAAAGAGGTGAAGCAGTAGGAGTAATTGCGGCACAATCTATTGGGGAACCAGGAACACAGTTAACACTTCGTACCTTCCACGTTGGAGGGGTTGCGGGTGGTATTTCGGAAGAATCTAGCATTGTTGCAAAATTTGCAGGGCGTTTAGAAATCGAAGATTTAAAAACGGTTAAAGGCGAAGATACTGATGGTAATGAGGTTGATATTGTAATTTCTCGTTCTACGGAAATGAAATTAATCGATCAAAAAACAGGAATTCTTCTAGCCACAAATAACGTTCCTTACGGATCTAGTATCTATGTAAAAGATGCGCAAACTGTAGCAAAAGGAGATGTTATTTGTAAGTGGGATCCATATAATGGAGTTATTGTTTCTGAATTTACAGGAAAAATTGCTTACGAAGATTTAGAACAAGGACAATCGTTCATGGTCGAAATTGATGAGCAAACTGGTTTCCAAGAAAAAGTAATTTCTGAAGGAAGAAACAAAAAATTAATTCCTACGTTATTAGTATATGGTAAAGATGGTGAACTAATTCGTTCGTACAACTTACCAGTAGGAGCACACCTTATGGTAAACGATGGTGAGAAAATTAAAGCAGGTAAAATTTTAGTAAAAATTCCACGTCGTTCATCAAAAACAGGTGATATTACAGGAGGTTTACCAAGAATTACCGAGCTATTAGAAGCTCGTAATCCTTCAAATCCAGCAGTAGTTTCAGAAATTGACGGTGTTGTTTCTTTTGGAAAAATTAAAAGAGGTAACCGTGAAATTGTTATCGAATCTAAATTTGGTGAAGTTAAGAAATACCTAGTTAAATTATCAAGCCAAATTCTAGTACAAGAAAATGACTTCGTAAGAGCAGGTGTTCCTTTGTCTGATGGTGCAATTACTCCAGATGATATTTTAAGAATCCAAGGACCAGCAGCTGTTCAGCAGTATTTGGTTAATGAAATTCAAGAGGTATATCGTTTACAAGGGGTAAAAATCAACGACAAGCACTTTGAAGTAGTAATACGTCAAATGATGCGAAAAGTAAGAGTTCAAGACCCAGGAGACACCTTATTCTTAGAAGACCAATTAATTCATACAAAAGATTTTATCGTAGAAAATGATAATTTATACGGTATGAAAGTGGTTGAAGACGCTGGCGATTCTGAAAACTTGAAAGCAGGTCAAATAATTTCTCCACGAGAGTTACGTGACGAAAACTCATTGTTGAAACGTACTGATAAAAATTTAGTAGTAGCACGTGATGTTATTACAGCTACAGCAACTCCAGTATTACAAGGTATTACTAGAGCATCGCTACAAACTAAATCGTTTATCTCAGCAGCTTCTTTCCAAGAAACTACAAAAGTATTGAATGAAGCAGCTGTGGCAGGTAAAGTAGATTTATTAGAAGGTCTTAAAGAAAATGTAATTGTAGGACACAGAATTCCAGCCGGTACAGGTATGAGAGAGTATGACAATACCATTGTAGGTTCCAAAGAAGAGTTCAATGATTTGATGGTTGCCAAAGAAGAATTTAATTATTAATAATTAACTTTTTTTAAGTATATTTATAAATCCTAACAGTTCAGTTTTTGAGCTGTTAGGATTTTAGTTTTAATCTATAAAAAATAAAAGCATGAGCGATAATAACCAGCAAGGTCAAATCAACATTGAGTTAGACGAAGCTACTGCCGACGGGATTTATTCTAATCTCGCTATAATAAATCACTCAAACACAGAGTTTGTGTTGGATTTTGTAAATATTATGCCGGGCGTGCCCAAAGCAAAAGTGAAAGCAAGAATAATACTTACGCCCCAACACGCCAAACGATTAGTACACGCGTTGGCTGACAATATTCAGCGTTTTGAGAGTGTTCATGGCACGATAAAAGAGGCGGAACAGCCTCCAATTCCTCTAAATTTTGGTCCTACAGGGCAAGCGTAATATAAAAAACTCAAATTTTAATTAATTTGAGTTTTTTTTTTTTCATATTAATTCTTTATATTTGAGGTTACTATACTAATTAAATTATTTAAAACTAATGAGCAACAATTACAATTCAAGTCGAACGAGTCGATTTTCTGTGAAGAAATCCTTGTTCGCAATTGTCGTAATGTTATTTACGATAATGGGGGCTAATGCGCAGGTGACCACAAATGGTGGTTCAGGTCTTGCACCTACCTATGCCGATTTGGCATCGGCAATAACCGCATTAAACGGGGCCGTTATTTCAAGTCCTGTGGTAATCACTTTGGATCCAGCAAATCCGCAAACAGCACCTGCTGGAGGGTATCTTGTTACTGCACAGGGTACTACTGTTAATACAATTATTATCGATGGAAGTGCTAATACCATTACAGCTTCCAATGCTTTAACAGTTGGGGCTTTAAACGATGCTATTTTTAAATTGCAAGGGGCTGATTATGTTACATTGCAAAACTTCGTGATGCAAGAAAATGCGGCTAACACTACAACTGCAGCTGCTACAAACACTATGACAGAGTGGGGGGTTGCTTTATTGTATGCCACTACTACTAATGGTGCACAAAACAACACTATTCAAAACAATACCATTTCGTTAAACAGAACGTATCAAAATACGTTTGGTATTTATAGTAACTCTACTCACGCGCTTGCTACGCCAACAACGTCTGCAACTGCAACAACGGTAACAGGTGGAAATCACGGGTTGAAAGTTTACGCCAATGCGATTAGCAATGTAAATAATGGTATTTGCGTAGTAGGATCTACTGCGGCAGCCGACCAAAATCAGGGATTAGAAATTGGGGGCTCTGCTCTATTGGCAAATACAATTACTAATTATGGTACCACAGGTACTTTTTCAACTTATGCCAACGTATCAGGTACTGTAAATGGTATTTTGGTTAGAAATACCGTTAACTATACCATTTCGAACAACACTATTACAAGTTCTAATGGCGGAACCACAGCGGGTACTTTGCGAGGTATTTATGTTCCTTCATTCAGTAATGCACCTACGGGTACAATTACCAATACTATTAATAATAACAGTATTTCTGTTAGAAGTGGTGTAACTGCTGGTACTTTGCAAGGGATAATAGTAGAAGGTACTACTGTAAATACAACAACAACTCTAAATGTTAACGCCAACGATTTTAATAATATAACGCATACCACAGCAACAGCAAGTGGCGCAATTACTTTTATTAGCAATGCGGGAATTGTAGGAGCATTAAATGTAAATAGCAATACATTTACAAACTTATCGGTTAATACTACAGGTAGTGTTACATTTATTTCACACAGCTACTCTATGCCAGCAAATGGTACTCAAACAATTAACGGAAATTCTATTGTTACTAACTTTACTAAAACTGGTGCAGGTGGTACTATAACAGGAACAACTTCTGGTGCAAGTTCACCTAATGGCACAAATGTAACAATTACAAATAATAATTTTTCAAATATAAATGTTACTGGTTCAACTGCCATTAATGGTTTTTTTAGTAATGATGGGTCTGGATCTAGTCCAAATAAAAACTACTCAAACAACCAATTAAATAACTGGGTAGGTGGTACGAGCGCAATATCAGGATTTACAATTAATTATATCGGTGCAACTTCAACTATTTCTAATAATACCATTACTAATATTTCGGGTCAAGGTGCTATAACAGGACTATCAATTGGTAATACATTTGCTGGGGGTAATCCGTTAAATGTTGCTAATAATACGATTGCAAATTTAGTTTCTTCTGGAGCAGGAGGAAACGTAATTGGTATTACTTGTGGTAGTACTTCTCCAATTGTAAATATTTCAGGAAATGCAATTAATACATTATCATCTACAGGGGCTTCTGCCGTATCAGGTCTAGTAATTTCTGGTGCGAATGCAGCAGGAACCAATGTATTTAAAAATAAAATTTACGACTTGTCAGGAAGTAATGCTTCTTCAACAGTAAATGGATTATTGATAAGCGGAGGAACTTTAGTAACGGCATATAACAATATAATTGGTGATTTAAGAACGCCAAGTGCCAATGCAGCAAATCCTTTAAACGGTATTAATATAACTGGAGGGACAACTGTAAATGCTTACAATAACACAGTGTTATTAAACGGAACGAGTGCAGGAGCCTTGTTTGGTTCAAGCGCAGTATCTGCTTCTACAACACCAACGATTACGTTGCGTAATAATATTTTCGTAAATAACTCAACACCTGCGGGTGCAGGATTAGCAGCAGCTTATAGAAGATCTACAGCTACGTTAACATCGTATGCAGCGGCATCGGATAACAACTTGTTTTTTGCTAGTACTATATTTACCGATGGAACCAATACTGATGCTACGTTAGGTGCTTATAAAACTAGAGTAGCGACTAGAGATGCTGCATCTGTAACCGAAAACCCTTCTTTTGCAAGTACAGTAGGTTCAAATCCCGCATTTTTACATTTCACAGCAGGAACTGTTACGCAAGCCGAGGGTACAGCTACTGTGATAGGAAGTGTTACAGACGATTTTGATGGAGACGCACGTAATGCAACTACTCCAGATATGGGAGCCGATGAGTTTGCAGGTACATTTGGTATCCCAGCCGATACAACCCCACCCGCTATTTCACATGCAGTGGTAGGTAATAGTTGTACAGGAGGTTCAAGAACTATTTCGGCTACTATTACGGATGCTAGCGGTATTCCTACTTCTGGGGTAGGTTTGCCAGTTGCTTATTGGAGAATTAATGCTGGAGCTTATAATGCTGCAACAGGCGTTTCTATGGGGTCTGACTTATATGATTTTTCTATTGGAACTGGAAGTGTATTAGGTGATGTAGTTTCCTATTATTTTGTTGCCCAAGATCTTGCTGGAGTCCCTAATACTATTGCTTTGCCAGCGGCAGGAGCAGCTGGATTTACAGTAAATCCTCCAGCAATAGCTACTGCGCCAACTGTGCCGTTTAGTTATTCTGTAAAAGCATTAAACGGTGTTTATACCGTAGGAGCAGGAGGAAACTATACTACACTAACTGCTGCGGTGGCTGATTATAATGCAACATGTATGACAGGGCCAGTAACATTCTCTTTAATAGATACTACTTATCCTTCGGAAACATTCCCAATTACAATTAATCAAAATGCAGATGCTAGCGCAATTAATACTTTAACTATTAAACCTGCGGTAGGAGTTTCTCCAACAATTTCAGGAACAAGTGCTTCTTCTATTATAAATTTGAATGCTGCCGACTATGTAACTATTGATGGTTCTAATGGAACAACAGCAAATACTATTTGTCCTTTAACTAGTGCAACCAGAGATTTAACAGTAACTAATACAAATGCAGGGACATCAAGTGCCGTAATTTGGTTAGCAACTAATGGGGCTAATGGAGCAACAAATAATAAAGTGATTAATGCCAACGTAGTAGGGAATTCGAATACGACAACTTTAGTTGCCTTAGGTAGTGGTTCTGCTACTATTTCTATGTCAAGTTTAGGTGCAGGAAACAACAATAATAGTTTTGTAAATAATGCCATTAGCAAAACTCAATTTGGTATTTATATTCAAGGGGCATCTGCTGGGAATAAAAATTCAGGCACCGTAATTAATCAAAACACAATGAATGCTATGGCGCCAAATAACGTTGCTAAAGGCGGGATTATTGTTGGTTTTGAAAACGACATTACCATAGCAGGAAATACTATTTCTGAAATAGCACAAGCTGGATCTCCAGATGTTTTTGGAATTTCTTTAGGAGTTCAGGGGATTTCTACAAGTACGTTTACAGGGAATGAGGTTACTAATGCAACAGTTACCAAAAACACCATAGGAAATATTCGTAATACGGGAACTTTTTCAGCTGTTGGTATATGTGTGGCACCTGCTACTTCAGGTACAAACGCCATTACTAATAATATGATTAGTGCTGTTTCTGCAAATGGTACTGGTGGAGATTTTAGTGTAGGCATATTTGTAGGAGGTGGAGTAGGATCTACAACACAAATTTATTATAATACGGTTACTATGGTCGGTACACAAACAGGTGGTAGCGATAAGAGTTATGCTTTAGCAATAGCAGGTTCTGACCCAATTGTAGATGTGCGTAATAACATCTTAATCAATACTCAAAATAACGGTTCAGGAAACAATTATGCTGTGGCTTACGGTTATGCTACATTTGTAAATCTTACGTCTAGTTATAACGATTATGTAGTGGGTACAGGAGCAACCTTCTTTATTGGAGCTACAGGTAGTATTTCTGCGCCAACAAATCGTTTAGCAATTTCAGATTTGCAAACAGCAACGGCTCAGGATGGAAATGCTCAAAATATTACTCCTGCGTTTACTTCTGCAACAGATTTGCATATAACTGACGGTGCATTAGACAATCTAGGAACACCAATTGCTACAGTAACAGATGATTTTAACTGTGAAGCGAGAAGTGCTACAACGCCAGATATGGGAGCTGATGAGTTTACTTTCTTAAGTGTAAACCAATTTAGTGAAGTTCTTGGTTTCAAAGCGTATCCAAACCCAGTGAGCGATGTTTTAACTATCGAATACACAAGTGATTTAACAAGTGTAGTAGTATATAATTTGCTAGGGCAACAAGTACTGGCTAAAAAAGTAACCGCAACTACCACTCAGGTTAATATGTCTGAATTGAATGCGGGTACTTATTTAGTAAAAGTTTCTTCAGGAGCTGTTTCTAAAACTATCAAAGTAGTGAAGAAATAAGAATTGATTAAAAATCTTTGTCCAAAGTTTTAAACTTTGACAAAGAGGACTAATTACTGATATAAAAAATCCCATTCGTGAAAACGGATGGGATTTTTTTGTTTTTAATCTCTCACACTGAGCTTTTCGAAGTGCTAATCAAACTCTGAAGTAAAAAACAATTTTACATTTGGGAATTTGCTTTGTGTCATTTGAATAGTAAAATCACTATCGGCCAAGAAAACCAATTGTTTGTATTTGTCATGTGCCAAGAATTTCTGTTTAATACGTTTAAACTCTTTAAATTCGTCACTTTTAGGATCGGTAGGTTTCACCCAACACGCCTTGTGAACAGGGAAGTTTTCGTAAGTACACTTAGCACCATATTCGTGTTCTAAACGATATTGAATTACTTCATATTGAAGTGCTCCAACGGTTCCAATTATCTTTCGATTATTCATTTCGAGAGTAAATAACTGCGCTACACCTTCATCCATTAACTGGTCGATTCCTTTGTCAAGCTGTTTTGCTTTTAGCGGATCGGCATTGTTAATATATCTAAAATGTTCTGGTGAAAAACTTGGGATTCCTTTGAAACTCATTTGTTCACCTTCTGTCAAAGTATCTCCAATTTTGAAGTTTCCGGTATCGTGTAAGCCCACAATATCGCCTGGGTAGGAAATGTCTACAATTTCTTTTTTCTCAGCAAAAAAAGCATTTGGACTAGAAAATTTTAAATTTTTACCTTGTCGAACATGTAAATAAGGTTTATTTCTTTCGAAAGTTCCAGATACAATCTTTACGAATGCCAAACGATCTCTATGTTTTGGATCCATGTTAGCGTGTATTTTAAACACGAATCCAGACATCTTTTCTTCTTTGGGGTCAACTAGTCTTGTTTCAGATTCTTTTGGTCGTGGAGACGGCGCAATTTCGACAAAACAATCTAGTAATTCTCGTACACCAAAATTATTTAATGCCGAACCAAAAAACACGGGTTGCAGTTTACCATCAAGGTACTCTTGTCTGTCAAATTTTGGATACACTTCAGAGAGTAATTCTAGATTTTCTCGTAATGTATCGGCTGGTTTCTGACCAATTATTTTTTCTAACTCAGGGCTTTGCACATCTGAAATCGCCACAACATCGTCAATGTTTTTTCGGCTGTCGCTACTAAACAGGTTAATGTTCTTTTCCCAAATATTGTATATTCCTTGAAAATCATAGCCCATTCCTATAGGGAAACTCATAGGAGTAACGGTTAGCCCTAATTTTTGTTCTACTTCGTCCATCAAATCGAAAGCATCTTTTCCTTCTCTGTCTAATTTGTTTATAAAAACGAGAATAGGAATTTTTCGCATTCTACAAACGGCAACTAGTTTTTCTGTTTGTTCTTCGACACCTTTTGCTACGTCGATTACAACAATAACACTATCGACAGCCGTTAATGTTCTAAAAGTATCTTCAGCAAAATCCTTGTGACCTGGTGTGTCTAGAATATTAATTTTTTTGTCTTTATAGATAAAGGCTAAAACGGATGTGGAAACCGAAATCCCTCTTTGACGTTCTATTTCCATAAAATCGGAAGTAGCCCCTTTTTTAATTTTGTTGTTCTTTACAGCGCCCGCTTCCTGTATGGCACCTCCAAAAAGCAAAAGTTTTTCAGTTAAGGTTGTTTTACCAGCATCGGGGTGCGAGATGATGCCAAAGGTTCGTCGGCGTTCTATTTCTTTTAGGAAACTCATTCTTTTTAATTTTTTGCAAATATACAGAATATTACTAAACAGGACTATGTGTTTAGTAAACCGATATTTAATAAAATAAGAACTTAGAAAGGAATTAATAACAGAATAAAGTAATTCTAAGAAGATACAATACCAATTTTTATGTAAAATTTAATTTTTTTTCAGAGTATATTTTTTTTGTTCATCGAGTTTTTTTGCTCTTTGTCGGATTTTTATTGTTATTAAGGGAATAGTTTATATGTTTGTTTTGGAGGATTTTCTAAACAAGGAAAACCGCTATGCAAATAAATGAGCGCTGGTGTTACATTTACCAAATAATTCCAATATTAAAATAATAAATAATTTAATTATGAAGAATAAAAAAATTAATCTGATTAAAAATATTCAATTAGAAGCGTCTTCGTGCCGCTTTTTACTTTTTTATCTCAGTAAAATTAATTTTAAAGAGAGGGTAAGTTTTTTAATCTTATTATTACTATTTGGATTTTCAAATATTTCTGCTCAAACAGGCAAAGATGGTTCGATAACTGTTAGTACAGCTAATACAGTACTCAATAGATATACTCGGGTTACTGCTAATGTTCTTGCAGGTTCTAATACAATAACTGTATTTGATATCAATGAATTAAATCGAGATGGTGTTGGGTACCTACCCGCGGGTTATGTTACTCAAGCTACCGGCTTTATTTCTAATAATTTATCACCAGGTGATTTAATTATGTTGTATCAAGCGCAAGGAGCGGTTATTGATGCAACAAATACAATAAATTACGGTTCTGTGACCAATGTTAATGGAGCTGGAGGTTATGAGTTTGCATACGTAGAAAGTGTCTCAGGAAATACAATTACTACAACGTGTAGTTCAAAATTATCTTATTTTGCTTCTAGATACGTGCAGGTTATTAGGGTCCCTCAATATGTTAATTTAACTATAAATGCTGCTGCTTCTGTTGTTCCTGTACCGTGGGGAAATGCTTCATTTGGTGGAGCAAACGCTTCAGCTATAGAAAGAAGAAGAGGAGGGGTTGTTGTTGCATTAGCTAATCAGATTATAAATAATGGGGCAATTAATGCAAATCTTTCTGGATTCAGAGGAGGAACAATAGAAAATAATACTTCTGCTGCAGATAATAGTTTTACAGTTGATTTTAGGACAAATAATTCCAGTCTTGGAGCTGAAAAAGGAGAAAGTATAGCAGGATATAGAGACGATTATGATGCGTTGTATAACGGTCGATATGGACGTGGTGCTGCTGCCAATGGTGGTGGTGGTGGAAACGGTCATAACGCTGGAGGTGGCGGTGGAGCTAATGGTGGAATACTCGCAAATTGGTTTAGAGGATCTGGTATAATGAATAGCTTCGGAACTTGTGGGGTTCCTGGTGCTTGGGCTCTTGATCCTGATTATATTGCAAATGGAAATGCACTTACAAACTCTTCAGGTGGAGGTAGAGGAGGTTATACTTATGCAAGTAATAATTTAGACGCATGTACAAATGGACCTTCATACCCTGCTAATTTTATAGCTCCAGGCTCACCTGCTGCTGACTTTATAGTTGCGTGGGGAGGCGATCAAAGAGATGCTGGAGGAGGGTTAGGAGCAAGACCTACACCAATTACTAATACGCAAGCTCAAGTTTTCTTCGGAGGTGGAGGTGGAGCTGGTGATGGTAATAATAATGCGAACGCGGACGGTGGTGACGGTGGTGGAGTTGTTGTACTAGTAGTTCAAAACAATATTACAGGAACTGGTTCGATTACCGCTAATGGAGCAAATGGATTTAATACTATAGGTGGTCACAACGATGCTCCTGGTGGTGGTGGTGGTGGTGGATCTGTTGTTGTTCAAGCGAATACAATAGGGAATACCATAACCATAAATGCTAATGGAGGTAATGGAGGGAACCAATTAATTACAGCTACTGAATCTGAAGGGCCTGGAGGAGGAGGAAGTGGAGGAGTCATTTTAATAAATGTTACAACGGATGGCTCTACTAAAACTGTTCTTGGTGGTGTAAACGGAACGACAAATTCTACTGCCGTAACTGAATTTAATGCCAATGGGGCAACAAGTGGAAATGTTGGTTCAATTCTTTCAACGTCTTTATCATTAAATTATTCTTTCTGTGCCAATGTAGGAATAGTAAAAACAGTAAGTAATCCGACACCAAATGTAGGAAGTACAGTTACCTTTACTTTAACAGCGAATAACGCAGGACCAAGTGCCGCAACAGGAGTCGTAGTGAATGATGTATTGCCAGCAGGTTATACATTTGTAAGTGCAACGCCAAGTACAGGAACATGGACCGCACCGAATTGGAATATAGGTAACTTAGCCAATGGTGCAAGTGCTACGATGACAATAGTAGCTACTGTAAATGCAACAGGACCGTATGCTAATACAGCAACCATTACGTTAAATGAAACCGATCCAACCCCAGGCAATAATACCTCTAC
>CAXYWC010000074.1:0-11439 GCA_964292845.1 uncultured Flavobacterium sp. | reverse complement strand
TAAAAACAACGAATTTCAAGACGAATTGATTTATGCAGTCAGAAAATAGGCATCAGTCTATTTATATTTAAGAAAAAATACAAAATAATAAAAACGATTGACGAACTTTGTAGAGTAAATGCTACATTATGACATTATCCATCGAAACGCCCGCCTTATTATTCTCTGCAACTTCATTAATTTTATTGGCTTATACTAATCGCTTTTTGACTATAGCTCAAATTGTTCGTAGTTTAAAAAAAACATACGACGAAAAAGAAAACAAAAGTGTTTTATTAGAAATTAAAAACCTCAACTTGCGTCTCACGCTAATACGGTATATGCAAATGTTTGGTGTATTATGCTTATTTTTATCGGTTTTTGCCATGCTTTTATTGTTTCTTGACTTACAATTGTTTGGCATTTATCTGTTTGGACTCAGCTTATTCTGTTTACTCATTTCGTTAGGAATTTCCTTTTGGGAAATTAGCATTTCTATCAATGCTTTGAGGTTACATTTGAGTGATTTGATTGATAATTAACGCTTTTTTTTGCTGAATTAATTTAGTAAAATATTAATTTACAATAATTTATATTTAAAACAGAATAATTACAAAAAATAACATTTCATCCCTCAATAACTCGCAACTTAAAACTATCTTTGTCGCCCTTTAAAAATAAAAAATGATCAAGAATAGTATACTAAAAGGAGTTTTCCTTGTTGGATTAGGCGCAACAAGCTACGGTATGTTGGCCACCTTTGTAAAATTAGCATATTCCGACAAAGGAATTACTGGTAACTCTTTTACACCTGCCGAAGTAATTACTGCTCAATTTATTATAGGAATTATTGTAATTCTTATCATTAATGCATTTCAAAAAGCAAAAAAAGGGAATGAAGTAGTAAAAGCTTCTCCAAATAATATAAAACAATTAATGATTGCTGGAACTTCGACAGGATTAACCAGTATATTTTATTATTTAGCGGTCAAATATATTCCCGTTTCGATAGGAATTGTTTTATTGATGCAAACTGTTTGGATGGGTGTTTTATTAGAGATGATACTAGAGAAAAAAACACCATCAAAAATAAAAATAATAGCCGTTTTTGTCGTTTTATTCGGAACTGCATTGGCAACAAATCTAATTCATAATGAAACAGAATTAGATTGGAGAGGTATTGTTTTAGGTCTTTTGGCGGCAGCTTCTTTTACTACGACCATGTTTACTGCAAATAGTGTCGCTACCGAAATTTCCTCAGCCCAACGTAGTTTATACATGCTTTTAGGCGGGGCGATTATTGTATTTATCTTTGCTTTATTTACTCAAACTACTCCATTCAATTTTGATATTTTCTATAAATGGGGAATTATTTTAGCTCTTTTCGGAACTGTGATTCCGCCTATGTTAATGAATGCTGGTTTTCCGTTAACGGGAATTGGGCTGGGAAGTATTGTTTCAGCACTTGAACTACCTGTTTCCGTAATGATGGCTTATTTTATTTTGAACGAAACCGTTATTCTCACACAATGGATAGGGATTATTCTAATTATTCTTGCCATTGTGATTATGAATATTCAATTTCAAAAAAAATAGCAAAATTTTAACTTATTTAATGCTTTTTTAGGTAAATTCGTAATAAATTGTTTTAATTATGAATTTACCTTTGCATTTATATTTTATGGCCTTGCTATACATTTTAGCTGGATTCAATCATTTTAGAAATCCAAGGTTATATCTAAAAATTATTCCGCCCTATTTTTCAAATCCAAAATTATTAAATTACTTAAGCGGTTTTGCTGAAATAATTTTAGGTATTTGTCTTTGTTTGCCTTTCACATCAAAATTTGCTTCTTGGGGAATTATAGCATTACTAATTGCTGTTTTTCCTGCAAACTTATATATGTACAAAAATGACGATGCAAGTTTGGGATTGTCTAAACAGTTACGATTGTTGAGATTGCCATTGCAACTTGCACTAATTTTTTGGGCCTATTTATATACTTAAACTAAATTACAAACAAAAACTATTACTATGAAAAAACTATTTGCAGAATTTTTCGGAACCTATTGGTTAGTTTTTGGTGGATGCGGAAGCGCATTATTTGCAGCAGGAATTCCTGATTTAGGAATAGGATTTATGGGTGTATCGCTTGCTTTTGGACTTACAGTTCTAACAATGGCATATGCTGTGGGTCATATTTCAGGAGGCCATTTTAACCCTGCCGTTTCCATTGGATTATGGGCTGGCGGAAGATTTTCAGCCAAAGATTTAGCTTCTTATATTGTAGCGCAATGTCTTGGAGCCATTGTGGCCGCAGGAACTTTATATGCTATTTTATCAGGAAAACCTGGTTTTGCCATCGACAGTACTAAAGCAGGAGCTTTTGCTTCAAACGGATTTGGTGCTTTTTCTCCCGATGGTTACAGCCTAGCATCGGCATTTATAGCCGAGTTTGTGTTAACCGCCTTTTTTCTAATTATCATTTTAGGAGCAACAGATAAATTTGCTGAAGGAAAATTTGCAGGAATAGCCATTGGTTTAGCGTTAACTCTAATTCATTTAATCAGTATTCCTATCACAAATACATCAGTAAATCCAGCACGATCACTATCGCAAGCTTTGTTTGTGGGCGGCGAACCTTTAAGTCAGGTTTGGTTGTTTTGGTTAGCACCAATTGCAGGAGCTGTTTGTGGCGGACTTATATACAAAACATTACTTGAAAAAAAAGAACTATAATTTTTAAATTTATTTAAATAAAAGCGATTGAAATTTCTATCGCTTTTTTTATTTTTGAAATATGAAATCTCTATTCCCAGAAGAAAAAATTATCTTCGATTTACCAGATGCTGAAATTGAATATTATCCAGATTTTTTTTCTTCAATAAAAGCTAATGAGCTTTTTATAAAACTGCAAAACGAAATTCCTTGGCAACAAGATACAATAACGGTTTACGGCAAAACTCATTTGCAACCAAGACTAACTGCTCTTTTTGGCAACGAAGGAAAACAGTATAGTTATTCGAACATTATAATGCAACCGCATCATTGGTCACCTTTACTTTTTTTTATAAAAGAAGAAGTCGAGAAAATTTGTACTAAAAATTTCACTACAATATTACTTAATTTATATCGTGACGGTCAAGATAGTAATGGTTGGCATGCAGATAACGAAAAAGAATTGGGGCGAAATCCAATAATTGCTTCGGTAAGTTTTGGAGCAGAAAGGTTATTTCAGCTAAAACACAACAAACTCGAACTAAAACAAAATATCGTTTTACAACACGGAAGTTTATTGATTATGAAAGGTGCAACACAACATTTCTGGAAACATCAGATTCCGAAAACCACTAAACCAATAGAACCAAGAATAAATCTTACTTTTAGAATTATCCAATAATTTTTTATTAAATTTGATAAAATAATTTTCTATGAACGAAATTGTAAACTATTTTCAAACTATTCCTTCTTCACACCGAAGCATGATTCTCGTTGGCGGGATAACTCTTTTTTGGCTCATCGAAAATGCGTTTCCGTTTTTTAAATTTAAGTACAGCAAATGGAATCATGCAGGGATAAACTTCTTTTTCACATTTACATCAATACTTATAAATTTTGTATTAGCCTTTATTTTATTAAAAACGGGAAGCTGGACTATCGAAAATAATTTTGGCATTTTGCAATGGTTACCCACGCTACCTACTTGGCTTTATGCTTGTATAGGACTATTACTATTGGATTTTTTTGGTGCTTATTTAGCTCACTTTGTAGAACATAAGGTCAAATTTTTATGGCGTTTTCATCTTATTCATCATACCGACACTTGGATAGATACCACTTCAGGTAACAGACATCATCCAGGCGAAAGTGTTATACGTTTCCTCTTTACAACTCTTGGGGTTTTGATAGTTGGAAGCCCAATTTGGATGATTTTTTTGTATCAAACGCTTTCGGTTGTTTCGACACAATTTACACATGCCAATATCTCGTTGCCTGATAAATTAGACTTATTTTTGAGCTATTTTATTGTTTCGCCCACTATGCACAAAATACACCATCACTACCAATTACCGTATACTGATAGCAATTATGGGAATATTTTTTCTATCTGGGATAGATTATTTGGTACGTACAGCATCATGCCGAAAGAAGCTATTATTTACGGTGTTGATACGCATATGAATCCTGAATTACACAACAAACTATCCAATTTATTAAAAATTCCGTTCCAATCAGCCGAAACATTTGTATTAGAATCAAAAAAATGAAAATATTTTTTATTTCTTTGTTTTTTTTGACTAATATTGGAATAGAATTTGTAACCATTAAAAAAAAATAAACCGAATTGTTTTTAAAATAATGAAAAAAAGTAAAAGCATAGAATTGAGTTGGGACGATACTCAAAAATTAATTACGCTAGCGCAAGAAGAACGAAACCCTTTTGAAATCATTAAAAAAGAACTTGGCATCGACGAGAAACAGGTTCTTGAAATCATGAAAAAGAAATTATCCGCAGATAAATTTGAAATTTGGAAAAAGAAAGCCAATGCGGGTAAACCAAAACCAAAACAAATTAAGATTGATGATTTTGATGATGATTTAGATGGTAAATATTATATAAAAAACAAATTTGATTAAAATATAAAAGGCTGCCCCTAGTAATTGGACAGCCTTTTCTGTTTTAGTTTGCTATTTTTCGTAACTTTTCTTTTTGCAAGAGGGTTATTTTTTTTCCTTCAAGATGAATTAAACCTTCTTTATTAAATTCAGATAACAATCTGATACAACTTTCGGTTGCTGTGCCAATCATTCCTGCATATTCTTCCCTAGAAAGCTGAATATGTAATGACCCATCTTGATTATTTCCAAACGTTTCTGCTATATAAAGTAACGTTTCTGCTAATCGCTCTTTGACTGTTTTTTGAGCCATCGAAACCATATGATCATCAGCTTCTTTTAGATCACCACAAATCGTCTTCATCATGCTCATAGAAAATTCATTATTGGTATTAAAAAAACCTAACACTTCACTCTTTGGTATAAAACAAACTTCCATATCCTCCAGTGCAACAGCGCTTAAATTGGCTGGTTCGTCGCTAATCATGGAACGTTGTCCTAATAGTTCTCCTGCTTTTACAAGTTTCACTATTTGATCCTTACCATTGCCACTAAGTTTCGACAATTTACAAGTACCTTCCTTTATGCAATAAACACCATTCACACTATTGCCTTCTTCAAAAATAGGCTCTCCTTTTTTTATAACATACGATGTTTTACAATTGGCCATGTGCAAAAGTTCTTCTTTATTCAAAGCTTTCAGAGAACTGAATTGTCTAACGATACATTGCTCACATTTACTCATAAAAAAATAGTTGTTTTAGCACACAAAAATACAATTTTATATGATAATTATCATATTTTTGATTTATAATAATTTATAATATTTGCAAAAGGCAAAATTAGCTTTAAATATGAGTAAAATCAACTGTTTTCATTGTGGTTTAGATATTATTGAAGAAGAAAAAATTACTTTTGACGACAAGCTTTTTTGTTGTAACGGTTGCAAAACGGTATACGAAATTTTCAGTCTCAATGACATGACTTGTTATTATGATTTTCAAGCATCGCCTGGGGCAACCCCACAAGATATTGCTGGAAAATACGATTTTCTGGATAACGAAAGTATTGTTGCTAAATTATTAGAATTTAAAGAAGAAACAACAGCCATTATTTCGCTAAACATTCCGCATATTCATTGTAGTTCTTGTATTTGGATTTTAGAAAATTTACAACGTCTTCAAAAAGGAATTAGCACTTCTCAAGTTAATTTTCCGGAAAAAAAAGTTCGAATTACCTACAATCCTGAAACCGTTTCGCTAAAAACAATTGTCAATTTACTGAGTTCTATTGGGTACGAACCTTATATTAGCTTAGAAAATTATGAAACCGGAAAAAACAATGTGGACAGAAGCCTCACTTACAAACTGGGTGTAGCCTTTTTTTGTTTTGGAAACATCATGCTACTCTCTTTCCCTGAATATTTTGAGGTCAAAGAATATTGGCTCGATCAATATCGCGGTTTTTTCCGTTGGCTCATATTTGCCTTATCGCTACCCAGTTTTCTTTATTCTGCAAGCGGTTACTATGTTTCGGCCTACAAAAGCATTAAAACGAGACTACTCAACATTGACATTCCAATTGCTTTAGGAATTGTGGTCATGTTTGTTAGAAGTACATTTGATATTTTGATGGATTACGGTTCAGGCTTTTTCGACAGCTTAACAGGATTAATTTTCTTTATGCTGTTAGGCAAAATGTTTCAAATAAAAACCTATAGTTTTTTAAGCTTTGAACGTGATTTTAAATCCTACTTCCCTATTGCAATTACACGAATAAACCAAGACTCGACCGAAGAAAGTGTTCCTATTTATGATGTCGAAAAAGGAAATAGATTACTCATTCGAAATCAAGAGTTAATTCCTGTTGACGGAATTTTAATTTCTGAAAAAGCAGCAATTGATTACAGTTTTGTAACGGGTGAAGCCATTCCTATTACTAAAAAATCGGGCGATAAGGTTTTTGCGGGAGGCAAACAAATAGGAAAAATTATCGAAATGGAAGTCTTGCATTCGGTGTCGCAAAGTTACTTAACACAATTGTGGAGCAACGATGTTTTTCAGAAAAATGTAGAACAAAAACACAAAACCATTACCGATAAAATAAGCCACTATTTCACCCCTATTTTATTATTGATTGCTTTTGCTGGATTGGGGTATTGGGTGTTTTTTGATGCCAATACGGCTTTCAATGTTTTTACCGCTGTTTTAATTGTGGCTTGTCCGTGTGCGTTGGCATTGACTGCTCCATTCACATTTGGAAATGTGTTGCGCATTTTAGGCAAAAAGAAATTTTATCTCAAAAATGCTTTGGTAATCGAACAACTAGCAAAAGTAGATACTATTGTTTTTGATAAAACAGGTACCATTACAAGCAATAAGAAATCGAATATTTCCTACCAAGGAAATGCCATTACTGACGATAATTTAGTTTTAATAAAAAACGTCCTTCGAGCTTCTAACCACCCTTTAAGCAGAATGTTATATGACTTTTTACCCGAAGGCAAACGCACAAAAATAGAGCGCTTTGAAGAACTAACAGGAAAGGGAATTCAAGCTCAAATTGCAGGTATTGAAATTCAAATTGGGTCGGCTTCTTTTGTCGAAAAAGAAGAAGAAAACAGTATCAAGCAAACTTCCGTTCATATAAAAATAAACGATATTTATTACGGAAAATATGTTTTTAACAATGAATATCGAGAAGGTTTAGAAACGCTTTTTAAAAACCTGGCTAACAAGTATCAAATAAAAGTACTATCAGGCGATAATGAAGGCGAGCGAGCTACTTTAGAACAACTTTTACCAAAAGGAACCGAATTAATTTTTAATCAAAAACCAGAGCAAAAGCTAGAATTTATTAAAAAATTACAGCAAGCAGGCAAAAACGTAATGATGGTTGGTGATGGTTTAAATGATGCTGGAGCATTAGCACAAAGCAATATTGGAATTTCAATTTCGGAAAATGTAAATGTTTTTTCGCCAGCATGTGATGCCATTTTGGATGCTAATGAATTTCAAAAGTTAAATTATTTTTTAAAATTATCTAAAAAAGCAATTACGACAATAAAAATGAGTTTTACACTCTCTTTGCTGTATAATGTTGTAGGGTTATCGTTTGCTATAACAGGAAATTTATTACCTTTAGTTGCTGCCATCATAATGCCATTAAGCACGATTACGATAGTCAGTTTTGTAACCGTAATGAGTAATTATTATAGCCGAATTTTAAAATAACTTTAGTGCTATTTAAAAAAAATAGTTTAATTTTAACGAAAATTAACATTCCAGAGTAAATATGACAAATGTCATATTTATTAAAAACAAAGGAGCGTATTTTTGTTACCTTATAATAGTAAGATATGAGCGTTATATATTTATTAATTTCGATAAGCATCATCATTGCCATTGGTTTTCTAGTTGCTTTTTTAAGAGCTGTAAAAACAGGGCAATATGATGATGACTATACTCCATCGGTTCGAATGCTTTTTGATGATGAGCTAATCAAATTTAAAACCGAAAAAACTGAAGCCATCACAAATGGTAGCGAACTGGCAAAACAATAATAATCTTTATAATTTATTTAATTTTTTAATCTTTTTTATTTATGGAAATGCAACAATTTTATTACGACAACAAAATTGTAAAGAAATTCCTCTACGCAACCATCGTTTTTGGTGTAGTAGGAATGCTAGTAGGGCTTATTTTAGCCTTTATGTTTCTTTTTCCAAATGTAACCGACGGAATTTCGTGGTTAAGTTTTGGTAGATTGAGACCTTTACATACTAATGCAGTTATTTTTGCCTTCGTAGGAAATGCAATGTTTGCAGGAGTTTATTATTCCTTACAACGATTGCTAAAAGCCAGAATGTTTAGCGACTTTTTGAGCAATTTAAATTTCTGGGGATGGCAATTAATTATTGTTGCAGCAGCGGTTTCGTTACCATTAGGTTATAGTACCTCAAAAGAATATGCCGAATTAGAATGGCCAATAGATATTGCTATTGCTTTAATTTGGGTAGTTTTTGGTATTAACATGATAGGTACCATTATTAAACGAAGAGAGCGCCATTTGTATGTTGCCATTTGGTTTTATATTGCCACTTTTGTAACGGTTGCAGTTTTACATATTTTTAACAGTTTAGAATTGCCAGTAAGTGCCTTAAAAAGTTATTCTGTTTACGCAGGAGTACAAGACGCATTAGTACAATGGTGGTACGGTCACAATGCCGTTGCCTTTTTCTTGACCACTCCTTATTTAGGATTAATGTATTACTTTGTTCCAAAAGTAGCCAATCGTCCTGTTTATTCTTACAGATTATCTATCGTACACTTTTGGTCTTTAATTTTCATTTACATTTGGGCTGGACCACACCATTTATTATATTCTGCATTACCTACATGGGCTCAGAATTTAGGAGTTGTTTTCTCTGTTATGCTTATTGCTCCATCTTGGGGAGGAATGATTAACGGACTTTTAACCTTACGTGGTGTTTGGGACAAAGTACGTGAAGAACCAGTATTAAAATTCTTCGTTGTAGCCATCACAGGTTACGGTATGGCCACTTTTGAAGGACCAATGTTGTCTCTTAAAAATGTAAATGCTATTGCCCACTTTACCGATTGGATTATTGCTCACGTCCACGTAGGAGCTTTAGCATGGAACGGATTTTTAGCTTTTGGTATGATTTATTGGTTGATACCAAGAATGACAAAAGGAAAATTATTTTCAACAAAATTAGCCAACTTCCATTTTTGGATTGGAACGTTAGGAATTATCCTTTATGCACTTCCCATGTATGTGGCTGGATTTTTACAAGCTTCTATGTGGAAACAATTTAATCCAGACGGAACATTAACCTACGGTAACTTCCTTGAAACTGTAACTCAAATCATGCCAATGTATTGGATGAGAGCTATAGGAGGAACATTATATCTTACAGGAATGTTAGTATTAGTTTATAACATCATTAAAACTGTAAGAGCAAACGCTTCTATTGAAGATGAATTAGCAGAAGCGCCAGCATTAGTTACCATAAGCACCAGAAGACTAAAAGGAGAGAAATACCATACTTGGTTGGAAAGAAAACCTATCCAATTAACAATTTTAGCTACCATAGCAATATTAATAGGTGGAATCATACAAATTGTTCCTACCATTATGGTAAAATCGAACATACCTACTATTGCAAGCGTAAAACCATACACTCCACTAGAATTACAAGGTCGTGATTTATACATTCGTGAAGGATGTGTGGGTTGTCACTCACAACAAGTTAGACCTTTCCGTAGTGAAGTAGAACGCTACGGACCACAATCTAAAGCAGGAGAATTTGTATACGACCACCCATTCCTTTGGGGATCTAAGCGTACAGGACCAGATTTATTAAGAGAAGGTGGAAAATATAATGATAACTGGCATTTCAATCACTTTTGGAGTCCACAAAGTATTTCTACAGGTTCAATCATGCCAGCATACAAATGGCTGTTTGACAACAAAGCTATGGACATTTCTATGACTGAAAAGAAAATGCAAGTCATGGTTACACTTGGAGTTCCTTATACTGATGAGCAAATTGCAAATGCTCAAAAAGACCTAAGAGCACAAGCCATGAAAATTGAAGAAAACTTAAAATCTGATCCTGACTTTGTGAAAAGCTATGACGATAGTAAGAAAAAAGCAGCCGCAAAAGGTGAAAAATTTGTTCCAATGAACGAAAGAGAAATTGTAGCTTTGATTGCTTACATGCAAAGACTTGGAACTGACATCAAAGTAAAAAAGTAAACTACTGGTTATGAGGAAATCGAGGTTATGATTATAACCTCGAACTTCATAAACTCAAAAACTTAAAAAATGTTTGAACAAATAAAACACAATATGGAGACCATTGCAGGAGTTGCAATTTATCCAATACTATCGCTACTTATTTTCTTCGCCTTTTTTGTTGGATTAGCCTTTTGGGTTTATGCTTACAAAAAAGAAAAAATAAGCGAATTAAGCAATATACCTTTGAATGATTAATTAAAAGTAATAAATTTTACTGTTGGCATAAAAAAAACAACAGTAAATTTTATCCAAAAATTCTAAACTAAAACATAAAAATAATGAAAAAATATTTTCCAATATATGTTAGAATTCCGTTATTTTTCGCCTTGTTTTTTATGGCGATTGAATTCTTTATCGACTCTGGAGATCGTCCAGCATTTATAAAATACCCTATAATTTCAATCATATTAGTCCTATTTATATTTTTACAAATTGCAGTAGAATTAATTTTAGATGCCACAAATACAATACTGAATACTCTTTTGACTGAAGAACAACGCAAACAAAAAGAAATTGAAGATAACCTTCCGTTTACTGAAAATGCTTTCTTCAAAAATGTAATGTCAAAATTAACGCGTACCCGAAAAATTGAAGAAGAAGGTGAGCTAATGTTAAATCACGATTACGATGGTATTCGAGAATTAGACAATGTACTACCACCATGGTGGGTTTATTTATTCTATGGATGTATTATTTTTTCGGTTATTTATCTCGTTCGTTTCGAAATTATGGGAGCTCCCGATCAGGAAACCGAACTTAAAAACGAAATGGCTCAAGCCAAAATTGAAGTTGCAGAATACATGAAAACGGCTCCTGATATGATGGACGAAAAATCAGTAACTTTATTAACCGATGCTGCTGCCTTAGCCGAAGGAAAAACGATTTTTACAGATAATTGTGTTGCATGTCATAGAGCCGATGCAGGAGGGTCTATTGGACCAAACTTAACCGATGAACAATGGATTCTAGGTGGCGGTATCAAAAATATTTTCCATACCATAACCAATGGTGGACGTGAC
>CAXYWC010000073.1:0-12055 GCA_964292845.1 uncultured Flavobacterium sp. | reverse complement strand
TAAATGAATGGGTTAAGAAAGCAGTCGTAATGTACTTCCCTATCCAGAAAATGGAAACTTTTGAAGTTGGTATTTTCGAACATCATGATAAAATTCCATTGAAACGTGGTTATGCCGAAAAAGGAATTCGTGTGGTTCCTCACGCTGTAGCTCGTCATGGTGCTTATATTGCTAGAGGTGTTATTCTCATGCCTAGTTATGTAAATATTGGTTCTTATGTAGATGAAGGCACCATGGTTGACACTTGGGCAACAGTAGGAAGTTGTGCGCAAATAGGTAAAAATGTACATTTATCTGGCGGAGTAGGAATTGGTGGTGTTTTAGAACCTTTGCAAGCCGCTCCCGTTATTATTGAAGATGGTGCTTTTATTGGTTCTCGTTGTATTGTGGTAGAAGGTGTACACGTTGGGAAAGAAGCTGTTCTTGGTGCCAATGTTTGCCTAACTGCTTCTACAAAAATTATCGATGTGACTGGTGATACTCCTGTAGAAAGAAAAGGGTATGTTCCAGCAAGATCGGTAGTGATTCCTGGTAGTTATACTAAGACATTTGCTGCAGGAGAGTTTCAAGTGCCTTGCGCTTTAATCATTGGAACTAGAAAACCTTCGACAGACTTAAAAACGTCTTTGAATGACGCTTTGAGAGAATATGATGTAGCAGTATAGATTTTTGAAATTGATATTAAATAAATGAACATAGGATACGAAGCAAAAAGGGTTTTTCACAACAAGACTGGTCTGGGTAATTATAGCCGAGATTTGGTGCGAATTCTAGCTACTTATTATCCTGAAAATTATTATTTTCTTTACAATCCTAAAAAAAGTAAGGAAACACTTTTTAATACCGATTCATCGGTTATTTTCGAAAAATTACCTTCTACCCCATTTTATAAAAAATATTATAATTTATGGAGACAAAAAGGAATTAGTACTGATTTAGAAGCTGATAGAATTGAGCTATTTCATGGTTTATCAGGTGAAATTCCTTCTGGATTAAATAAGAAGAACATAAAAAGTGTGGTGACGATTCATGATTTAATCTTCATGCGTTATCCGCACTTATATTCTTTTTTTGATAGAAAAATACATTATTTTAAGTTTAAAAAATCAGCACAAAATGCCGATTTGGTTATTGCCATTAGCGAACAAACCAAAGCCGATATCATTACTTATCTTAAAATTCCTGCTGCTAAAATAAAGGTCGTTTATCAAGGTTGTCAAGCTGTTTTTAAGCAACATTATTCGGAAGAAGAAAAAAATGAAGTGGCGCTAAAATATAATTTACCTCAAAAATTTATATTAAATGTTGGTACAATTGAAGAACGAAAAAATGCGTTAACCATTGTAAAATCCATTAAAGACATTGATACTAAACTTGTTTTGATAGGAAAACAAACGGCTTATTCCGAAAAAATAAGAACCTATATCAAAGAAAATAATATAGAAGAAAAAGTTATTTTCTTGAAAGGCTTGTCGAGTAAAGAATTGGCAATTACGTATCAACTAGCGACTGTTTTTGTGTATCCATCAATCTTTGAAGGATTCGGAATTCCAATTATTGAAGCTTTATTCTCTAAAACACCTGTTATAACTACAAATTCTGGGGTTTTTCCGGAAGCTGGTGGTCCTGATTCTATTTATATAAATCCTGAAAATGAAGAAGATTTGAAAGTTCAAATCGAAAGGCTTTTAGGGTACGAAAACTTAAGAAACGAAATAGCAAATAAAGGATTTGAATTTGTTCAGAAATTTAATGATGAAATCATTGCTTCAGAAATCATGCAATGTTACAAATCTTTATTTTGATGTAAATCGTACAATTTTGCATATTTTACAAAACTTCCAAAAGCTGACAACATACTCCAAATAAAACCTTGGTAACCATTTAAAAAATTACGCTGAAGGAAATAAAATCGAATAAAATCGAATGGAAATTTGACAATTACTTTAGCTAAAGATGCTTTTTTCCCTTTTTCAAATAAAAATTCGCCGCTTAAAAGTGAATATTTCACTTGTTTTTGAATGGCTGTCGAAATATCAAAAACCGTATAATGGAGCATCTCGTTTTTTAGAACTCCTATTTTCCCTTCTACTTCTATTACTTCGTGTACTTTGTTTTCGATAAACTTTCCATATTCTTTATTAAAAAATCGAAGTATTGGTTTCTTATTTTCACTTCCCGATTTGAAAATTTTGTTTAAAAAAACATGTGTTCTAGGAATTAAATAGCCGTTATATTCTTTATAAAAATCTATATTTTTAATCTCCGAAATTAATTCGTCCGACAAAACTTCGTCAGCATCAAGTGATAAAACCCAATTATTCGTCGTTTGGTTTAGTGCAAATTGTTTTTGCTTACCAAAATTTTCAAATTTATTGTAAATCACTTTGGCTCCCAATTTTTCGCAAATTTGAACTGTTTTATCTGAACTTCCAGAATCGACAACAATGATTTCGTTTGCCCAAGTCAGTTTTTCAAGACATTGTGCTATAATTTTTTCTTCGTTGTAAGCAATTATAAATACTGAAATATTTTGCATCATTATATTGTGGCTAAAAAATCTTTGAAAGTTCCAAATTTATAACTCTTTTCATTCATCCAAAACAACATTTCATCAAATCTTGCTATCATTTGCATTCCGCTGTTTTTTGTAACATAACTAGGGAAACCAAACTTCTCTGGTTGTTTTAGATTCGTAAATTCCCAAGGATGAAAATATATGTTTAGATAATTATCTTTTTTAATAGTCCATTTTACTAAAAATTGGTACAACCACAATGGTAAATTATGAAATGACAACCAGAATAAAGGAAATCGAATTATTGGACTTACAGATGCTGGAATTTGCCAAACTCCTTCCTGTTTAAAATAAGTTCTTGGTTTGTCGAAATGATTGTATCTTCCTGGCAAATAAGTTGGATTTATTGATGAATTATACAAATAACCTGCTTTAAAAATTTCTTTTTCATCGACAGGATACATACGCGGCATACGATAACCTACTATTTTTGTGTTGGTAATTTCTTCAAGTTTTAATCTCGATTTTAGCAAATGTTCCACCTTAAAATCACTATGATAATAACTATGAGAAGCCATTTCGTGACCTTCGGCAATGATTCGCTTTATAACATCAGGCGCATTTATTGCAAAAGTTACAGTACTAAAAAAAGTAGCTTTGGCATTGTGTTTCTCTAATAGATCTAAAATAGCAGTTGTCCCTTCAATCGAAATGGCGATTTGCTCTTCAAAAGAAATTGTTTTACCATATTCAAAAGGCATGTCAAATTCTTCGATATCAAAACTTAATAAAACCATTATCTAAAATTTGTTTCTTTGATTAAATAATTAGGACGACCTTTAGATTGCATGAATAATTTTCCAATATAAATTCCAATTATTCCAAGAACAATTAAATTTAAGCCTCCAAAAAACACAACTGTACTTAATAATGATGCCCAACCAGAAATTACGTGCCCAAAATAAAGGCTATAAACAACATAAATCATAAAAAAAAGAAAAGCTAACATTGTTAATCCTATTCCTAAAAAAATAGCGATATGCAAAGGTCTGGTACTAAAAGAAGTGATTCCTTGCAATGCAAATCGTACCATTTTTCCTATTGTATACTTACTTTTACCAGAAAATCTTGTTTGTGGCTTATAATTTATTGCATATTGATTAAATCCAATCCAACTAATAATACCACGTATAAATAATTCGTTTTCAGAAAAATCGGAAAAAACAGCAACTACTTTTTTATCCATCAATCTAAAATCGGCAGTTCCAGGTTCAAATTCTACTTCAGATAATTTATTCATAATAGTATAAAAATTTTTTGAAGTCTTCTTTTTAAAATAAGAAAGTGCTTTATCTTCATCACGAATAGTGTAAACCACATCGTAACCTTCTTCCCATTTCTTAATGAGTTCAGGAATTAATACTGGTGGATGTTGCAGATCACCATCCATAGTTATTACTGCGTCTGAATAGTCTTTCACTAAATCGACTCCAGCTTTTAATGCGTTTTGATGTCCAAAATTTCTAGATAAAGCTGCAAAAAACAATCGACTATCAGCCTTAGATAATGTTTCTAATTTTTGCAAACTATTATCACTACTTCCATCATCAACAAAAACAAGACGATACTCATAAGGTAATTTTTGCATCACTTCATGCAAAGTATTTACCATTACATCAATATTTGTTTCCTCATTAAAAGAAGGAATTACAATGGATATTTTCTTTAAATTACTCATTAGCATCAACTAGATAGAGTATTGTAATTATTAAACTTTTTTGTAAGCATTTCATAAATAATTGCTATCCAAATGAGGACACAAGGTAATGCCTTTAATGCAAATGGACGAATATAATTTTCTCTTATAAATTTAGGCATTAAATCTGATGGCGATAAACTTGTTAAGATTATTGCAAAAATAAATAAGAAAATATAAAATTTTGCAATTGGCTTCGGTTGAATTACAAACCAAATAGCAACACCAACAAATGCAATAATATAGGTTGGAGATTCAGATCCTGTACTAAAAATAACAGTAAATATTAATACCGAAGCTAACATCATTAACCTAAATCCTTTTTCTTTATATTCTTTTATTCTCAAATATTGCAAACCAAATAATAAAATTCCGCCAAGTAAAAATGGTAAATTGGAGATTGTACTATCTTGCATGATTCTTCGAACCATTCCCATTAAACAAATATCTTGGTATGAATTTAGTCCCGTGTTTTCAGCATTCTTAACAACCAAACGATCAAACCATTCGATATAAGTATGCAAAATATATTCTGGGGAAGAAATAAACATTGGTAAAACAAAAAGTACAACACTCCAAAAAATTAATGAGGCTATAAACTTAATTTTATCCTTTGTAAAAAAGAAAAATGCAAATCCAACAATACCATATAGCTTAACAAAAATGCCTAAAACTATAAATAGGGCTGCCCAAAAAACCTTTTCTTTATCGATATAAACGAATGAAAGTATTATAAGTGCGGTCATAATTGGGTTGAATTGCAGTCCTAATAAAGTGGTAAGAAACTCATGAAGACAAATCCATAAAACAGCCGTTATTTGAGTTTGTTGGAGGGGTAATTGTGTAATAGCCCAAATTAATATTGCCGCATTAAAAATTCCCCATAAAACCATTCCTATATAATCTGGTAGTATAGCAAAAGGAGCAATTATAAGACTAAAAACGGGTCCGTAATGATTATGATCAAAATATTCTAATGGATAAGTGCTGTATAAGGGTAGTTTATGGATAGTATGAAAATAAACGCCTTTGAAAATCTTATAATTATTATAGTTTGCGCTTAGTAGCTGTTTTATAACTGAAACAATAGTAATGATAAACCACAATACTATAACATACATTTTAGTCTTAAAAAATGGTAAATCAAAGATGTTTTTTAAAAAATTATTCATAAAAGAAAGCATTATTTAATTCCAAATAGTGTCTTTATTTTTCTTTTAAAATTTACTTTGCTATAGAAATCGACATTACATTGCCACATAAGCTGAAAAACCTCATCTTCCGACTTTTGATACAATTTAGCATATTCGGAACTAATAATTTTAACCCAAGCTTCGCTTGGAGTTATTCTAGCAAAATTTTTCATTCGGGTTTCAAAACTCATGTTGCCATGAAATTTCATCCGATTCAAATCGACTAAATAAAATTCATATTTTCCATTTTCCCCTTTTTTCAATAAGGTATTTCCTGGCGAATGGTCTAAAAATTCGATACCCGATTCGTGCAACTGAAAGGTAAACTGGGTAAATTGTCTTAATATCGATTCTAAATCTTCAATATGTACATTGAATAATTCTTTAAAAACATAATCTGGAGTCAAATGCTCACAAATATAATAACTGTCTAGAATTCGGAAAAAAGTTTTATTTTCATAAAAAGCAATTGGATTTGGGGTTCCAATCCCTTTTGCCTTTAATATTTGAGCATATTCATACGACCTTTTAGCTTTCGATTTTCGAAAAAAACGGTACATGACGCCAAGAGGAAAACTTGGAATTTTAAACGATTTTACATTCAGTTGGATTGTATTGTAAGGAATAATTTTTATTTTATTTCTTTTTCCAACCACAAAGTCGCTTCCTAAGGAATCAAAATGAGTAATAATATCGAGCAAATCGTTGTTCATAAAGCAATTTTGAAAAACAAAAATAGGTTAAATTTAAATTTTAAATATTCTAATTTCAAAAAAATAATATTAATATCTTTACATCTCCTAAATAATGTATAGAAATGCCACAAAAAATTTGCCTTATTAGTTTCGACCATTGGAATTATGACAAACACATCGTTGACAAACTAAAAGAAAAAGGTATTGATGCGTTTCATATCAAAATTGGTGGTTTTAAACACAAAAATAATGCTGCAAGAATTGCCAATAGCTTTAGCAAAATAGTTTTAGGCAAAAACCCAAAAATTCAAAAACGTCAGGAATACATTCTTGAAATGTTAGAAAAAATGGGCGTTCAGGATCAAATTTTAGTTATCAATCCTGAAGTAATTAGCGTAGAATATCATTTAAAAATAAAAAAATACACTCAAAAATACAGTGCCTATCTGTATGATAGCGTAAGCCGATGTCCTGTTGAGCATCTATTAGAAGGTGTTTTTGATGAAATTTATTCGTTTGACAAAGACGATGTGAAAAAGTACGGCTTTAAGGAAACTACAAACTACAATTACCTTGAAAAACAACCCATTACAAGTCCAGATTTGATTAAAAATCAAGCTTTATACATCGCCTCTTTTGATAATCGTTTAGAAAAAGTAATCCTGCTAAAAAAAGCATTTCAAAAAATTAATATTAGCTTTCGATTTATAATTGTGGGAAAAAAAACCACTTTATTCAAACTTAAAAAAATGTTTTCAACCGATATTTTAGGTCTCGAATTAAGACGAAAACGGATTAATCAAAATGACTTGAAGCAATTGTATTCTGAAACCCAAGTCGTTTTAGATATTGTGAGAGAAAACCAAACGGGACTAAGTTTTAGAGTTTTTGAAGCGATGGCTTTTCAGAAAAAACTCATTACCAATAATGTAAATATTGTTGATTACAATTTTTATAATCCGAACAATATTTTAGTTATAAGAGATGAAAACTATGATTTTGATCGTCGTTTTTTTGAAACGCAATACGAACCACTTCCAGAAGAAATTTATGAGCAATATACTTTAGACAATTGGGTCACCAAAATTTTTTCAATTTAACACACTCAGTTATACAAGTTAATACTTTCTTCAATTACCGATTCTAAAATCTTATTATTTATTGATTCCAAAGTAAAATACCGAAGCGATTTTACTGTATTTCTATTTTCACCTATAAGAAATTCTTGATTTTTATTCAATTGAAAACCTTTTGCAAATCCAACATCTACAAATTCTTTTTTATGATTGGACGCTAAATAACAAAACGGTTTCTTTTTGTAATAAAAATACGGAATTCCATATTTAACGGATAGTTCAGAATCGGGAACTAATTTTTTGACAATAGCAATTATATGCAATAGCATCGTTTGATATTTTTCTGGTTGTCGAATTATATATTCCTCAGTTGGTTTCATATTCCAAAAATAAATGAAAAAACATTTGGTTCAATAAAAAAATATCATTTACTTTGCAATTCAAAGTACTTTAAAATGGAATCTAAAAATTATTTAAAAGACATTCAAGACATCAAACAAATGATGTCACAATCGACACAATTTATTTCACTAAGTGGTTTGTCTGGCATTTTAGCTGGTATATATGCATTAGTTGGGGCATTTTTTGTAAGTTATTTGATAGAAACTCACATGGGATACTACATAACTTTAGAAAGTACAACGTTTAAGTTAATCGTTCTTACAGCATTTGCAGTTTTAGTAGCTTCCTTAGTCACTGCATATATTATGACGGTTAATAAAGCAAAAAAACAAAATGAAAAAGTTTGGAATGCTTCATCGAGAAGATTGCTAATCAATTTTGCTATTCCATTATTTACTGGAGGAATATTTGCTTTGCTTCTACTTCGTCATGGTTATTATGGCCTAATTGCTCCTATCACGCTATTATTTTACGGATTGGCTTGTGTAAATGCAAGCAAATATACTTTACGTGATGTTCGTTACTTAGGAATTACCGAAATTATTTTAGGCTTATTAGCAGTAGAATTTTCAGGTTACGGATTGCATTTTTGGGTATTGGGATTTGGAATAAGTCATATTTTATATGGTGGAATGATGTATTATAAATATGACAGAAAATAGTCATGAAAAACATCATTGAAAATATAAACAAAGCTTTTGATCATCGTATCCGATTGGGAATTATGTCGGTGCTGATAGTGAATGAATCTGCTGATTTTACAACCCTAAAAGAACTTTTAGGTGTAACTGATGGCAACTTGGCTTCGCATACCAAAGCATTAGAAACCGAAAACTATATTATGATAGAAAAACAATTTATTGGCAAAAAACCAAACACCAGTTACAGAGCAACAATCGATGGTCGTAAAGCTTTTGATGCTCACATTGAAGCTTTAGAAAAATTAATCTCAAAAAATTAGCACTATTTTTTTATAATTTTACTTTGAAATTCAAAGTTCTTTTAAATAAACATTAATCATAAATAAAAACAAAATGGAAAATCAAATGCAAGAAAATCAGAACAAAGGTTCCTTTTTTCAATCTACAACTGCCAAAATGATGATGGTAGGCTTACTCACGCTCGTTTTACTTATTCCGCTAGAATTTGTAAAAGATTTAATCTCCGAACGTTCTCAACGAAAACAAGAAGTTACTGATGAAGTGACGCAATTGTGGGGAAAAGATGTCTTATTTTATGGTCCAATGCTGCAAATTCCTTACAAAACGTATGAAGAATATAACGTAACGAACCCGAAAACAAAAGTGGTCACTATCGAGAAAAAAGCAATTATTTCCTACGCTTATTTTTTTCCTGAAAAACTAAATAACACATCCAACGTTAAGAAAAATACGTCGCTAAAAAGAGGGATTTATAATAATGTGGTTTTTACCGCCAATATGAATTTTGATGGTTATTTTGCCAAACCTAATTTCGAAAAACTAGGTATAAATGAAGAAGATTTATTGTGGGATAAAGCATCTATAGTGGTAAAAACAACAAATCTGAAAAGCATTAAAAGTGATTTGAAAATTAAACTAAACAATCAAGCTTTCTCATTCGAATCAAAACCAGAAGACGAAGATGCTATTTATGGAACCCTTGTTACCAATCAATTTAACTACAAAACATTAGTTAATAACGGGAAAATAGATTTCAATTTCTTGATGCAATATAATGGTAGCAATAGTGTGAAGTTTATTCCGGTGGGAAAAACAACGGTTGTTAATATCGATTCTGACTGGGAATCGCCAAGCTATGAAGGTGCTTTTGCAGCCAACGATACCACGAAAATTATCAATAACAAAGGTTTTCATGCCGATTGGAAAATATTAGATATCAATCGTACTTTTTCTCAACAATATGTAGATAAAATTCCAAATTTGAATGAATATTCTTTTGGTGCAAAGCTAATAGAAACCGTAAATGAATACCAACAAAATGAGCGCGCTTCAAAATATGGATTTCTAATGATTGGCTTAACTTTTCTAGTGTTCTTTTTAATCCAATCCATCAGTAAAATTAATATTCACATCTTTCAATATTCGATGTTAGGATTGGCATTAATCATGTTTTATACACTTTTAATATCAATAACAGAACATTCTAGTTTTACGTTGGCTTATCTTATCGCTTCGGCTTCGGTAATAACTATGATTGTACTTTACTCGATTTCAATACTGAAAAATAGAAAGTTTCCAATATTTATAGGGCTTTCCTTAGTTGCTTTATACACTTTTATTTATGTAATAATTCAATTAGAAAATTATGCCTTACTTGTGGGAAGCATTGGACTGTTTATCATTCTAGGAGCAGTGATGTATTTTTCTAGAAAGATTGATTGGGGAAAATAATTAAAGTTTAAATAAAAAAAGACTCCAAAACTGATATTTTGGAGTCTTTTTTTTATAACAACGTTCTATTCAATACCATATTTATCTATCAAATAAATCAACGAAGTCATTGTTGCTGCACCTAATTCAAGTTCTCTTTTGTTAATAGCGTCAAACTTGTCATTTGCTGCGTGATGGTAATCGAAATAACGTTGCGAATCTGGATGCAAACCAGCTTTTACAATTTTTGTTCCTGTTAATGGTTCTATGTCTGAACCACTATGTCCTTTAGTAAAACTATGAATTAAATAAGGTTCGAATAAACTTTTCCAATTGGAAATTTTAGCAAAATTGGCATCATCACTTTCTAAAGAAAAACCTCTTGGCGAAAATCCTCCTGAATCACTTTCTAAAGCAAAAATGTGATTTTCTTTATTTATTTGTGCTAATTCTTGGTATTTTTTTCCGCCACGACCACCATTTTCTTCATTCATAAACAAAACAACTCTGATGGTATTTTTAGGTTTGTACCCTATATTTTTAAAAACATTTGCCACTTCCATACTTTGCACTACTCCTGCTCCATCATCGTGAGAACCATCAGCAAGATCCCAAGAATCTAGATGTCCGCCCACTACAATAATATTTTCTGGGTGTTCTGCACCTTTTATTTCTCCAATAACATTATAGGACAAAACTTCGTCCATTTGCTGACAAGATTGTTTTAAGTAAAAAGTAAGTTTAGGATTTTCTTTTAACTTTTTACTCAACAATTCAGCTCCATTAGTACTAATTGCAGCCGTTGGAATATATTGTGTTTTTGGAATATCACCATAACTTTGCGCTCCAGTATGCGGAAAATCATCTAATCTAAAAGATAACGAACGAACAATTGCACCAATTGCACCATATTTGGAAGCGTCTCTAGCTCCAGATCTTCTTTGATCTCCAGCATCACTATAAGCATTCATACTTTCAATTTGAGCGTTATCCATTGGGCGATTAAAGAAAACTATTTTACCTTTTATTTTATCAATTCCTAAAGTCTCTAATTCTTTTAGAGAATGTACTTCGATAACTTCAGCAGTAATTCCATTTTTTGGCGTTGCAACCGAACCTCCAAGTGCGCAAACTGGTACTTTTATTTTAGTCTTATTATCTAAAATATAAGCCGCTTCTTTTTCGCCACGAACCCATTTTGGCACCATAACTTCCTGAAGATATACTTTATCAAATCCTCCTAATGCTTCCATTTGAGATTTTGTGTACTCAACTCCTTTTTGTGCCCCAACAGATCCTGATAATCTGGAACCAATTTTATTAGACAAATCATCTAACCATGCATAACATTTAGAATTCGTTAATGCAGATTTATATATTTCTTTTAACTGATTTTCATCAGAATTTTGGGCAAATCCAAATAGTGAAGTAAATAAAAACAGTAACAGTAATTTTTTCATTTCAAGAAGTCTTTTTAGTGAATAGTAAAGTAACAAAATAAAAAAGTCCCGACAAAATCGAGACTTTTTTATTTTATTTCCCATCTACATAATCTTGTAAATAGGCAAATCTTTCAGTGAGTTTGCCGTTTTCGGTGATTTTTGCTCTTTGCAAAATTCCGTCCTTGTCATTATTATAAAAAGCGGGAATTACATGTTGTAAAAACATTTCTCCAAAACCTTCACTGGCGTCTTTAGGCAGTTCGCAAGGCAAATTATCTACAGACATAACAACAATTGCACCTGGATGCATAAAATCGACTTCTTTGTGTTCTGATGGATAATAGCCAAAAAATGGTTGCGCAATAGTTGATGCTTTTAGCGTACAAGCTACTGGACCATCTACATCGCAAGAAATATCAGCAACAACTTTTATCTTATTGTCTGGGGCTTTTAGCATTTCTTTAGATAAAATTACTGGGGCTCCATTTCCGTAAAAATGTCCAGCCATAAAAATATCCGACACTTTGGTAAAACGCTCAAAATTTGAGGTGTACAATTCTGGATTAGCGTAAAAATCTTGTTTATCGAAAGGTTTTCCGTC
>CAXYWC010000072.1:0-12076 GCA_964292845.1 uncultured Flavobacterium sp. | reverse complement strand
CAAGACGATGCCATTCCAAAATTTGCAACGCATTTAATTTATTTGTCAAAAGCAGATAAACGACATGAAATAGAAGAAAAAACAATTAAATCTATTTTTGCAAAAAAACCAAAACGTGCCGATGTGTATTGGTTTCTACATATCAATCGTACTGAAGACCCATTTACATTGTCTTATGATGTATCAGAATTGGTAGACGATAAAGTGATCAAAGTGAATATTAATGTTGGTTTTAGAATACAACCTAAAACGGAACTGTATTTCAAAACTATCGTTAAAGAGTTGGTAGCCAATAAGGAACTCAATTTGCATATTCGTCCAGATGGATCTAGCAAATACAACAACGAACCCGATTTCAAATTCGTGGTAATAGAGAAATTTTTATCCATCGAAAATGAATTTGCTTTGCGCGAAGGACTTTTATTGAACAGCTATTTCTTTTTAAAACGTTTGGGAGTAAGCGACGAAAAAGCATTTGGTTTAGAAAAATCAGATGTTGAAGTAGAACAAATTCCTTTGGTCTATCAACCCATAACAAACATAAAATTAGACAGAGAAAAAAGATAGAAATGAAAACTGACTTATCTTTGTTGTTCTATAAAAAATATTTTAAACTAAAAAATCAACTAATTGAAGTTGAATTGAAAAATAATTTAATTTTAACTGGAAAATTTATTGGTTTTTTTAGAGGGAATACAACCTATATCTCCAAATGGCATTTGGTCGATGAAAACGTACTTTTCGGGATAGATGGATTTGGATTTTTAATAGGACAACTCATTAATCACAAAGATATTTCCAAAATTAAATTTCTGGAAGACAACTCAATAATGAACTTTTAAATATAATATTACTTTGATGAAACAAATAATAATTACAATTTTATTTATTGCCACTTCAATATCGGTATTGGCTCAAAATGATACCATAAAGCCATTTACTTTTCAAGGCTACGGCGAGTTATATTATAGTTATGATTTTTCAAATCCTCAAAATCACGAAAAACCAAACTTCATTTATAGCCACAAACGACATAATGAAATCAATCTGAATTTAGCATTGGCAAAAGCATCCTATAACAAAAACAATGTACGAGCAAACGTAGCTTTAATGTTAGGCAACTATGGGCAATATAATCTGTCGGCAGAACCCACTTGGGCACAATTTGTTAATGAAGCCAATGTAGGTTTCAAAATTTCACAAAAACATAACATTTGGTTAGATGCAGGAATCATGCCTTCGCACATTGGTTTTGAAACTGCTATTAGTGCCGATTGTTGGACATTAACAAGAAGTATTTTGGCAGAAAATTCACCTTACTATGAAACTGGTGTCAAACTTTCATATACTAATAAATCTGAAAAATTTAATGCTTCATTTTTAGTTTTAAATGGTTGGCAAAAAATAAAAAAACCTGATTATATTCAAAATCCATCATTTGGAGTGCAATTAAATTACAAGCCAACGTCTAAATTAATCTTGAATTATAGCAACTTTATTGGAACGGATAAAGCGGATAGCATTCATTCATGGCGACTATTTCATAATTTATATGCAATATATGAACCTTCAAAAAAGTTTGGAATTATTGCAGGTTTTGACATTGGAACAGACAAGTATACTGCGACCGATTATGATGTTTGGTATGCTCCGGTTTGCATTTTACGATACAAACCAAAAGAAAAATATAGCATTGCCGTTCGTGGTGAATATTATAATGACAAAAAACAAATACTTATTGCAACAAGCACACCAAACGGATTTCAAACATGGGGGTTATCCTCTAATTTTGATATTCAAATTAAAGATAATGTACTGTGGAGAATTGAGGCTAAAGACTATTTTTCAAGAGATGCACTATTCAACACGAGTAAAAATAATTTTGCGATAACAACTTCTTTGGCTCTAAAATTTTAATGTAAAAACTAATTGTATAGGCTAGTAGGAAGTGACGTGTTAATTTGATATTTTTGCTTATATTTTTAACCTCTAGGAAAAAACAAATGAAAGTAGAAGAAAAAGGACACACAACTATTGTTAAAGATACGCAAGGTGATTTAGCTTCATTTTTGTTAAAGCTAGAACATGAAACAAGCTTTAATAAACATAATTTGATAATTGATTTATCATCGTATAAAAATTTAGCATTGAAAGATGTTTTATTATTTACCGATTTTTATAAAAAACATAAAAAAGGGGGGAAGTCATTTGTGCTGGTTGCTTCAGAATTTGATTTTAACTCTGATACAAAAAATATCGTTGTAGTTCCTTCCGTTTTGGAAGCTCACGATATTATAGAAATGGAAGAAATAGAAAGAGATTTAGGCTTTTAGTCAATAATAAAAAACGGGAACTTTTTAAAGTTCCCGTTTTTTATATTAATCCTCATCGTCTTCATCCTCGTCAGAGTCTTCGTCAATAGGTTCGTCATCATCTTCGTCACCATCGTTTGGCTCTAGTTTTTCTATATCATCATCGTCTTCATCGTCCTCGTCTTCATCTTCTATTTCGATACCTTTTAAAGCATCTATTGAATCTACTGCAAGTTCGTCATCTTCATCGTAATTTATAATTCTGTCGGACAGTTTCGTACTAATTTTTACTAAAAAAATAGTGTCTTCAGTTCGGACTTCCACAGCTTCTATAGTTTCGTTTTTTGCATTTTTAAAACGAATTATATTAGAATCATCATATCCGTCGGGAAATTTTTCGACCAATAAGTTTAAAATTTCACCTGTAAGTTTGGAATAATCAACAATAACTCTTTTCATATATTATAGGTCTAAAATGTAAGCAAAAATGAGAGGAACAACAATGGTAGCATCGGATTCGACAATAAATTTAGGAGTATCAACATCTAATTTTCCCCAAGTAATTTTTTCGTTGGGTACTGCTCCAGAATACGAACCGTAACTGGTAGTCGAATCTGAAACTTGACAAAAATAACTCCAAAAAGGAATGTCATGCATTTCCATATCTTGGTACAACATGGGTACAACACAAATTGGAAAATCGCCTGCAATACCACCACCTACTTGGAAAAAGCCTATTCCTTTTCCAGCGCAGTTTTCAGGATACCATTTTGCTAACCACATCATGTATTCGATACCGCTTTTCATAGTGGTAGCTGTAAATTCTCCTTTGATGCAGTAGGAAGAAAAAATATTTCCCATGGTGCTATCTTCCCAACCTGGAACCACAATGGGTAGGTTTTTTTCGGCAGCAGCAATCATCCAAGAATCTTTAGGGTCTATTTCGTAGTATTGTTCTAGGACTCCAGAATTCAGCATTTGATACATAAATTCATGTGGAAAATAGCGTTCGCCCGCTTGCTCAGCTTTGTTCCAAATTTCGAACAAATGGGATTGCAAACGACGGAATGCTTCTTCTTCAGGAATGCAAGTATCTGTAACTCTATTGAAGTGGTTGTCTAGTAATTCTCTTTCTTCTAACGGGCTTAAGTCTCTGTAATTAGGCACTCTTTTGTACGAATTGTGCGCTACAAGATTCATGATATCTTCTTCAAGATTTGCTCCGGTACATGAAATAATGTGTACTTTGTCTTGGCGTATCATTTCTGCAAGCGATTTTCCTAATTCGGCAGTACTCATGGCGCCAGCTAGCGTAATCATCATTTTGCCGTTGTCTAGCAAATGCTCTTCGTATCCTTTTGCGGCATCTACTAGCGCTGCAGCATTAAAGTGTAGGTAGTGTTTTTCGATAAACTGACTTATTGGTCCTTTCATTATTGTTGTGTTATTTGTAAATTTGGGTATTTGTTATTTTTTTGTTTATAAAACAGTTTTTATTATTTGTTGTATCCCAATATTTTTAAAACATCTTCGGCTTTTTGTTGTTCAGAAAAAATTTCTGTTGCCAAAATTCCGTTTTCATCTTTATCAATCAAAATGTGTTTGGGTTGCGGAATTAAACAGTGGTGTAATCCTCCGTAGCCTCCTATTGTTTCTTGGTAAGCGCCTGTGTTGAAGAAACCAATATACAATGGTTTTTCTTTATTGTATTTTGGCAAATAAATGGCATTCATGTTTTGTTCAGAATTGTAATAGTCGTCACTATCGCAAGTCATTCCGCCAAGTAAAACGCGTTCGTAAGCATCGTTCCAACGGTTTATGGCTAGCATGATAAATCGTTTGTTAATGGCCCAAGTGTCAGGTAATGTGGTAATAAATGAAGAGTCAATCATATTCCATTTTTCTCTATCATTTTGTTGTTTTTGATACAATATTTGATAAATGGCACCACCACTTTCGCCTACTGTAAAGGAACCAAATTCGGTAAAAATGTTGGGTACGGCAACTTCAGCCTCGTCACAAGCAATTTTTATTTGATTGATAATTTCGTCAATCATATATTGGTAATCATATTCGAAAGCGAGTGAATTTTTTATAGGAAACCCTCCACCTATATTCAAACTGTCTAATGTAGGACATTCTTTTTTTAGCGATACATATACTTTGATACATTTTACTAACTCGTTCCAATAATAGGCATTGTCATTAATACCTGTATTGATAAAAAAGTGCAACATTTTGAGTTCCAGTTTTTTATTTTCTTGGATTTGTTTTTTGTAAAACGGGACAATGTTTTTGTAACCAATACCAAGTCTTGAGGTGTAAAACTCAAATTTCGGTTCTTCTTCGGCTGCAATTCGTATGCCTATTTTAAATTTTCCTTTTATTTGAGTTTGTAATAAATCTAGTTCTTCAAAATTGTCAATAATAGGAATGGTGTTTTTATGCCCATTATTGATAATTCTTGCAATATTTTCGATGTACTGATCTCGTTTGAAACCATTACAAATAACATACGTGCTTTTGTTTATTTTACCTGAAGCCATTAGGTTTTCAACAATGTTGATATCAAAAGCAGAAGAAGTTTCAATATGAATATTGTTTTTAAAAGCTTCATTCATAATGTATTCAAAATGAGAGCTTTTGGTGCAATAGCAGTAATAATATTTACCTTCGTAATTGTTTTTTTCCATTGCAACTCGGAACCAACTTTTGGCTCGTTTAATGTTACTAGAAATTTGCGGTAAATAGGTAAATTTGAGCGGTGTACCATACTTTTCTACCAGTTTCATTAAATCAATTTTATGAAACTCAAGATTGTCTTTTGCAAGTGTAAATTCTTCTTGCGGGAAGTAATACGTTTGATTTATTAAGTCAGAATATTTTGTATTCATTTATTTATCAGAGGTTTATAAAAAATTAAAAGTGTATAAAAAAATAACATACTTTTATTCAAACTCGAATATTGGCAAAAAATATTTCTAATGCTGTATTTTTAAATGAATGTATTGAAAATAACGACAACAAACCTTCTTGTTTATGACAAACACAGTTAACAAAACCAATTTCAGGTTTTTGGGATAGATAGTGATATGTTTCTTTACAACGGTTATTCATTACGACAAAATTAAAAAAAAAGTAACGCGATAAAAAAAATATGTATAAAAAAAATATTATTTTTTATAATCTTCAAAAGCCTTGATAATTGTTTCGTTATCAGTAGTTTGATTTGTTTTTACCTTCCCAATTCCATCTAGAAGCGCAAATTGTACTTTTCCATATTCGTTTTTCTTGTCATGAATAAGTAATTCAATGATGTTTTCTAGCTCTTCTGGATTAATAACTAGCCTGTCAAAAACACGAATCAAAGCCGATTTTATCTCCAAATACTCCTTTTCTGAAATAAGTTTTTTTTCTAATGAAAGGAAGCTTTCTAACACCATTCCTACTGCAACGGCTTCTCCGTGTAGTAATTTTTGTTTGCTTGTATTTTCTAAAAAATAGGTTTCTATGGCGTGCCCTAGCGTGTGGCCGAAATTGAGTGCTTTACGGATGCCGTTTTCGGTTGGATCTTGCATCACAATATTGTTTTTTATTGCCACCGATTCGTGTATTAATGCATCAAAATCATCAAAATTAATTTCGGATAAACTTTTAAATTTATCCCAATGCGATTTTTTAGCAATTAGTCCGTGTTTTAGCATTTCGGCAAGTCCAGAGCGCATCTGATTTTGAGGAAGCGACTCTAAAAAACTAGAATCTATAATAACCATTTCAGGATTGGTAATGGTTCCAATTTGGTTTTTTAATCCTCCTAAATCCACACCATTTTTACCTCCTACTGAGGCATCAACCATAGCTAGAAGGGTCGTAGGAATATTGATAAAAGCCACGCCACGTTTGAATGTAGAGGCTATAAATCCACCCATATCGGTAATTACGCCACCACCAAGATTAATAAGCAAACTTTTTCTATCGGCTCCTAATTCGATAAGCACATTCCAAATTTGAACGCAGGTTTCAATGGTTTTGTTTTCCTCGCCTGATTCGAGTTCGATAATCTCAATTTCAGATTCGGTTTCAATAAGCGGGAGGAGTTTTGCCAAACAATATTCATTCGAATTCTCGTCGACTAAAACAAAAATTTTAGAGTAATTGTGTTCTTTGATGTTGAAATTCAAATAGTCATAGCCCACTTGGTTAAAATGGATAGCGTATTCGTTTGAAATGATGGAAACCATGATGGCTCTGTTTTAAATATTGGTGTTGCAAAATAAACTAAAATTTGCATAAAAAGTGCCTCACTATAATTATATTTGCACAACAATTGTAATTATGATGGATAAAATTTTCAACAACACCCAAAATGCTTTTTCGTTAAAAAGTGATGCAGAGTTAGATAGAGCCTATTTTTTATTTAAAATGATTGCGGTACGACCTTTAGTACGAATAGGGACATCGCTAACAAATTTTGCTCTAAAGGCTAATTTACCAGTAGAAGGATTAATACGAGCTACCGTTTTTGATCATTTTTGTGGCGGCGTTTCCGAAAACGATTGCATTCCAGTGGTCGATAAAATGTTTGCCAAAGGAGTTTCTTCAATATTAGATTATTCGATTGAAGGAAAAGAAGATGAAGCGCATTTTGACGATGCCATGAAAATGACACTAAAAACAATAGTATTGGCAAAAGAACGAAATGCCATTCCTTTTGCCGTTTTTAAGCCAACAGGTTTTGGTCGTTTCGAATTGTATGAAAAATTAGCCGAAAACAAACCTCTTTCTGATGTCGAAAATGCCGAGTGGAGTAGAGTAGAAGAACGTTTCGAGCAAGTATGCAAAGCCGCACACGATTACAACGTAGCGCTTCTGATCGATGCGGAAGAAAGTTGGATGCAAGACCCTGCCGATGCACTCGTGACCAGAATGATGCAAAAGTACAACACACAAAAAGCCATTATTTTTAATACGTTGCAAATGTACCGTTGGGATCGATTGGAGTATTTAAAAAAAGTACACGAACAAGCCAAAACAGACGGTTTTTATATTGGAATGAAATTGGTTCGAGGGGCTTATATGGAAAAAGAAAACGATCGTGCTAAAGAAAAAGGATACAAATCACCCATTTGCGAATCCAAACAAGCTACAGACGATAATTTTGACGCAGCCGTTGATTATATGCTCGCCAACATCGCTAAAATGACCATTTTTGCAGGAACTCACAACGAGCAAAGTTCTTATACACTGATGCAAAAAATGCAAGATAAGGCCATATCTAAAAACGATACTAGAATTTGGTTCGGTCAATTGTACGGAATGAGCGATAATATTAGTTATAACTTAGCTGTCGAAGGCTATAATGTGGCTAAATATTTGCCTTTTGGTCCCGTAAAAGAGGTAATGCCTTACCTCATTCGTCGTGCCGAAGAAAATACTTCTGTAGCAGGACAAACGAGTAGAGAATTACTGTTACTAAAAACCGAACGCAATCGCAGAAAGGGGAAAAGTTAATGAAGCTTACCATATTAGGTTGTTATGCAGCCACGCCTAGAACATTTACAAATCCAACCTCACAAGTAGTAGAAATACGGAACAGATTATTCCTTGTCGATTGTGCTGAAGGAACTCAAGTGCAATTGCGTAAAAACAAAATAAAATTTTCGGCTATAAACCATATTTTTATTTCCCATTTGCATGGCGATCATTTTTACGGATTAATTGGATTAATTTCAACTTTTAATTTGCTAAACAGAAATAACGATTTAACCATTTACGGACCTAAAGGAATTCAGGAAATTATAAAACTCCAGTTGCACTATTCCAATTCTTGGCCACAATATAATTTGAATTATGTCGAATTAACAGCGACCGAATCTGAAATTATTTTTGAGGATGAAAAAGTAATCGTAAAAACCATTCCGCTTAAACATAGGGTTTATACTAACGGATTTTTGTTTCAAGAAAAAGAAAAAGAACGAAAGTTGAACTTGCAAGCCGTTCAAAAGTATGAAATAGAAACGTGCTATTTTCAAAACATTAAAAACGGAAAAGATATTGCGCTAGAAGATGGACGGGTAATTCCCAATTCAGAATTGACATTCGATCCAGAAAAACCTAAAAGTTATGCGTTTTGTTCCGACACAATGTATAATGAAGCTATAATTCCAATAATTGAAAATGCAGATGTTTTGTATCACGAAAGTACTTTTTTAGAATCGGAAGCCGAATTAGCTCAAAAAACAATGCACTCAACAGCGAAAGAAGCGGCAAGAATTGCGCTACAAGCCAACTGTAAACAGTTGATTTTAGGGCATTATTCTACCCGATATGAATCAATAGGATTATTTGCAACAGAAGCACAAACCGTTTTCGAGAATACTGTTTTAGCTGATGATGGGAAGGTTTTTGAATTCTAATTTTTGGCTATTTGTCGATTCGATTAAGCGAATCCTAAATAACCGATTATCCCACTAAAAAAATGAAAGATTTAAGTAATTATAGAAAGTCATACGAAAAAAGTGAATTGTTGGAATCTAATATTCCAGAAGATCCTATTACGCTTTTCAAAAAATGGTTTCATGAAGTCGAAGATTTTGGAGGAACCGAAGAAGTTAACGCCATGACGGTTTCCACGTTAGGAATTGATGGGTTTCCTAAAGCTAGAGTGGTATTGTTGAAGCGATTTACGTACGAAGGATTTGTTTTTTATACCAATTATGATTCCGAAAAAGGACGTGCTATTGCTAATAATCCAAATGTTTGCCTGTCTTTTTTTTGGCATTCAGTCGAGCGACAAGTTATTATAAAAGGCATTACAAAGAAAATTCCAGAAAATTTATCCGACGGTTATTTTGAATCCAGACCCAATGGAAGTAAACTCGGCGCGATTGTTTCTAATCAAAGCGAAGTTATTGCTTCAAGAGCCGTTTTGGAAGAGAAATTGAAGCAATTGGAAATAGATTCTGAAGGAAAAGAAGTTCTGCGACCTAAAAATTGGGGAGGATACATTGTTGAACCTCAGGAAATGGAGTTTTGGCAAGGGCGCCCAAACCGATTGCATGATCGTATTCGGTATAAGTTAGCACCTGATTTTTCTTGGACAATAGAAAGGTTAGCTCCTTAAAATATAAGTTTAATATTACAAATTGATAAAATTAATGTATTTTATCGATTTTATTTGTCAGTTAATCCGATAAGTTGTACTATTGTAGTGTTAAAACATATTATTGTTTTAATTTTTGTAATAAAAAGAATAAATGTTTTTATAAAAAGTTTGTTTTAAGTTGTTTTAATTGTTTTTTAAAAAATGCTTTAGTCCCCCAACTAAAGCATTTTTTTATTTAGACTAATACCAGCGTTTTTTATTTTTTTTAGAAACATCCGATTTTCTAGATTTTTCTTTTCCTCCGCTTCGATTTGAGTTTCTTTCCGGTTGGGTAGATGCTGCACCAGCTTTCCAAGGAAAAGGATGATTTTCTATGGTTGTAACCTTCGCTTTGGTTAGTTTTATAATATCTTTCCAATAGCCTTCTTCATCTTTTCCACAAAAAGAAATAGCCATTCCTTCTCGACCAGCACGACCAGTTCTACCGATACGGTGTACATAGGTTTCTGGAATATTTGGCAAATCAAAATTAATCACATACGGCAAAAACTCAATATCTATTCCTCGTGCCGCAATATCGGTAGCAACAAGAATATCACATTCTTTGTTTTTAAAATGGTCTAAAGCGCGTTGTCTTGCATTTTGCGATTTGTCACCATGAATGGCTTCTGCATTTAATCCTTGTTTTTTCAGGGCTTTCGCAATATTATCAGCACCATGTTTTGTTCTTGAGAAAACCAAAATATTGCTCAGCTTTTCTTCTTTAATAATGTGGTACAATAAAGGACGTTTGTTTTCTTTTTCAACATAATAGAGTCGTTGATCGACCGTTTCAATGGTTGATGAAACAGGCGAAACTTGTACTGTAGCAGGGTCGGTTAGAAACATTTCGGCCAGTTCTCTTATGGCTATGGGCATTGTTGCCGAAAAAAGTAGCGTTTGACGGTTGTTGGGCGTTAATTTGACAATTTTTTTAACATCGTTTATAAACCCCATATCTAGCATTTGATCAGCTTCGTCAAGCACTAAATGGTGTAAATTTGTTAAATCTACAAAACCTTGTTTGTGTAAATCTAGCAATCTTCCAGGTGTTGCAATAAGAATGTCGATACCCGAATTTAGCTGTTCTACTTGCGGGTTTTGCGATACGCCTCCAAAAATGGTAAGTTGTTTTAAGTTGGTGTATTTTCCGTAGGTATCAAAACTTTCGCCTATTTGTACTGCAAGCTCTCGCGTAGGGGTAACAACAAGAGTTCGTATTAATTTTTGTTTTTTGGACGAACCTACAATTCGGTGTAAATTATGAATGATTGGAATGGCAAATGCGGCCGTTTTTCCTGTTCCTGTTTGGGCGCAGCCAATTAAATCTTTTCCGGATAATATAATAGGTATTGACTGTTCTTGAATTGGGGTTGCACTGGTATAACCTTCTTCAAAAACGGCTCTTTGAATGCTTTTAGAAAGCGATAAATCTTCGAATAACATAGTTTAATTTTGTGCAAAGATAGGTTATTTGTTTACTCGTTTAACCGTTTGCTTGATTAAACGGCAAACGATTATGCTTGGGAATTTCCTTTTATAAAATCGGTTACTAAATAGCCAATAAGTTTTCCTGTCAAGTGGTTGTTCTTTTCTTCTCCTAGTACTGGAGCTCCTTCGCAAATATGGAGGTAACTTGCATTTTGATTTTGGCTAAAATAATAAATAAATTGGCGCAATTCTTCAACCGAAAAGCCACTTAAAGTCATCGCACTCGACGCAATATTAGGGATAGCGTCTAAATCGATTTCGAGCCCAAAAAAATCATTTTTTATAAATTCTAATGCATTACACATTTCTTCTTTAAAATCTTTTTGATGGCGGAGTTTAATTTCGTCATACGTATTATAGCGCACACGGTCATTTAGTTTTTTTATGGTATCCAACACACTTTTTGAAGTATAGCTTTCATGAAGTCCAAAAATAAAGTACTTTTTAAGAAAACCTTCGTCAAAAGCATACGAAAAGCCATTGCCGCTGTGCCTTCCTTCTAAAATTCTAAAATCGGAATGGGCATCAAAATTAATTGCATTTATTGCTTTTCCTTTGGCTAAAGCCGTTCCTTTTATATTTCCATACGCATTGTTGTGACCACCGCCTATAATAATAGGGGTCTTTCCTGATTTTATAATCGAGAAAATAATGTGAGAAACTTCTTTGTCTATTTGTTCGACAATTTTAAAAAGTTGCTTCCTGTCTTCTGGATTATTTTGGTCTAGGTTTTTTGCCAAATCCATTTCCTGAGACACATCAACCTGTCCTAAGATTAAAACCGAATTTCCTTTGCAAAATCGATTGTGCTGAATGTTGGCAATGCTTTGTATGGCACTTTCCCAAGCCGAATGGGCTCCAGATCGGCCTAAATTAGCTCTAATTCCAATATCTTCGGGTATACCTAAAATAACATATTTCGCTTCACAGCTTCTGATAAAAGTAGTAATATTTTCCTCTTTAGGAACGGTAATCATTTTTTCACCAAACTTGACTTCACCATTTCTGAAATTGGTGATTTTGGCTAAGTCAGATTGCTTAAAGCGTATTAAATTTTCCATATTCGAATTATGATTCTTCAAAAATACTCTTTTTTTTAAAATTGAGTGAATTGTTTCTAAAAGTTCTA